>JAPPJI010000027.1 GCA_028820405.1 Candidatus Kaiserbacteria bacterium
AAAGTTATATGCGAAACTTCCACATTGCGGAAAAATGCTTTATCGAACGGACGGAGGACGGATGGATCAACATTGAACGGGTTATTCCTGACCGAGAGGTTATTGATCATTGCATCAATATCCTGAACTTCCTCGACGAGCATCGGGCTTTTCGTAACGACCTGAAAGAACGACGGAAGGCAGCAGCAGTGCTGTCCTCCTGACCCTGTCAAGAAACTTGTCCACAGAAAAACCGATTACACCAGATAGTGTAGAATGGCGAAACTTCCTGCGGTTACAGGGCTTTGCTATACTGTTGGTGATACAGACGAACATTCTGTACGCCTTGTATCATCAATCAAAAGTCTTTTTCTGTAACTAATTTTTTCAAAGTTAGGCATACGTATGACCAAACCCGTATGTTAAAGCAGGAGAGCAGAGTACGTAGCCATATCAACGAATACTTCGTTGGCTTTCAGGGCTGCCAGCAGAGTGTTGGTGTGTCCACGTACTGAAAGGAGCACCCGAACGCAAGCGGGTGTTTCTTTTTTGTGGAAATTATAGAACCAGAACATTCTTTGTGTGCCATAATGAGAGTGTTCAGGTTTGGTCGCCTGCACTTGCGTATGATTGACGCTACAAGAAAACCAAAGGACAAAACTGCAAGCCCAGACGCCCTTGCATTTCTTGATGAGATCAATGTTCTCACCTCGAAGGAGAAAGACATTTACAAAGAAAATGTTTCCATAGCACCGAGCGGATCGTTGATCTGCCCGCTCTGCAAAAAAGAAGAGGGCTTCGAAATCTGTCAGCAGCATGCGAATAAAGCACTGAAAGGAAAGTGGCGGTGTTCTCATTGCAATAAAAAGTACACCAGTGCTGCACGTCTCAACGAGACTTTGAACCCGCACGTCGCCGAACCGTTGCGGGAGGAACCAATTAGATCGAAAAAGCCGAGAATTGATCTGAAAGACGACACAGGAACCGACCTGTTCCCAGCCAACCAACTACCTTCATCGAAAGAGGATGAGGTGGCGGAAACATTTTATCGCCTGTTCGAACCGCTTGAAGTGCGTATCGGCATGAGGATCGGAAGTGAGCAGCCCTACATAGGCATCAACAGAGAGAAACTCGAACGTTGCAGAAGCGAGTATGGCGAAACCCTCGGCAACATTTTCAAGAATAAAAAACTTGAAACATTGGTCGGCAACATCGGTGATGGGATAGCGATAGTAAACTCGGGCGAGCGTATGCGGAGCAACGAAGGACAGAACCAAGCGTATCGACTGTTGAACACTCTGATCGCATCTGCGACATCCTGCGTCGGTATCAAAGAAACCCTTTTGGAAAAATTGCGTCGCAACGAACACCTTGATGAAAGCAGCCAAGAAGCATTCGAGAGGATCAGGAAAAAAGGTGCACCGAGCACTTCAAAAGTTACCGATGAGATGAGATCGGCAGTCATTGACTACCTCGGCGAGGGCGACGGTATAAATCTCATTCTCCACGAAGTGGGAACACATCAATACGTCTATGGCGGAAAAACCATCAAAGAACTGATGGACGAGTGTACCGAACGACTACCCGCAAAACCAAAACGAAAAGATTTGGAGCAGCGGTTTGCAAAGGTCGTTCGTGAATGTGCGGAAGAGGCGTACAAACATTTACCTTTTCTCCTGACGGATCACTACACAAAAAATCATGCGATTGCTCTGCTTGAAAAGTGGTTTCCGTATGCTGTTTCGAGAGTACTCACGGCAGACGGAGATGACGGATCAATTATCTTTGTCGGTGGTGATACAGGTCAGGGTAAATCACTTCTCGTGAGGACAATCCTCGGTGGCTGGATTGAAAAAAGGATAGTAGACGGAAGTGAGAAGGACTGGTTTGAAAACAATATCCACGTAAAGCGTACTGAACTCGACAAAACTAACCGCCGACAAACCGCCTACGACGTGATTGACAATTTGTCTCGGGAGGATAACGACACCCCCGTTACCGATCCAAACCTGTGGAACCAAGATGCGGATGAAGTTTACGTTGACAGCGACTTAAAGTTTGGCGACCGAAAGAAGTTTCGACGACAACTGACCAGATATCACACTTCAAACGGAAAGGGTCTCGGCAAGATCAGCAGATCGAATCTCCGCAAAGTGATGCCTATCATTTTGAGCGGAAAGTTTGATCATTCGAGTATTATGAAGGTGCTTGAAAAGCATGTACCGATGATGCTCTCACTGATGCTTGCATACGAAAAATCGGGTGGCAAAATCATTCGCCTTCTGCCAGACCCAAAAATCCTACATCAAGACGATCGGTTTCGGTGGAAGGAAATCATTTATAGCGGTCGATCGTACGGTCAACTCGGTGAGATTGCGGAGATCGTAAAGAGTGAACTAGAAAAAGATACTGATGAATATGGCGGCTGCTCTGTTTTCAAAAGAGGAGCACTCACGGCAATTGTTTCGAAGATGATAAAAGACAGAATTGCATCAACATCTACCAAAGGTTACGGCATTGAAAAGGCGGGTGGAGCGAAAACGAACTGGTCTGTTGAAGCATCACGTATCATCAAAGACGTTTATCACGAAAAATGGAAACGGATCACCGCAGGAGGAAATCCCGACAACCTATATTTTTCTGGCAACCTGAACGAATGGAATGGTGAACTCCGCTGTGAATTATGCAACTATCGAGTGGAAACGAAAAACAGGAATGATAGCGGGCAACGCATTAAAACGGTCTTTGTAGCAGAAAAGTGTAAAAACGCTATACACAGGTAGGCATAACAATATCCTTATATTGCTGGATATTTTGTCCCCCTCTACCTTTTGCAGAAAACTGTGTATAGACCCACTTTCTACTATCTATACACAGATTTGCCACGCCATTACTGGATATTTTGTGCTTGTGTATAGAGTGTATAGGTTTTTTGCAGTTTTTTGATAGAGAACGAAAAACTGATCCTATCATTCGAACCAATAGCCGCAACATCTTACATCTTATTTTTTATTTTCTATAAAAGTATATAAAAAGTCTATACACAGTATACACAATGACATTCTATCCAGTATTCACAAGCCAAAATTGTGTATAGATTTTTCAAAATAGCATCTATACACATCTATACACGGTATACACAAAGCCACACCATATTCATGCAACCGATCGTGCAGTGCTGAAAACTTGCAAAACAGTATATGCAAATGCACGTGGTTGACGGCTAGAATGGCAATAACACGTATTTTACCGCTCTGGGAACCTCTCGTGCGATGCTGAAAACTTGCACTATGTAACATACACAACACCGTGGTTGACAGGCGAAACAGTGATCTACTCTTTTTCAATACCGATCTGGCATCTCTCGTGCGATTGCTGCCTCCTTATACAACGAGATATACGAGCGGTAGTGCCGTTGCGGCAAGAAAGCAATAGTCAACGGTGGTCATGCTGTTACTATTGTAAATCAAACCTCTTGTGTGTGCCACACGTCTTTACCCAGAACATCACCACGTCGAACGACCTCACCCTTCGTGTTCCGCATCTCGACCTGTAATGAAACACCCTCTTTCTTGTACGCATCATATTCACCTGCATATACTTCCAGCAACTTACCCCAGAGAAACACCGCCTGCTTTGAAGTGCACGGAACTTCACGGATCACCTCACCATTGCCGAGCACTCTAACCTTATTCATACATATATTATATAACAAGGACGTGTTTCTGTAAACAACCTTTTTTTCTACCGCTTACAATAAGGGGCGTATCCGTATGTACTCACAAACAGCCCTTGACTTTTCCTATAAAATAGTGTATACAATATATAGGTCTGGCACCTCGTACGTGCCACATTCTCTCGGGTCGGGAACACCACAAACACCATGAATAAAAAATCACATAAACGTGGCACAGCGGAGCGTCGCCCGACGAAACGGTCAACCTCTCGCACCACAAAGAAAACACGTAAGAACACGCAAAACAAGCCATCAACAGTGGTGTTGCGTGAGCACTCTGGTGTGATCACCCCCGACATTGCCCGTGAGGTGCTCGAAGGCATTGATACAACGCAGGCGACAAAAATCGATTATGCCAAGCACATCACCCCTTTCACCGACTTTGGAAACCGAGTGGGCTGGAACAGCCATGTCTACCGCACCTACAAACAGTGGCTTGTCGAGCACTCGAACGTATCCGCCTCCACCCAGCGAAAAAGGTTGGTAGTGGCACGGGTATTCCTCCGTGAACTCCACTACCTCGGCATTCTCACCAAAGATATCACCGTTGGCACATCATCCATCCCCACCCATAACAAGCACTTGCGGGTCGGTCTGTCCCAGCGAGAGCAGAAAAAGGTCGCATCATTCCTGCGATCACTAGGAAACAGCAAGGAGGATGCTCGCCTGAAAGCGATCCTGTCGCTCGCCCTCCTGCATGGTTTGCGGGGCATCGAATTGGTACGCCTCGAAGTACGACACTTTGATCCCGCAGGTATTTTGCATGTCCAGCAAAAGGGATCACGGGATACCGAGCCGATGGTGCTCAACAGAAAAGCACGCATCGCTATCAACGACCATGTGGCAACCAGCGGTCTGAAAGATGGTGCTCTATTCCCTTCTCACAGTCAGCGAACGACCAGCAAGGGACGGCATATGACAACCGACGGTATGCGTCGGATCATCCAGCAGTGCCTGATAGAAAGCGGGGTGAGCGAAAAAAGTGCTGGTGAGGTTACCGCTGAACGTGAAGGTCGGGTGAAGTATCGAAAACCTCGAACGGCTCCCCGTGCGAACCGACGGGTGTCTGCACACGGCATTCGTCATGGACACATCTCATCGTTGGCACGTGCTTTCAAGGGAGACCTCTTGAAGGTCGGTAAATTGTCGAGACACAAAAGCATCTCATCTGTTCGCCGCTACACAACTGCCGTGGAACTCGAAGGTCTGGAAAAAGAGAGTGAGCAGGTGTTCGAAGGGCTGAACTTCTAGTGTTCCTACGGTATAGTATAAAACATATGAAACCAAAACGACCAAACAAGCGTGGCTTTACGCAGGCGTACAGTGAGAAAAAGGGATGCTGGATTTATATACCCACCCTTACAGGTGAACGTGGCAAGCGTCGTTCCGCAACGATGAAAGCAAAGGAGAGCGGTCGTCCCGTTGAAAAGGTTGACCCAAAGACAGGAAAGGTTGTCGCTCGATTTCCATCAGTGTTGCGAGCGTCGCAGAAAGAAGGATGCGTGCCGTCCACCATATGGAACATCTGTGGCGGCGTGTACGGCTTCAAGTCCTACAAAGGATTTTCCTATCGATTTGTGGATGGCAAACGTGCACCAAAGCGGGCATCGGCAAAGCGGAAGGCGGCATCAAAGAAAGCCATCTACGCAATGCGAAAACGGTTGCGGGAGAAAAAATGAGCCACCGATGCGGGAAGTTGCAACGATGGCTCGCCAGACGGCAAGGATAGTGAGGACTGAAACAGTGCTCATGCCGATAACGGCTGTGGTCAAAGATGACCCTTCACTTTCCGTCGTACCATCCCCGAGAGGACAAGGGGAGGGGGTAGATATAGTGTAGAAAAAGTTAGAGATGCGGTCAAGGCATTGATCTCTCACACCGCCTCACAATGAAAAAATAGGAGGAGCAGATTGTGCGTCTGCCCCTCCTTTTATCGTCCCGTGGTGGCGGCGGGCACCGTAGGATCGGGACGAAACGAGAGGAACAGCGGAACCTCCCGTGGATCAGTGCAGGTTTTTTACAACCTGAAACAGCAGGATAAGTCCCAGCATCGCAACCGCCATCACAATTGTGGTGGCAAGGTCTCGCAGTGAAACCTTGTCCTCACCTTCCTCTACAAGAACGTAAAACTTCTCATTTTTCAAACCCGTGCCCTTTCTCTGGTAAATTAGTGTAGATAGTGTAGAACACCGCCTAGGTATTTATAGCATGCATGAAAATCCCCGACAAGCATGCTCTTTTCTTTCCTACGCAATAGTATAGTGTTTTTCCCCTGAAAACCCTGCTCTACATCGGGTAACGGATATTACCCGACGTAGGAAATTGATACCATTTTTCCTCCGTATAGAATAGTGTAGTAGAAAATGACGCAAGTTTCCCCTTCGCTCCCGCTCATCATAAACGGTTTGTATACAAACTTATCAAGACACCACAACAGAACTTGTACCATCACAGATACAATGAGGAGTGAGAACTTTACGCCATGCCCCCTTCCCTTCCCTACAAGTATCTGATCACCTGCGATGACCTCGCACAATAAAGCATTTACCCTGATCGAACTCCTCGTTGTCGTTGCAATTCTGGGAGTGTTAGCGGGTATCGTTGTCGTTCCGTTGACAGGAAAAACTTTTGAAGCGAGGTATGCTTCCCTTCTGGCGGACATTTACGGAAACAGAGAGAGTATCAGGGGAGGTATCATCAACTGGAACTTTCCCGTGTGGAACAGTGCATCCAGTTTCGGTAATGGCGAACGAAGCAGTTTTCACTGCCCTTGCCTGCTTCGACACAATTGCTAACCAGAGGATGCTTGATACAGTTTCCTTACTCTGACACAAAATCTTTGCAGAACTTCTCGTACCTTTCCCGACTTTGCAGCACGCTGTCCGCACTTCCCTCTCGGTCTGCCATCCCGTGTAACTGTTCGTAGACAGAAATCGTGCTCACGGCTTGGTACAAGTCATTCGATCGCTCTAATGCTTTACGGGTCGCCGATCGCTTCTCATCATCGAGCCATTTTTCAAAATCCTCTGCATCAATAGCAAAGTGTTCCAGTAATTTTTCCATTACGGCATTATTCATACTATTCATCATAACGGCTCTTACACACCAAATCTTACACTCCAAAGAGGTCGAGGGCACGCTCATCTATAAAGGTCGGTCGTGTGAGACCGCCGCTGGAAAGTTTTCTGGTGAGCGTAAAACACAGGGCATCTGCTACGTCGGGTGAGGAAAATCCTCGCCGCTTGATCTGCTCTTTGGTTTCAAGAACGAGGCGACCGCTGCTATCAAACGTTTTGTGCGGGATGCATAACTCTTTCCAGTACGGCGACTTTTCCAAGCACGCATGTTTCAGCCACTGACGGGTTTGGTCGTACGCTTCTACCCGCAGATTTTTATACGTCTTTTCATCCTGTGCCTTCTCACCAAAGCCCACACCAAAGACCCTTCTGGCATATTCAGTTTCCCGCAGCCGATCGAACACTCCCGATCCGAGTGAAACGAGGTCGAGGTGAACCACTGCACTGGGAAAATCTTGCAGGAACTTCATCGTGAGACCGACAGTCTGCATCAGATCGAGTCCGTTCTTTACCATGAGAACTCGGGCATAGTTTCCCTTCCGCAGTACCCATGCAGTGTTGTCTGATCCAGCCCTCGCAATGTCGAGACCGATGACCATTTTGCCATCGCCTTTGGCAGGCGATTGCTCTCGTGCTTCTGCCGCTTCTACCAGTGAGGCGGAGATCAAAACATCGTCGTCCTCGTTAGGAAAGTCAGCCATGACACGAA
>JAPPJI010000010.1:0-26247 GCA_028820405.1 Candidatus Kaiserbacteria bacterium
GGGTATATGACCAGTGTCGCACGAGTTGTCGGGTTAGTTTCTTGAACTTAGAACATTTCTTATTGCTATTATCGACCAAATATTCTATCATACAATGAGTTGAGGATGCCTTCTTGCGAAGACCCTCTTTTCTTTTAACGTAAGTCCGAGGAGGACAACATGAAGAGCGTCGTGTTTGGTATGTTCATCGCGATCATAATTACTGGTTGCGAAAACTTAAGTCCGCAGGGACCGACCGACGATCAGGTGTCGGGAGATGTTTACTACGGTGGCTGGCTGCCTCTGGCACATTCTGGTTTGGCTGTAGGAAGATGGGAAAGTTTGCCTCCGGCAAAAGTGGGAGGGACTATCATCAGATTACAGATAGCACTCCGCGAAAACAGAACATTTTTCGCAGACGAACTGGTAACACAGGAAGAAGGGAGCAGAAAAGTACCATTTCCCGACGGGGTGGAAGAGGTTCGCATCGCCTACACCGGGAGATGGGCATTTCAGCAGAACGACGCAAGAAAAATCGAGAAAGATTTTTTCAGAGGAGAAGATGAGACCACCTTTACTTCCTTGGTCTTTGAGATTGGTGATCGAAGAATCTTCTTTGACGGTCAACTTGTATCAGATAGCACGTCGTACCCGTTTTGGAATAAAACGGTCGGGGATGGGAAATCTTCCCTCATCGTTGAGATTGACCCGGCACGCGGATTATTGCTTCTTGCCGAGTTGACTGACGAGAATCGCCAGGACAAACCTCTTTTTTACACAACACACCTATACGGATCAGCAATACTTCAATCCGATTGAGATCATGATCTCTATGCTTCAAAAAGGCTTGTACGATGTACGAGCCTTTCTTTTTTGAGGAAGATTTTGTCGGATTCGCGGTGCAGTCTTTTCCAGTGCAAAATGATACAACACCTGCTTTCACTGTCAAACATTAGATGATTGATCCGATGGTTTTAATTGTTCTTTAATTGTTCTCTGTTTTTCCCGCACCAGTTTCCAGAAGAGGGCTTTGGGGTTGACGTTCCAAGAGCGTGCCTGATCAAAGATGTCACGGATTTCGTCGACGGTGAACTGTCGTGTCTGCCCGAGTATTTTTTTGAAATCCTTGTCGCTGAACAGGGTGTCGCAGATCGTTTGCACGAGGTGTGCCCGTTGCGAGGTCGGGTTTTTCTTGTTTTCGAGAAATGTCTGGAGGCTATCTCCGAGGGACCGCATAGGGGTGCAGTATACGATGCAAAAAAGCCCTGTGATACAATGACGGTGACGTAAATATATGAGTATTTTCTCGTTTTCCCGCGATGTCGGCGTTGATTTTGGAACCTCTCGAACACGAATATTCGTGCCATACAAGGGGATTGTCTTTGATGAGCCGAGTGTTGTCGCACTTGATGAAAAGAGCAAAGAACTTTTGTGCATGGGAAACTATGCGAAAGAAATGGAGGGGCGGACAATTGACGGCGTGGTGGTTACACCGATGCTCAGTAACGGGGTGGTGCAGGACGAACGGATTGCCGAGCAATACCTACGAAGCGGTCTGAAACGATCGTACGGACTCTTCAGCACGTTCAGCGTGCTTCGGCATGACGTGCTCGTGAACGTGCCGACAAACACGACGAGCATGGAAGAACGGGCGGTGATCCAGACATGTAAGCGGGCGGGAGTGCGGAATGTGTTTGCCGAGAAGAGTGCTATTCTTGCGGCACTCGGCATCGGGACACCGCGGGATGAGCTGCGCGGTCGTATGGTGGTTGACATCGGTGCAGGTCTCACCGAAGCGGCCGTCATCTCACTCGGCGGCATGAGCAGCAGCAGTACGATAAAGGTGGGGGGTGATGATGTTGATTGGTCAATTGTCCAGTACATACAGGAACGGCACCAGCTGTTCATCAGCAAAGAGACTGCGCGGGAAGTGAAGGAGAAGGTCGGATCGGTTGTCACGGATCAGAGCCCTGCAGAGCTCAAGGTGAAGGGGAATGACACGCAAAGCCGTCTGCCGCGTGTCGTCGTCGTTACCTCAAATGACATCGCCGACGCAATATACAAAGAAGTGGAAGGTATTTTGAAAACAATCGAATCGGTCTTTCAGAGCACACCGCCGGAGCTCACCTCCGACATTATCGACCGCGGTATCGTCCTCACCGGCGGCATGGCGAAGCTGCGCGGCATTGACGTTGCAATTGAAAAACACATCAACGTGCCCGTACAGGTTGCAAATGATCCCGAGCACGCGGTCATCCGGGGTATCGGGCGAAGTATTCAGACCGGTCACCTTGATTTCCATAAGCAGGCGATCCTGACGCAATAGCGGGGTGTGGTATACTCAGCATATCTATGGAACGAGGAGTCATTCGCGGGGTACTGATACTCATTGCGGTCATCATCTTTGTCATCTCCGGCATGTGGTATCTGCATAAGCAGGGAGCACCGAAGCGGGAAGCGTATGAAACACTCGCTGCCTGCATGCAGGACAGAGGTGTCATCTTCTACGGTGCATTCTGGTGTCCGCTCTGCGGGGAGCAGAAAACGGTGTTTGGCGGTGCAGCAAAGAAACTCCCGTACGTTGAATGCTCAACGCCGGATCGATCAGGCCGGACGGATGAGTGTGAAGAAGCACAGGTCAGAAACTACCCGACCTGGGCGTTCCCGAGCGGTATGCGGTGCACCGGTGTCGTTGATGAGCGGGTGCTCGCCCACCTCTCTCAGTGCGATGCACCGAATCTTGACGGCACGGTATGGACACCGCAGTCACTCTACGAAGCCATCGTTGTACAGACAGTAAAAGAGCAGTTAGTGCGGCAGCAGGTTGACGAAGCGGAAATTGAAACGGCAGTGCAGTCGGTCACGGAACAAATGGATGCCGCTCTGACAGCAGCACATGGCACGACCGTTGCAACGGAAGAGAGCACAACGAATATGCTTGATGTCATCGCATCAGCATTCAGTCGGTGCAAGGTGTTTGAGCCTGAGACGGTTGAGGTCTCGGATGTTGAGGTGAATCTTGAGTAGGTGTGTATGGAGATGATTGAACGGATCATCGCACAGCCGAAACATCACGCATACATTATTCTCGGTGACGTGCCGGAGAAGATCTGCTCCGGCAGCGAGCACCTCTACACACTCTGCTCAGAGAAGCCGATCGGTGTCGACGATATTCGATCACTGAGTGAGTATGCGACGCAGTCAGTCGGTGCTGATACGAGGAAGGTTGTTGTGCGGGTCCCCGGTGTGACGCATCAGGCGCAAAACGCACTCCTGAAGGTGCTCGAAGAGATGCGGCGGAATGTCCACTTTTTTCTCTGCATGCCGCTTGGTACTGACTTGCTCGAAACACTCTGTTCCCGCTGCTTCGTTGTTGAGGTCGGTCAGTCTGTTGACGGAGTCTCTGAAACGTTTCAAACATTTCTCCAATCGTCGGTGAAGGATCGGCTTGCCCTGATTGACACCGTGTGGGAGGAGGGGGAAGGGGTTCGACACATCAAAATCCTCGGACTTTTGCAAAATCTCGAACAGCACCTCCACCAAATGATTATTGACGGGAGACAGAGCGAGGTGCAGCGAGCCCGAAAGGCGGCGGATCACCTGCGTGCCGGTATTCAGGGAGGTGCACTGCACAAAGCGACGGTGCAGACCCTTGCCTTTGTGTAGCGGGAGGGGGCTGTTGTGATATAGTGTGGTGGACATGAGTGCCGTCACCAAAGAGTTTTCTGAACGGGAAAAAGAGATTATCGACTGGCTGGGGGATGAATATACCGCACTGCAATCAGGTCGTGCAACGCCGGCTATCGTCGCAAAGGTCAAGGTGCAGGCATACGGTGCGACGGTCGCACTCACGCACTGTGCAACGGTGTCAGCAGAGGGGGCGACGACTCTCCTGGTCACCCCGTTCGATCAGTCATTGATACCGCAGATTGAATCCGCACTTCGCGAGCAGGTGCAGTCGGTCACGATTGCCCCTGCGGAAACGTCAGTTCGCGTCGTCGTACCGGAGATGAGCGGTGAACAGCGGGAACTGCTCGCCCGGTTGGTCAACAAGCATGCAGAAGAAGCAAAACAGTCAATTCGCAGTCTCAGAGAGAAACTGCTCTCTGACATGAAGCATGGGGATTTGTCCGAAGATGAATCGTTCCGTGCCAAGAAGGATATTCAAATACTTGTCGACAAGGCAAACGAATCAATTGACGACATGCGGGAGAAAAAAGTGCAGGATTTGTAGGAGGATTGGCGTATGAATGAGGAGCAACAGCACGACACACCCGCGCCCGTTTCCGACCGGCTCGACCGATTTATCAACCGGGTCATCAAGGGGTCTCCCGGCAAGAAGAAAGAAAAAAGTCCGGTGTCATGGCTCGATACCTTTACCAATCGGGTCGGCATTGATCTCGGAACGGCGACAACGGTCGTCTATGTGGATAAGCAGGGAATTATCCTCCGGGAGCCGACGCTCGTTGCGGTGAATACACAGACCGATCAGGTAGTGTCGATCGGAAAAAAAGCGAGGATCATGACCGGCAGAACGCCGAATCATATTAAAGTGGTACAGCCGATACGGCAGGGGGTCATTGATGACTACGAGGTGACCGAACAGCTCTTTGAGCATATTTTTCGAAAAGTGCAGGAGACATCGCCAAAGATTCTCGGACCGGTCGTCACGGTCGGCATTCCATGCAAGACCTCGCAGACAGAAATTAACGCAGTGCGGGACGCTGCAATGGATGCAGGTGCCCGTCGGGTACACATTGTCTACGAACCGTTTGCCGCCGCGGTCGGCATGGATCTTGATCTTGATGACGACGAAGCGTTTATGGTGATTGACGTCGGCGGCGGAACGAGTGACACAATGATATTTGCCGGCGGTGAGGTGGTGGCGAGTGACAGTATACGGATTGCCGGGGATGCGTTTGACGAGGCGATCGCTGAAGGGCTGCGGGAAAAGAAACGGCTCGTTGTCGGGTCCCGCGTCTCCGAGGATTTAAAAATAGCGGTCATGCAGGCGACCGAGGAACAGAAAGCGTTTCGTGTTCCGGGCCGGAACAGTGAGAACGGTCTGCCGCTTGATGTTGAAGTTTCGTTCAGCGAGGTCATCAGCTACATCACCCCGCGCATGGAGCAGATAGCGGGGCACATCAGAACCTTTGTTGAGCGGTCTTCTCCTGAGGTGCTCGTTGATCTGAAACAGAACGGTATCTACTTTGTCGGCGGCGGACCGGCCATTTACACCTTCTCCAAGAAGATTGAAGAAGTGATTAACCTCAAGGTGACCGTGCCGGAGAACCCGACCGTCGTTGTCGCGAAGGGAACCGCCATGATCGCAAAGCATGCGGATCGGTACCAGCACTACTTCCTCTCGTAGGGCGGTGTCGTATACTGAGGGGGATGCGGAATAAGGTAACAGGGGTTGTCGGCACCTGTGTCGTGATCGGAGGTATCCTCCTGACCTACGTCATTGCTCCGTCTGTCTATCAGGCAATTTCGCACCAGCTATTTTCAACAATCTATCGATACCATGCTCCGCCCCGAACGACGCTCGTGCACCTGCCCGGCACGTTTCCGGCACAGGCCGGCGTGCTCCCGATTCGCGTTCTTGCAAGACCGCCACAGACACCGTACGACACCCTTGTTACGACCGTTGCTGATATTGTCGGAAATCCGGAAGGTCGGTACGTGTACAACGAGCGGGGTGTACCGGTTGGGCGGGTCAGCAAGCAGCACCGATCGGTGTACCACATTACACTTTTTAGCTCACCGAGGAGCGAGGAGATATTTTCCGTCGGCGGATTTGTCGCACCGGGGAGGGGGACGGGAAGCGGCAGTTTTCTGGTGCAGGTACCGTCAAGTCAGTACATCGCGGTCGGCACGCCTATCATGCATCAGAAGACCGGTGTTGTTGCAAGCTCTGTTGCCGTCGCCGCAAAGAAACCGAAGGAGCAGGTGCAAGACATCACCGGTGTCATTGCCAGCAACCCGCTCGAGACGGCAGAGTTTTTCCTGCTTCGGGAAGAGTCATTTGTGCCGCGTGACCGTGACGTTGACACGTCAGTAGGGGCTCTGAAAGAACAGGTGGATACACAGGATGCACCATGACGATACCGAGAACTGTTGCCGGCTACCTCATTCTCCTCCTCGGCTGTGCCGGTGCACCGATGCTGCCGTTTTTTCTCCTCCCGGCCGTTCCGGCAGGTGCAATTCTCTTCGGTGTTCATGCACCCGTTCTCGTTGTCACCATACTGCTCGATGAGTTTCTCGTTCCGTCCGGACTGCCGTTCTGGCTTTCCCTCACTTTCTTCACACTCTGCTTTCTTCCCACATACCTCCTGCTTCGGTACCTGACAAAACTATGATACGAAAAAAGAAAAAAATACAACGGCGGGTGTCCCTGCACGAGACCTATTCTGATCAGGTGTTCGGTGATGATGAGTTTCGGGTTCGTCACGGTGAAGGTCGTCTGACCCGATCCATTTCTCTCCGCAACATTCAGATACTCGGCATCTTTTTTCTCCTGTTCCTTTTCGGTGTTTGTTTTCGAACAGGGCAGTTTCAGATTGCCGACGGGGAATCGTATCGTGAACGGAGTGAGCGGAACACCTTTAGCCGCACGGTTGTTCCGCCGATACGGGGTACCATCTTTGACCGCAGGGGAGATCGGATGGCATGGAATATCGGCACGACAGACAAAGAGGTGCCCACCCGCCGGTATCTCGGAGAGGGATTCGGCTCACTGTTGGGCTTCATTCACTACCCGCAGAAAGATACCGCCGGCACCCACTACCGCACGCAAACCGAGGGGGTGGGAGGGCTGGAAGAGCGGTATGACCGTATGCTCGCAGGATCTGCAGGGTCACTCGTTTCTGAAAGAAACGCGGTGGGCAGCACGGTCTCAGAACTCTATCTCAACCAACCGGAAGCGGGAGAGTCGGTGACGGTGTCGATTGACGCAGCACTGCAAAAGATGCTGTATGAGTCAGTGAAGAAGGTGGCGGAGGAAGGATCATTCCGCGGCGGATCAGCCGTTGTGCTTGATATTAACAGCGGCGAGGTGCTCTCACTCGTCTCATACCCGGACTTTGACAGCAATGTGCTCACCGGAGACTTCTCCGGTACCGAGGAGGCGGCGTACCTCAAGAGTCAGGATGACGGTTCGTTTATGAACCGTGCGGTTTCCGGTCTCTACATCCCCGGATCAACCGTGAAACCATTCTTCGCCGCAGCTGCTCTCGAAGAGGAGGTGGTGACCGTTGATGACACCGTTGTCAGCGAAGGGTTCATCACCGTGCAGAGTCCGTACGATGAGGAAACAGAATATGTCTACAAGGATTGGAAAGAGCACGGCAGGCTCAACATTCTCGGAGCCGTTGCGTGGTCTTCAAATGTGTTCTTCTACCACGTCGGCGGCGGTTACGATCACATTCCCGAAGGGCTCGGTATTGATCGGCTGAAGTTCTATGCCAGCATGTTCGGCTTCGGTCGGTCGACGTCGGTCGGCATGTTCCACGAGCCGGACGGACTCGTTCCGACACCGACCTGGAAGTCCGAAGTGCACAACGACGAGTGGCGCATCGGAGATACCTTTAACACCGTGATCGGTCAGTATGCATTTCAGGTGACCCCTCTGCAGATGGCACGGGCAACAGCCGCCCTTGCAAACGGCGGTTACATGATTGAGCCGCACCTTGAGAAGGGTAAGCGGTCAAAGAAAACACGGCTTGCTGTCTCTGATCGGACGCTGGCATTGGTGCAGCAGGGGATGCGGCAGGCAGTGACGGACGGAACGGCGAAACTGCTCAACACGGATACGTATACGCTTGCCGCAAAGACGGGAACCGCACAGACCGGTCAGTCGGGGCTTCTGAATTCGCTCCTCATCGGGTTTTTCCCGTATCCTGAACCTCGGTACGCATTTGCGTTCGTCATGGAGCGGGGGAAGGAGACGGGAGATGCACTGAAAATGGCAAAGCTATTCTTTGACCGCGTTACCGTTGAGATCCCGATATATACCCACCGCCGTACCTATTGACAACGGGAGATGTCATGGCATACTTGATAGCCATATATGGAAAACGAAGAAATCCTGACTCCTGAGGAGAAGGAGAAGCTGGAAGAGGAACTTGAGAAGTTGAAATCGGTTGACCGTGCAGAAGTTATCGAAGAGTTGAAGGTAGCCCGGTCGTACGGTGACCTGCGCGAGAACTCTGAATATGACACGGCCCGGAAGAAGCAGGGAATGATTGAGAGTCGCATTGCAGAAATTGAAGCAGTACTGAAGACTGCCGTTGTCTCAGAGGGCACCGGCGGAAAAGGCGGGATAATGCCCGGGTCTGATGTTGAGGTGGAGGTCGTCGGTGAGGGGACCAAAACCTACTCCATCGGTCATGAGGGGAAGGGGGTTTCTGTGTCACTTCACTCAGTTATCGGTGAACAGTTGATCGGCAAGCAGGCGGGAGACAAGGTGACCGTTGCACTGCCAAAAAAGGAGGTTGAAATGGTTATCAAAAAGGTGTCGTAGCGGGGGTTATCCACACATCGGTGCCGATGCTGATAGCAAAAACAGTGTGTACTTTCAGGATATTTTTTTAACTTTCTCAAAATTGTGGAAAAAAGTGGAGAATAGTGGAAAAGATTGGAGTATAGTAGAGACGTGGTGGGAAGAAGAACCAGGGCATGTTAGCGGAAACGTACCTCACCATGGATGCGAAACGGCGTATTGCCATTCCGACAAAGTGCCGAAAAAAAACCGGAATCGCCGTGGTTCTCACCCGCAATCTTGATGGGTGCCTTGATGTGTATCCGATTAAGATGTGGGAGAGCGGTGGGACAAAGGTCCAGCAGTTAGCAAAACGGCTCTCTATCAGCAAAAAGCATCGAAAATTGACCCGTTTTCTCACCACAGCAGAACGGCTTGACCTTGATAGTTCTGGTCGTATCGTTGTTCCGGAACACCTTGCTGAGATTGCCGAACTTGAGAGCTCCATTGTTTTTGTGGGGACTGAAGAAGGATTTCAGCTGTGGAGTGAAGACCGGTGGAACAGCGACGGTATGCCGAGTGTTGAGGAAGCACAGGCATTGGCAGAGAGTGAAGAGTTTCAACGCCTGAGTGATGTATCATAGCGGCGATGGAACGACATATACCGGTACTTGTCGAAACAGCACTTGAGCAGCTGGCGCCACGACCACAGGACACCATTGTTGACATAACGGTCGGCGGTGGCGGACACGCAGAGCACATTCTCCGTGTCATGCAGGGAGGCACCTTCGTCGGCATTGATGCCGATGCTGACGTGCTTCGATCAACGGAACAGCGGCTCCTCTCACGAGCGCCGGACACGCACAAGCACTTCCTTGAAGGAAATTTTCGAAATATTGTTTCTCTTCTTCATGCTATCGGCGTATCACACGTTGACGCAATCATTGCAGACCTTGGTTGGGGAAGTCATCATCTCACGAGTGGGCGGGGGTTTTCATTTACCAGCAATGAGGTGCTCAACATGTGCTACGGGACTAAGGAAGGTGCATGTTCGCAAACCGCACTTGATATTGTGAATTCATGGCGGGAAGAGGACATCGCAGATGTTTTGACGACATACGGTGAAGAACGGTGGGCACGGCGTATTGCGAAACGCATTATCGTCGGGCGGAAGGAAAAGCCCATCGTGATGACAGAACGCCTTGCCGATATCGTCTCAGACGCTATTCCTCGGAGACTGCATCCGAGGGGCAAACATCCGGCAACGAAAACCTTTCAGGCACTCCGCATTGCGGTGAACGATGAGATTCGAACGCTTGAGACCTTTTTGGATTCGGTTCCCGGTATTGCAAAGAGCGAGTCACGCCTGGTCGTCATTACGTTTCATAGCCTTGAGGACAGGGTTGTGAAGCATACCTTTTCTCGGTGGGAACAAGCGGGTCTCGGGACCCGAACAAAGCGAGCACTGAAGCCGTCGGATGCGGAGGTTGCGGAGAACCGGCGTGCAAGAAGTGCGAAACTACGAACCTTTACCTTTTTCAATCAAATATGATACGTTTAGCACTGTGGAATACGATAGTGGTGTTGACCTTGCTCGTTTGCACCGGTGTTGTTGCGGTGAACATGTACCTTTCGTATATGGGTGCCCGGCACATGCACATCGTGCATGAGTCTGAAGCAGACATCTATGCGATGCGTGACAAAATTATGCACACGGTGGCCGATGCGGCGAAAGAACCTGCCGAAGACGTGCAGGCAACCGTGTCACACCTCGTGACGGTGAATGAAGCAACTATCTCGGTCTCACTGCCATAGCAGTGAGCAATTAGTTTGTACACACGTCGCTGCACCCCTGCCTGCCGCTCAGAGCGGTATACTGCACCTATGCCACCTGACTCGTACCGAAGCCCCTACACCGTTTTCTATCTTGTCATTCTCATTGCCCTCCTCGCGATAGTGCTTCTTTTTGAAAATCAAGTGAACCGGTACGTTGAACCGCTGGAGAGCCAGGTACTCCCGTTCCGCAGTGTCGGAAACCGCGGTCACATCTTCTTCACTGACAAAGACGGCGGGCGGCACCTTGCCGCAACGACCCATTTTGGCTACAACCTGACGATCTCACCGCTGGAACTCGGCGATCCGGAAGAAATTTACGAACACCTTGCACAGGAGATATCACTCGACCGTGATGCCTTTTTTGCAAGTGCGGGTAAAAAGGAGACGGATGAGTATGAGATTCTCCGGCGAAATATTCCGAAAAGTGTTAAAGAGCGTATTGAAGACCGCATTGCCATGTACAACCTGGAAGGGGTGTGGCTCGAGTCGTTTCAGCAGCGTGAGTATCCGTTCGGATCGCTCGGTGCGCATGTCCTCGGGTTTGTCTCGGTTGATGAAGATGATCGGGTGAGAGGACAGTACGGTATTGAAAATCTGTTTGACGAAGTGCTCAGCGGCATCAGCCAGTCACCGCGCAGTGCGAAGGTGACACTGCTGAAGCAGCTCGGGGAGATCGACGAGAAAGACCCCGTGATTCTGGCCGGAAATGTTATCCTTTCAATTGACATCAATGCACAGCGGTACCTTGAGCGGGTCCTGCAGGGTATTCAGAATCAGTGGGGAGCGGAAAAGGTCGGCGGTATCGTGATGCGGCCGGAGAGCGGCGAAGTTGTCGCCATGGGGTCACGGCCGACGTTTGACCCCAACCACTACAGCAAGGTGACCGACTACTCAACGTTCAACAACCCGGTTGTCGAAGACGTGTATGAAATGGGATCGGTGTTCAAGGCACTGACGATGGCAATCGGTATTGACTCCGAAAGCGTGTCACCGGAAGACGTGTACAACGACCGGGGAAGCGTCACCATTGACGGAGAGACAATTTCAAACTTTGACCTCAAAGGCCGCGGTCCGGGAACGTCAATGCAGACCGTTCTCTCACAATCACTCAACACCGGTGCAGTCTTTGTTTTGCAGCAGACCGGACTTGAGACATATCGGGAGTACTTTGAAGAGTTCGGCTTTGACGGCATCACCAGAATTGATCTGCCGAAAGAAACCACCGGATTTACCGACAACCTTGATTCAAACCGGGAAGTTGAGTTTGCAACCGCTTCGTTCGGGCAGGGAATTGCCGTGACACCGATTGCGACCGTCCGGGCGTTCGCCTCGCTTGCAAATGACGGTGTCGTGGTGCAGCCGTATACCGTGAAAGAAATTGAGCAGCCGAAAGTTGGCGGTATCATCCTTGGTACGGCAAATAGTCGAGAAGAGCGGCAAGTGTTCGACAAGGAGACGGCGGAGGTGGTGAGTGCTATGCTCACCAGAGCGTATGACCGCGGCATTGCCGGCGGAGCGTTCCGTGACCCGCAGTACACCATTGCGGCGAAGACGGGAACCGCACAGCTCGTTGATCCGGAAACCGGCGGGTATGCGGAGGGACGGGTGCTGCACTCGTTCTTCGGCTACCTGCCGGCATCAGACCCGCAGTTCATCGTATTCCTCTTTGCGGTGGATCCGAGTGCAAAGTACGCGTCAGGAACCCTGCCGTCTCCGTTCCGAACTATCGCAAACTTCCTCATCTCGTACTACGGTATCCCGCCGGATCGATAACGTCGGTGTACTATACTGCTACCGGAGGGGTGGCTGAGCGGTTGAAAGCGCCGGTTTCGAAAACCGGTATGCGGGATTCCTCCCGCATCGAGGGTTCGAATCCCTCCCCCTCCGCAGCGGAATTTAGTATAGTGCTGATGTATCTGATCTTTCTTTTTTCAACACAAGGAGACAGCGTTATGAAGACCAAGCCGTATCTGCCGATATGGCTCACGGCGTATATCGTCGGCTTTGACCGGGTGTTTCGTACGGAGATTGACGGAGAAGGATGCCGTGCGGTGGCGATAGCGGGAGAAGCGTTGTATACTGATTACATTGACCTTTAACCAGAGGAGGTGTGGTCATGAAAATTATCGCGTATCCGCTTGTGCTCCTTGCCCTCTTGGGCTGCAGCACTACAACAGACCTTGACGCGTTATGGAAGGAAGGGTACAAAGCGGGTCAAGGGAAGATCATTCACACGGAAGTCGGGGGTATTGAGCAGTGCGTTGTTCTCGTGTCCGCCACCAGTCATTCCGAGAAAGCGGCACGGCGTCTTGCATATCGGAAAGGGGTGGCGGTGTTAGGCGAGGAAGCACGCAGGCTCGATTCGCGTATCGTGCACCAATCTGCCAAAGGGTACACCGTGCATATGCTGGTGACAGCGGTGCGATAGCGGGGGTGACGGAGTGTGTGGGTACACGCACTCCGTCTTTTTTTTGCAAAAAGAAAAGCACCCCGAAGGGTGCTTTTGTTGTTAGAGGGAATACCCTGCTACATAAGTCGGAGGGTTTTTTTGAACTTCTCTAAAGAACCTGGTCCGCACAAACAGGGACCGACAAAAAGAATGGAAACCGCCCTCTCTTTTTCATCAACCTCAACGGATTGAATGGTGCAGCGTCTCCAGTCCCACGACCGCTCCCCGTTCTCTCCCTCGTGGTCGTACGACGTAAATGATTCTTGGGCGATGATGTGACCGCCCTGTATGACGGTGACATATCCGTGAACGCCGAACATTTTTTCCAAGGGATCGTCATGGGAATTGTCGGGTTCAAGGGTGGCGGTAATATTTTTGGTTGCGTCAGTGAACCGAACGATGTGATTAGTGCTCAACAATACACCTCCCCAGTGTGAGTGAAATATCAGGTACATCTGTACTATATAAGATGGGGGATGGTTTGTAAATAAAATACTTGTTTGCTGCTTCTGTTTTGGGTATGGTGGGGCATACCTATGGCAACCAAACAAAAGTGGATGGTGAGCGTATTCTGTATGGCAGGGGTTTTGATTTTCAGTGCCGTGCCGGTTTTCTCACACCCGGGGAGAACCGCTGCAGATGGTTGTCACTACTGTCGAACAAACTGTGAGCGTTGGGGTGGTGCTGAATACAACCAACGTCACTGTCATCAGAGTAAAGGGATTCCGCAACCGGAAGAGCCGATACGGAGTCATCAAGACGGTTCATTTGAAGTATTTGAAGCATATAAAGAGCCGGAACAGAAAAAGGATCCGATTGTTTCACCGCCACCTGTTCAGGAAAACACGCAGAAAGAGGCAGGGCAGAAGAAGGAGTCGCCTCCCACCTCACCCCCGCCCGTTGCGGAGAGTGATCCGATTCCTTCAATTCCTGCCACAGATCAACCGACAGATCATGTTCAAGACAGTTCTTCGGGAGGGGTGAGCACTTCTGTAGTTGCGGTAGGTTTTTTCGTTGTTGTTGTGCTCATGATATTCATACTTTCTTAACACGATACATGTTGTTCGTGGTGCAAAAACAAGTGAACACAGAGGCGATGAGGAAAGAGGTGGTCAACAGGCGGCACGTTACGATGGCAGGGTAACGGTGAGAGAGTTTGCTATACTGTAGACCTACGATACGGTGCGTATTTTATTGTATGTTTAACTACAAAAAGACAGTGCAGGCGATAAATTTTTTTGCAAGAAAGGCGGGTGATAGGAAAAAGCGGTTGTATAAGACGAGTTTGTTGAAGCTACTCTACTTTGCCGACAAAAAACATCTTCGTGACTACCTCAGTACCATTTCTGGCGATTCTTATACAGCAATGCAGAAGGGACCGGTGGCAGACAATGCCTGTGACTTGATTGAAGCACAGGCAAATAGGGAAGAAGGAGAATCTGAGGATGTACGATATGCCAATGAGTACACTTCTTCAGAAAAGAAGATGTTTCGTTTTGGTCGGGATTGGGGGAGTAAGCCTATTGAGATAGTATCCAAAAAAGAGGTTGATGAGAGATATCTTTCAGAGACCAATCTCTCCGTGCTTGAGCATGTTTGGGAGAAGTGTGGCGACCTTGATGATCTACCGGAAGAGACACATCGATATCCTGAATGGAAAGAAACATTTAATAAAAATCATCAGTGGACAAGCATACAAGAGGATCAAATGATCAGCACTACCTCCGATGGCAGACCTGACTTACTCGGGGATGTGAGTGAAGAAGAGTTGAAGGATGCCAGAGAAATATATCGTGAACGTATAAACGGACTTCGTTCGCTGGGTGTGAATAACGGTACTTAGTATGCAAGTAGGTGATATGATCGTTGTTGATCTCGGATCCGGCGATCATCGATTTGTTGTTGTCGGCATTGGTAGCGGTTTGCAGGAAAAGGTGCTCTTGGTAATGGCAACATCAAAAGTGGAGAAGAGGAGGCGACACGCAGGTAAAGGAGTGCTTTCAACTCAAGAATCATTGGTGGAAGTTCAACCGAGCGAATACCAAAGCAAAGAAAATACCAAACATTGCTCACTCACCAAACTAACGTGTTTTGATTGTAACAATCCAAGCCCGGTACCTGTTTCCTATCTTTCAGGCTGTGTCACCTGTGATCCGGTTTCGACCAATCTTATCGATAAATTAAAACAAGGAGTGCGCTGTTCCCCGGCAGTTGATCAGGACACGAAAGAAACATTCAGATTGCAGTGAAGATACTTTGTTGGTAGGGGCTGTAAGTATGCATAACTTTTTCTTCTGAATGTGATGCAAAAACAAATGAACCCACCGTATGGCAGGTTCATTTGTTTCTTTGTTTCCTCCTCTCGTTACTTACAGAAGTTCTGTGTGATGAGGATGGGATACTGGTTTCCTTTCGCTCGTCCGACGGATACGCCGACGCCGGTGGTTGTCCAGGATCCGTCGAGCATGTTCTCTCGGTGACTGTCACTCAAGAGCCAGAGCTCGATAGCGGTGTCAACGATGTCGCTGTGGTCAAGGACGTTGATGGTGTAGACGGTGCCGGTTTCTTGGTCAGTGACCTGGTGCTCAGCACGTTTCTCTGCCCAGATAATGGCGAGGTTCTCACCGATCGCTTCTTTGCATCCGGTCTGCTCCCAGCCCCCCCATGCTCGATCGAGCGGGGACTCACCGTTGAGATTGACATGATCAAAGTACTCATTGTCTCCCATGTCTTTACTGTGCAATCGGGTGACCTGTTGGAGCGTGTTGTTCCAGACTGTGCTGCCGAGGCGGCGTTCCCGACGCGTTCGGTTCACTTTATTATGTACCTCACGTTCAAGGGTGCCTGCCCCCGGCCAGAATACCGTCACCTCTCGGTGCAGTCCTGCCGGTCGGTAGTCAACCCGTACTGCTGCGACACGTGAATCTGACGCAGTTGCCGGTGTGACGATAGCGACCGCAAGGGCAGCATAGAGGGCAATAATGGCGATGGTAATAAGAATAGTTTTTGTATGCATGATGTTGTTTTGTTAGGTTAGTAGTGTTACAGGAGTGGCTCAAAGACCACCAAAAGACCATTAAACACATTATATGTCAAGTATTGTAAAACCACAATACTGATGAAAAAGCAAGTCATTTTGCCCTTGAAAATACTGGGTTTTTTCGGCTTTTTGAGCTGTTTTGGCTCTTTATCCACGATTGCCATTTACTCGATTTTTTGAGCGATTTTTCTCCTTTTTTATAGCGTTGTGGCGGCTCTTGCATGGCACACTGGAGACGGCATGATAAAAGAAGCACTTCAAGAGGCACTGACGCAGGGTCTTAACCGCCTTGGCGTTGCCGAATCAGCCCCGTTGACATACCCGCAAAAAAGTGATTGGGGCGACTATGCGACGGGTATTGCAAAGGTGGTGGCAGCAAAACACGGCAAGCCGTTTGAAGAGGTTGCTGCCTCGTTGCAGCAGCACCTGACCGATACCGTCGATGTGGTTGAGCGGGTCGATGTGGTGAACGGCACCTACCTCAACGTGCACCTGAAGCGGCAGTTTTTTGTTGATCAGGTGCAGTCCGCTGTCAAAGAGAAGGAGGTGTGGGGCAATAACCAGGGTGAAGCCGGGAAGCAGGTCGTTATTGAGTACACGAGCCCCAACCTCTTCAAGCCACTGCACATTGGGAACTTGGTTGGAAATGTTATCGGGGAATCACTCGTCCGTCTCTTTGTTATGAGCGGTGCATCGGTGCATCGGGTGAACTTTCCCTCAGACATCGGACTTACCATTGCAAAGGGAGTCTGGGGATTGCAAAAGACCGGCGGGGATGCGTCAGACATCCGTGCACTCGGCGCGGCGTATGTAACAGCAAACGAAGCGTATGAGTCTGATCAATCGGCAAAAGAAGCAATTGATGCACTGAACAAAGAGCTGTATCAACATGCTTCCGGCAACGCAGCAGGTCTTTGGAAACAGGGACGGGAGACCTCACTCACGACACTTAACAATCTCTGCAAGCGGTTGGGGACATCATTTGATGCAGTTATCTTTGAAAGTGATGCGGGACCGGTTGGGAAAGAAGCCGTTGCAACATTAGCCGGTGGCGTTCTTGAACACTCCGACGGCGCACTCTTCTTTCGTGGTGCCGGGAAGGGAAGAGATGGAAATGATTTAAATGACAGCATAGTGGTGACACGGGAAGGGTATCCGACCTACGTTGCAAAAGATATCGGTAACTTTTTGAAAAAAGAGGAACTGTATCCCGGTTGGGATACATCAATTGTTGTCACAGGAAGTGAACAGTCGGGACATTTTGCAGTTGTTAATCGCATCATCCAGGACCTCGCTGACGGCAAGCAGATTGAGCACGTTGCAACCGGCTTCCTCACCCTTAAAGGTGCAGAAAGCGGTCGCGGTGAGCGTATGTCATCGAGGAAGGGTAACGTTCTGACTGCGGAGGATCTTCTCAAGGATGTTGAGAGTGCATCTCAGGAAAAGATGCGGGATCGAGACGTCAGTGATCGAGAAACGGTCGGATCGCAGGTAGCGGTCGGGGCAGTGAAGTATCAGATTCTTCGGCAGCGTGCAGGGAAAAATATCATTTTTGAAAAAGATCGAGCGCTCTCGTTTGAAGGGAGTTCGGGACCGTACCTCCAGTACACCTATGCCCGTATTCAGTCAGCACTCAGCAAGGCACGGGAAGCGGGGATTGTTGCGAGTGCCGACCGGGTGCCTGATGCAGTGTATGCGGTTGAACGACTCTTGCACCGGTTTGGTGAGCAAGTGCAGGTTGCAAGGGAGCAGCGGTCACCGCATAATCTGGTTGAATACCTTACCGATCTGGCGGCACAGTTTAACTCGTTCTATGGTGCTGAACGTATTGCTGACGCTGGTGACGAGTATGCGGGGTATAAAGTGATGGTTGTCGAGGCGGTGGGGAATACCCTGGAGCGAGGACTCTTTGCACTTGGTATTGAGGCACCGGAGGCGGTATAGTGTGAGGGTCATGTGGTACCATGACCAATGTCATGGCCCCATCGTCTAACGGCTAGGACGCCGCCCTTTCACGGCGGAAATAGGGGTTCAATTCCCCTTGGGGTCACTTAGAAGAAAGAAACAAGCACATTTGCCATTGATTGTATATATTTTGTTGAGAAGCTGCTCTTTGGACAAAGGGGCAATAGGCACTCACTATCAATAAAAAATGGAAGGGGTGGTAGTAAAATGAGTATTATGACTTCTGACAAAGAAAAGCACAGAAAAGAATATACCGATAAAATATTGAGCAGTAATTCCAATAAAAAAGTTGTTGTTGCTGGTCCTGGAACCGGCAAGACGTTTACATTTAATGAATATCTAAAGAAAGTTGGTGGAGATAGGGAGAGTAAGGTTGTGATGACCTTTATTAACCCGCTTGTTGATGATTTGCATTCAGATTTAGGAGACATGGCAATTGTTAGGACCTTTGACAGTTTTATAAAAGAGGAGTGTGAAAAAAATAGTTTGATAAAGGAGGGGGAGAGATATTTTTTGGGTGCCAATGAAGTAATAAAAGAGGATTATGAACATGTTTACGGAGAAGAGAAAAACTTTTCACACCTTTTTAACACTTTGGATATAAAGGAAGAGTCACAAGACGTGCAAGGTTTTGTAGCCACACAAAATAGATTTTACAAGTTCGTTGACCCCTCTGTGATTAAATATCGATTAAACGAATGGTATAACAAGAATCCAGATAAAGCCCCAAGGTATGATTTGGTAATTATAGATGAGTTTCAGGACTTTAATAATCTTGAGGCTGAAATTATCACAGGTCACCTTTCGGAAAACATTTTGTTAGCAGGCGATGATGATCAAGTGTTATTCGAATTTAAAGGTTCAAGTCCAGATTGTATAAGAGGGTTGTTCAATGAGAAAAATGACTATGAGTCATTTACTTTACCTTACTGTTCTCGGTGCCCCACTTCTGTTGTTCACTTTGTTAATAAAATTATTCAACACGGTAAGAGTGTTGGCGTTCTCCCTGAAAATCGCTGTGATAAAGAATACTTACCATTCAAGGAGGAAGAAAATGAGAGTGTGGTTTTTATTCAATACGCCGAAGGTTTAAAATTTCCCATAGAACGTGAATTGAAAAACATTAAGGAGAGGGGTGCAAGTGTTTTGATTTTGTATCCATACAGTGCTAAGCAAGAGGCAGAGAAGTTGTATGATTATCTAACATTGAGAGGGTTTAGAATTAACAGAAAGAAGGAAGGGCAAGAAAAGAAATTATTTGAAGCGTTAGACATACTATCTAATGACCAGGAATCAAACCTTGGTTGGAGGATAGTGCTGCAGTTTCTTTTGAAAGGAGAAGAAAAAAAGGTAGTAGAAAGGTGTTATGGGGAGAAAAAAGATATTTTTGATGTTGTCGATGAAGAGTGCAAGAATAAAGTGCTGGATATGATTGCCGTAATCAAAAACTTTAATTCCTCAAAAAATCTTTGTAAAGAAGGTCAGAAGGATTTATTGTTGGAAGTGTTGGAAATAAAAGCTGGCGAGGTTAGCAAGACAGGTGACAGAAAAGAAAAAGTCAAAAATCTGAAAAAGAAATACCTCAGGTCTAAATTAAACAACACGTTGAGTATAGAAATGTGTAATGTAGGGAATTCAAAAGGTTTATCTGCCGACTATGTTTTTATTTATCCTTTTTCAAAACAGTACTTTAAGTTACAAGAGCCGAAGGATGTGTATAACATCATCGTTGCTCTTACACGAACAAAGAAGAAGTTGTTAATATTTGAACCAGAGGACGGTTCGAAACAATCAGAGATAGGAAAATTGTGTGATCATAGGGTAGAGCGATAAATCCAAAAAGAGACGCTGTGTATGTCTCACTGACGAATGAATCAATATCCAACACAAAAAGGTGTTATGAGGTCAGTAATAGTATGGCAACGATTGTTTCTAAGTGGTACCTATTCTCCTCTGGACAATCTTCACCAGCGTCAGTGTTTTATTGAGCAGTTTTAGGGAATTCTTATTCATACACTATCCATGTAATCAGGATTCATATATCCCAACTCCTTCAACCGTGCATGTAAATATGCCATGTCTTTGTCTCCTTTTATACTGTTACATGTTCCACAAAGAAGCTGTATGTTCTCTGGAACATCTTGTCCTCCGTGAGATTGCGGAGTGATGTGGTCATCGTTAAGTATGTGTAGTTGTATGGGCCAAAAACATCCATTGCACATCTTGTCCTGTTCTACGTACAGTCGCTGCCTCATTTCACTCCTTGTTTCTTTTTGGTTTTTGTCTATATCTGTTCGTGTAGGTGGGTCTGTTCTAGATATCGGATTATACGTGTCAAGAAGGTTTGTTTCTCGCCTCATTCTATTTCTGACCAGAAATCTTGCAACAGGAGAAAGGTCAATGCCTACCCACTGCCTATCTGTCTGTTCTGCTGCAATTAATGCTGTGGCACACCCGCAGAACGGATCAAGAACAATGTCCCCTCTGTCACTGCTAGCAACAATCAGCCTTCTTAACAGTTTTAATGGTTTTTGCGTCGGATATTTTGTGGTTTCATTTTTGCTCTTTACGTGCGGTATTTTCCAGACAGTGTCAGCAAGTTTCGTGTTTCCTTTTAAATAATCAGGTTTTCCATCTTTGCGAGTAAATCCAGCACCTCCGTATTTTGATCTATTAATGGTTGTCTCCGCATACGGATCCCTTACTCTTTCGTCATCATCATTAAACTTATACTCTTTACTCTTTGAATAAAATAGAATAAGATCATTTTTTCTTGGGAACCACTTTGACGCAGTGCTCATGCTGGGGTAATGCCAAATAATTTCATTTCTGAAGTTCTCTTTGCCAAAAATACAATCCATTACTATTTTCAAATAGTGACTCGCGTGATGGTCACAATGCAAATAAATACTTCCAGTTTGTTTTAATATCCTCTCCATCTCGAAAAGACGTGCCGTCATATATATCAAATACGACTTCATGTCGTCTCCAAACGAATACCCACTTGCTTCTATCACCTCATACAAACATCGGTCGTCCTCTTTTAATGTCTTGAGCCACCCCTCATCCCTTGGTCGCATTTTCCACATATCATTGAACTCCGCCTTCACAACGCCGTCGCCCCCAAAATCAGTCGGCAAGCCTCTATACTTAACGTCACTCTTAAAAGGCGGATCAAGGTAGATCAGGTCAATGCATTCACTGTTCATCCCACGCATTATATGCAGATTGTCTCTTGTCCAGATAGTTCCATGTTTGAAGTTTGTGGCAGGCATGAAAGACAATAAGTATGTTTATTGTATACTACTTCAAAATCTCTGAGGCGGTATTTTTCACAAAATTAGTCTGTCTTGCTGGCCCGAACGAAGGAAAAAGTAATCTTGGTGTGGTAAAATGAATTACAAGTCATGGAAGTTGTATACATACTTACTAATGAATCAATGCCTGAAGTTGTTAAAATTGGGCGTACTGCGAGAACTGCAGGGATAAGGGCGAGGGAGATTGATAACACATCAGTTCCCACACCTTTTGAAATTCACTATGCAACAGAAGTTGAGGACTCGCAGCAAGAAGAAAAATGGCTTCATGATGTTTTTGCAGATAGGAGAGTGCGGGATAACAGGGAATTTTTTAGAGTGGATCCCGAGCGTGTTGTCATTGCCCTGAGGCGTATAGGGGGACGAGACGTGACTAATGAGACTGTGCAATCCAACCCGATTTCAGAACAACAAGAAGAAGAGGTGGAAGAGAGGAAGAGTAAACGGTCAAGGTTTGATTTTGATACATATGACATATCTGTAGGAGAAGAAATATATTTTTCCCGTGACGAAAGTGAGAAAGCGACGGTGCTTGAAGGTAATAAGATTCAGTGGAATAATGAAGAGACTAGTCTTTCAGTATCCGCGAGAAAATTACTCCGAAATCCTCCATATGGCGTAAATGGGACCTTGTATTGGATGTATGACGGGGAAACGCTTGATGAACGGCGAAGGCGTATGGATGAGGGTGAAACAGTATAAGCGAAGTAAGGTCTGTGCTCACAGCGAAGAAGTAAAAATTTACAAAAAGCACTAATGCAAGGGCGGGCTAAGACTTTCTCATTGAATGTAGAATGGCGTGCTATACTAGCCGAGCATAACAAAATCTATTTTATGAGTGTGAATATTAAAAAGTTGGGCAATCTGAACCACACAGAATCTTTTCTGCAGGTAAATACCGTTCAAGGATTCAAATATATTGATAAAGCAGGTGAGATAATAAACAGATATAGTGACAACCCTTCTTTTGTTCCTTTGCACATTGATGTGAATGGCTTGATGATTAAAAAACCAATGGTCAAGGTTGAAGATTTAAAAGTAGATTCATACTCTGTTTGGATGAAATTCATAGAAATAGATTCTTTGGACATGATGGCGAATATTTTTACAAAAGAAACAAGGGAGATATTAAACATCCTTAGTATCGAAAAAATTAATCGAATCGGATGGAGAAATAATTTTGTTTATGAATTAAGAGGCAGTTCTGATTTAAAAAAATATATGGATAAGATCACTTTTATTGAAGGAACCAGTCCCATTGGCTATGCCCTTGAGGTTGGAAAAGGAGGGGGAGGAGACCTAAAAGGAAATTTATTTTTTCAGCCGGTAATAAAAAACAATGACGAGAAGACACCGGGTATTCTCTTTGATATTGATGTTTTTGAAGTTGGAAACTTTAACATGGAGGACGTTTGTAAACACCTTGAAAAGTATCGAAGGTATTTAACAAGCGGTGACGGATTTTTAAATGTGATAAACAGATTTTTTTAGTCCCATGCCCTCATTCTCAGATAGTCCCATGCTTCCATTTTTAGAACTCATAAAAAAAATTGAATTACAGTCAATAGCTGTTCTTTTTTTCACGCTTCTATTTGGCTATCTTTTGTTGAAAATAGAAAACTCCTTTTCAAGTCCGGCGGGAATTCTTGGGTCAATTTCGGTGGCGGGTGGTTTATTATACACAGCCGTGTCATTTATCTCGAACCTTATTGGTGAACAATATAAAGACATAATAAAACACTACAAAGATATGGTTCTTGTGTTACGTTCAAGTAACAGAGATATACAGAAAAATTATCAACAGTCCGTGTTTGGTTCTGGTGAAAGGCAGGATAACAAGAGGACGGCAACAGAAGGGTACAGACCTTTGACCAACGAGCACACAAAATCTTCCTAAAACACCAACAAGAATTTTATTTTTGGATCCAAAGATTTAGTATGGCAAGCGGAATATCCAGATACCCCACTCAATCTGTTTCTCTTTGTGTGCTACCACTACTCCTTGAAACAGAGAGTGTCAATGTATTTCTGCGTGATACCGTGAATATGTGAAAAAGAGTGTCGCTATATGTCTTTATTTTTTGACAAGTCTGCTCGCAGTTCCCATTGCCGTAACATGTTTGGGAAGACCACAATAAACCGAATGACCATGAAATTATCACCGATCCCTTTATAGGGTTGGAGTAAAGAATATCGTAGGAATAGAAGTTGTTGACGCCATTGGGTCTTTTTACGCTGTTCGATATGAAGATAATGTTGGTGCCCGTACTGTTGCTAATTGGTTGAGGAGGTTTCCAGAGATACGAGATGCAAAAATGAATGTCAATTATGCATCAGATGGTCCTCCTCCCATAAGACCTGATGTGAAGGTATCGGAAGATTACTGCAGAATTCCACCACATGATCCGGGGTGGTGTTTGTTCAAGTCTGTTCAATTTGATCAGGGCGTTTTTCCAACCCCTCAACAATCTTTGGCAACAATCCATCAAATGACCCGGACGAAAGGGAAAGGAGGACGTCTCCATCACTGATCTCTTGCAAAAGGGGATCAAGGTCTTTACGCAGCCGTTCCGATCCTGATCCGCCTTCCTTTTTGATGAGAGAGATGATGTCATTTCCGGACAATACTTCAGCATCATCTGATTCCGATAGGCCGTCGGTATACACGTAGACCGTGTCAGCACCTGCAAACAAGTCCTTGTAGCTGTGTGCATAATCTTTCCTTCGCCATGAGAACGAGTAGGGTTCAAAGAGGACAAGCAACCGCTTGTCTTTGAAGTGTGTTTTCATTGCTGCAATGGCTGATCGAACTTTTCCTGCCGATGATCCGAATCCTTCATAGAGTGGGATTGCTGATCGATTTGTTTTCTTGTCCAGTCGCCGTTCAACACCGGTGAATGTTCGTATTTTTTCTTGAAACACTTTCGGTGTGATGAGTTCTTGTTCGAGTATGAGTGCAGCTACTCCTGCAATATTTTCTATGTTGTGCTTGCCAAGCAGGGAAGTCGTGATGGGGATGATGGCGATATCTTTTCTGCAGAGATCAAACGTTGTCTCTTCTCCGTACACAATATTCTTTACATACCAATCACACGCGGTATGTTCATTTGCACTGTAGGTGTAGACATCCCGTCGGAGGGTAGGGAGGACGTTTTTGATCTCCGGGTCGTCACCACAGAGCACCAGCATACCGTTATTAGGCATTGATGCGATCAGCTCAAGAAACGGTTTGTTGTAGTCGTGTTGCGTTTTGAACACGTTCACATGATCGTGCTCGAGCGACGTGATCAGCACATCTTTTGCGTTGTAGAAGAGGAACTTTGATCGTGGATCGGTATTTGATGCAGGGTACTCGTCACCTTCAAGAATGAAAAGGTTTCCCGTTCCTGACTGTGCATTGGTGTCAAAGTTGCGGGGAAGGGCACCGATGAAAAAACTCGGGTCTTTTTCAGTGAGACACCACGAGAGGATGCTCGCACAGGTTGATTTCCCGTAGCTGCCGGCACAGATGATGTTGTGCGTTTGTTTCGTCAGATCGTGCAAGACGTCGGGGAAAGATTGTGTGTGATAGTTGTGTTCGTGGACGAAGGCGACCTCTTCATTCTCTTCCTTTGTGAGTCCTGCATGCTTGCCGACAACAATGAGGTCAGCGTCCTTTGGTACGTTGTCTTTGGTATAGGTTTTTGCGTAGGGGATGTCGTGTTTCTCGAGGTAGGTGGTGATGGGCGGATATGCACCTTCGTCAGAACCACTGACCTTCCATCCTTTTGTCTTGAGAAGCTGGGCAACACCGCTCATACCGGCACCGGCGATACCGATAAAGTACGCTCTCTTTTTGTTTCTAAAAAATAGCCGTTTCAAAAAATTTTGCACAAGCGTGTGCAGTGTACCGTATGGAGATGTGGGGGGCAAAGAAAAAAAGCGGCGTTTGCCGCTTTTTCCCAATTCTCTATCGGAGACTGAACATAGATCGACTTTCCGTTCGATGATGGGTGTCACCGATGGTGCACGTCAATCCTTCTTGTTGGGCGTCAAGCGCAACGACAAACGTCGCTACGCACTCGTCTGCATCACCGAGAAAGGTCAAGAGAACAGAATCGCCGGATGCCATCTCGACCAGACCGTCGAACCAGAGTTTTTTGGTGGCATGCTGGATGCCGTGATCTGATCCATATCCGTACACCAACAGTTTCGGACTGCCGGAGAGAACGCTCCAAAACCCCGAAGGTTCAACATTGACCCGGAGCAGGACACAATCATTCTCAACTTCTTCAGATATCTTTTCTGATCCGAGAAGATATCTGTCGTCGGAGAACCCTTGGGTATTTGAGAAGCGGGCGTAGTGCACTCGTCCGGACTCGTCAGGAACAATGCCGTCCGTGCGAACAGTTACGAGCTTGCCGTTCCCTCCGTTTTGTCCGAGCAGGCAGACGTTTCCGCCGTACGCTTCGGTGTCAGGGTGATGGTCAATGGCAATTCCTTCTGCGAGGAACGGCCAGACCCGAGAAAACGTATAGCACTGCATACACAGGTCTCCTTCGTGTGTGGGGTGGGGGTGCGTAATCATGCTTGTGCGTGGTTGAGCATGTGACGACCTGCCGTTACGGAGAGGGTGCGAGGGGTCGTGTAGATGAGACCCTTTTGTACCGATTCATAGGTAACGACAAACCGATCATACCTGGCGTCTGCTGCCGGTGTGTCAGTGTGATGCTTAAGGAAGAGTACATGCAGTGCGTCACCGGGTGAGAGACCGATGAGACTGTCATACCACCAACCACTTATCCGATCCACGTGTCGGGTGAGGTTCTTTTTTCGAACAGAAACTGCACCGTACCCGTACGCAATCAGATCCGGTTTTCCGGAAAGAATTTTCCAAAATCCCGAAGGCTTCGCATTGATGCGAAGCAGGATCCGATCATCTCCGTTCATTACGTTTTCCGGTCGTACCAGAAAACACAAGGAAGGCGGCAGGAGGGGATACATCTCTTTCGCCTCCATGATCTCGGTGTGGTGTATCAGATTGTCGGTGACCGCGGGCGGATAGTCTCTGCTCAAAGGAATCCCCACCTCTTTACACATAGCCCCGCTCGTGCCGAGAACACACATCCACTTTTGCCGGTGTATATACCCGATAAAAGCCGGGGAGGAGTGTACGACAGCGATTCCTTCAGTGAGAAATGGT
>JAPPJI010000010.1:26347-49120 GCA_028820405.1 Candidatus Kaiserbacteria bacterium
GAAATGGTAAAAAATCTGCAATATGGCACAAAATTGCGGGAGTGGGGGAGTTTGGCGAGTGAACACGCTACCGCTGAACGGAGACGGAAAAATCTCAGAATAAATACAAGACCATAAATGTCAAAAAAAAGCAAATGTGGATAACTCAAGGGTTGTGATATCTGTATGTCGCACAATATACCTTTTGCGACATTACCTCTTCTTCCTTACTCTTACTCAATACAGTTTCGTGTCTGCATAATGTTCATCTGGTCAATAACATGTTCCGCTTCGTCAACTGAATCGACAACAGAGAAGAGATCTCTCCCTTCTTTCAGCGATACTGTCTTATATGTTTCTGCAAGCATTTCTTGAATAAACGTTACCAGCGGATTCCAAAATGATTTTCCGTACAGCAATATCGGAACGGAATCACTTCGTTTTGTCTGCACCAAGGTTAACATTTCAAATAACTCATCAAGCGTGCCGAACCCGCCCGGAAAAAAAATATAAATTTCTGATCCGCATGAAAGCATTGTTTTTCTTGAGAAAAAATATCGGAACGTTTTCCTGTGCGTTAAAAACTCATTCACCCCCCGCTCCCGCGGCAATCTGATACTGACACCGACTGACTCTCCTTGAACACGAAATGAACCGCGGTTTGCGGAACGCATGATGCCGCCGTTACCGCCGGTTATCACCGCAAATCCTTTCATGCTGAGTCGTGAAGCGAGCTCCTCCGAATCCATGTAGTACTGCTCGGGCAGTGCTTCTCGTGCTGATCCGAAAAATGAAGCAGATTTTTTAAATCGGGATATGAAAAGAAAGCCGGTAAAGAATTCCCAGAAAATTCTGCTTGAACTGGTAAGGATGGCAAAAACATTCGGTCTCCTTGACGCAACGAGACGCCACAGCGGTCGCCGTCTTACCCGTTCCCCTTGCCGTACTCGTTGCGTCATACTAAGAAAGATCTGCCCGACTGTGAAGGGCACTCCATAGGAGTAATGGTAGCACTTGTTGCCGACTGCCCTTCTCGTTATCCACGCACCGTGGGAAAAGTCACCGTGTGCTGATGTTTGTTGTGTGATAATAAAAGAAGAGCAACGACGTAGTTCACCACACAAAAGGAGAGGGGACAATGGCTTCCTGCAGTTTGAGGAGAGAAGGTGATGTTCTGGATGTTCAGGTTGACGATGGGGTGTCGACCGAAGTGCAGGTTCGTGACACAGACGTTTGTGTTACCAAGATGATCGCGGACGGCGTGCTCTCCGGTAACTCCGTCATAAAGGTCAGGGGGTCTTTCCCAACAGCAGTTGCACTAACGTTGGCATATCGGATCAATCCGATTTTTGACACGGTCGCTGTCTCATACCCGAACCCGAAATCGGATCGGTATGTTGTCAGCTACGCTCGTGGTCGAAAGTATGACGTCGGTGACCTGCTGTTTAACGGCGGTACGCATAACCTTCGCCTGAGGCAGAGAATCTTTCAGGCATGCATGCACTTTACCAAGCAGGCATTGGACAGCAGGGACGATACAATATTCAATGCGATGCGGGGCTTGGTAGGTGTCAGTGACGATGATTTTCCGCACGACGGCGATGAGACACTTGAGGAGTACCGAGAGCGTCTTATGAATCCGGTTGTTAAAATTGATAGACCGGATACTCCGGCTCTCGCCGCCATGTTGTGGGCAGACCACCTCGTCCGTCCGTCGAAGCTGTTCGATGCTGTTCCATCCGTCGTTCCGTCTATCGTGCCATCTGCCGTGGCGGTGTTCGACAATGCACTCAATCAGCACGTTGTGACCTGTGTGAACAAAAGTAAGTCACATCTGCACTGTGTCGGAGACTGTGTTGATTAAGTTGTACTTTTGAGAGGGTAGTCTTTGCACTACCCTCTTCTCTTTTATTACCCGTCACGACCCGCATGCCTTCGCAATGGTATAGCCGGCAGCAGCAGCTTCTTCCGGTGTTGTAAACCAAACACGGTTTTCTTCTTTGATTGCTGATTCACACCACCAGGGATAGAATCGGCGTCCTCGGGTTGATACAAACACCCGCTCCCCCATCGGTGAGACACGGTTCGGCATCGGGTGCAGTACGATCGGCTCTTCGCTTTTTTGACGCACCGCACTGTACACAGCAATACCGCCGAGAAAGAATCCGAGGACACCGGAGAGAACGATGAGGGCAGCGGTTTTGTAGCGGTTGTCTATCATCCCCATATACCATATAGTGTACGTGTTATGGCACATAGGAAAGCTGGCGGGTCAGCAAAAAGCCTGCGAGACTCAAAACCGAAGTACCTCGGGATAAAGCGAGGGAACGGGAGTGCGGTTCGCACCGGTGAGATCCTTGTTCGACAGCGAGGTCTGAAAATACTTCCCGGCAGTAAGGTATCCGTCGGAAACGATCATACTCTCTTTGCAATGCAGGACGGCACTGTTCGATTTACCGCCACACGAAAAACGAACTTTACCGGAAAGACGAAGAATCGGGTTGTTGCGAATGTTGAGTAGCGTTGCGCTGTTCCCTTCTCCGAGGTGCACGGTCGGACTGATACACTGGGATTATGCATCAAACCGTTGATCGGATACGTGCCCTTCTCGATGACCGGGGTATCTCGTATAAATACATGGAACACGATTCGGGTGTGACCAGTGAAGACATGGTACGGATTCGAAAAGACTATTCCCTTTCAGAAGGAGCAAAAGCACTCATTCTCAAAACTGACGGCGGATTTGTGCAGGTTGTTGTCCCCGGTGACAAGAAATTTCAAAATAAAAAACTTCGCAGTGCAGCCGGTGTGCGACAGGTTCGATTCGCTACGCCTGATGAACTGGCAACGATTACCGACGGCATCTTGCCCGGTGCTGTGCCGCCATTCGGCAATCTCTTTGATCTTCCGGTATATGCTGACACAACACTTTTTACCAACAACCGCATCGTCTTTAATTGCGGTGACCGCTGTGCAAGTATTGCGATGAGTCCTGAAGACTATCGTTCAGTAGTGCGGCCGACAGTCGTTGACCTGTCCGGATGATCAGACATTTTTCCCGTCACCACCGAGCGGTGCTTCCTCAGATCCCTTATACTTTTTAACTGCGTGCTGCAGTGTCTGCGTAAAGGCGACCTGTGCGGCGAGCACGTTCTCTTCTCTTCCCTGCCATGCAGAGAGCATTGACTCTTGCAGTGCCCGTGCATATGAGAATGTAATCGGTACACTGCACGAGTACGGCGTGTCCGGCTGTTCTCCCAAAGCCCTCACCCGTTGAATGTATGCGATCGCATCTTCTGACGGGAGGCCGCCGGAGAGAAAGACGATGCCGGCAAACTGTTCCGCCCCCGCACTGTTGAGCGTTTCAAGTGTCCGCTCTGCAACCGTGTCGACCGGCGGTTTTTCTTTTGCGGATAATCCGGCAGATGCAAATGATGTCTTGAGGACACAAGACTTCGGATCGCATGATTGGTCTTGCAGTGCGCCGAGAACGGCAGTGATAACCTTAGTGAGGACCGCCCGGGTTTCCTCCATTGTGTGTTCCCCCTTCAAAAGGACTTCAGGTTCAATAACAGGGACAAGGTCAGAAGCAAGTGCAGCACATGCATACGTTGCGATGTCTTTCGAAATGGTTTGCAAAAAATCATCAGGAACATCAGTCACCGGAATGACAGAACGCCACTTGAGAAATTGCACTCCTTCCTGTGCGTAGTACTTGCAGCGATCAGCAAGGTCATCAAGCCCTTTGGTAACGGAAAAAGTGTCACTCCCCCGGTACGACTCAAGACCGCCGTCTACTTTAACGCCGACGGTAACATCAATGCTGTGCAGAAAATCTTTTGTGCGAACACCGCCGGTTTCGTGATCTTTGAACGTGTTCTCGGCAAGAATGATGCCGCTGATCGTTCTCTCAAGATTCGGTGTCGTGAAGAGGATCTCTCTGCACCGAGCCCGCATAGCCTGCCCCTCGGGAATACCGTAGGATGCAAGACGCTTATCCATAGAAGACGGTCGTTCGTCTGCAGCGAGAATTCCTTTGTACGGTTGGAACAGTGTCTGTATTGTTTCGGAGGTGCGGTCCATAGAACGCTTCATTGCACCTCAATCTGTATGGTCATCTGTTTCTCCACCTCTCCCTTCTGCACCGTTATCTCATGAGAACCGGACTCCTTTATCGGATCAAACGAGAACCATGCGTCATCGACGGCGAAACCGTCACTGCGAAGTTTTTCAGCAACCGTTTCCCCTGTTACTGAACTGAATAAGGTCCCTTCCTCGTTTGCTGCCATTTGTATGGTAACTGTTTCGGGCAAAGACGGAATGACGGAAGCGACACGGTCTTTCTCCTGCTCTTGTCGGTCAGCGGTCGATGCACGTTGCTGCATCGCCTGTGCCGCCTCCGTTCCGGAACACTCAGACACCTTTTTTTGCGGTATGAGAAAGTTCATTGCATAGCCGTCTTTCACGGTGCACACGTCTCCCCGCATGCCGAGACCTTTTATATCCTCAAGAAGTACGACTTCCATATGTCCCCAGCATACCACACTGCTTGTGCAAAACAGTATGCCCCAGAAGCACTGAGCCTCTGAGGCATACCGTCGTGTTGTTTCCTTTGCTATTCCTGGTGGTCAGATCGATCACCGAAAATTGATCGGAAGAATTGCTTCAGGAAAGAAACAAGCGTACGTCTTGGTTTCTCTTCTTCCTGAGACATGTCCTCCGCCCCTTTTTCGTCAGAATTCTCTGCCGCATCACCTGTCTTTGCAGATGTGATGGCATCGTCTGTCGCTGCATCAAGCATGCCGGTAACCGGAATGCTATGTGCACCCTGGAACAGGCGAAGTGCACGAAGTGTTCGCGGACCGAAATAGTCCGTTTCTTCTCCCGGTGCACCCGGACCGGTCGCTGCAAGTGCAAAGCCGTTCCGGTTCAGGAACTCCTGCAAGGATTGAACCTCCGGACCCTGATCACCGAGTGAGAGATCGTCAGTCTCCGCAACGGCAGATTCTTGATTTTGAGAGAGGAATACAATCTCCTTCTCAATCTCTCGTATCTTGTGACTGAGAGCGTGTATCAGCTTCTGCCTGAGAGCTTCAATTTCTTGCTCAAGATGTTTGATCTCTTCTTCACGCTTTTCAATTTTCTCTTGCAGAATCTCAACTCGATCTATCCGGTGGAACGCCCGCAGGTCATCTCGGTGGGATCGGTACGCCTCCTCTTCTTCAAAGACAGGAGCGTGAACCCCTCGAATGATACGAACGGAAGATTTCCCCTTCTTACACTCCCCATGCTTTTCCTTCTTCTCTTTCAAGTAGTGGAACGATTGCTTTTCAGATTTTTGAAGCGGGCAAGTATGTTCTTTCGGGAACGTCGGTGCGTGCACTCCCTGCACGGTGTGTGTCCGGGAAAACGGCATGTCCTTTGCATGTGCGTTAGCAGAGCTGCTGGAGAACAAGACGCTTCCTGCGACGAGAAGTGCTGATGCCGTGAGGATGGCAAGCATAACAACACCGCTATATATGTTTTTCATAACGGTCAATGTAGTTTGTTAGATGGATAATTACAGAACAAAACGTAAAGATCGCATCTAAAAAGGACAGAAAGGAACATGTTTCCAAACGGTTACCCCAGCACTATATAGCAGTCTCAGGCTGGTTGCAATTGAAAAAAGCGGTTATTTTTGTTGTAGGTGTGTGAGTGCCCGGTTGAGGAGATACTCGTCAATATCGAGGTCGGGGTCTTCTTCCAGTGCTCCCTGCAGATCTTCAAAGTAGTCAACGTCAGGAATGATACCGGTGCCGCCGATAGAGATCTTCTCCGGAGTGAGCCAATGCGCAACCGTGATTTTAAGGAGTGATTTGTCTCCGATATTTTTCAGTGCCTGAACCGATCCTTTTCCGAGTGTCTGTATGCCAACAATGTCGGCGATGCCATAGTATTTGAGGGCAGCGGCGAGTATCTCGGATGCAGAAGCTGATGCACTGTCGACAAGTACGGTCATGGTTGGCGTCTTCCCTTTTCCAAACATCGGCTCTTTTGTTCGATACGCCTTCAATTTGTCTGACCCGTCATATTCGTACAGGACAGGAACGCCGCTCGGCACGAAGAGACCGGCAGTGTAGACGGCGACTGAGAGGATGCCGCCCATGTTTCCCCGGAGATCAAGCAGGATACGGTCAACGTATCCGGTGCCGGAGATGCGATCATACTCAAGAAGAGCTTTGCGGAACGCCTCCGGTGTTTGGCGGGTGAACGTGCTCAGGTGGATGATAAAGGTTCGGTCACGCACTTCGGTTTCAAGGGTCGGGATTTCAATATGTGCACGAGTGATGGTGACGTCAAAGGTGTCGTCAGTCACCGGTCGGTAGATGGTGAGGAGTACCTGTGACCCGCGGGGACCGCGGATCATTTCAGCAGCTTCTGAAAGGTTGTATGTGATGCTTTCGACACCGTCAATTGCAAGAATAACATCATCCGATCGCAGACCGGCTTGTGCTGCCGGTCCCCCGCCCACCGTTTTTGCGACCGTTAATTGGTCGTTGTATATCGTGAGGTATGCACCGATACCGTCAATCTCACCGTCGATAACCTGGTTTTCAAAATCCTCTGCATCTTTAGGGAGGAAGAAGTTGGTATACGGATCGTTTGTTGATCGGGTCAGTCCGTCAATAGCACCATGTATGAGGTCGGTTTGATTCGGAGCTTTCTGTGCATCATTTTCTTCAACACTGTACTGTGCCGGTTGCGGAACATAGAGGTCTTCAATACTCTTCCACACCTCCCAGAATTCATCCATGTCTGCGACAGAAGCACTGAGGGAGTCTTTTGACTGCGGCCACTCCGGTGCGGTGATTGCCGATCGGTCATGCTGAGAGACAAGTTTGCGAAGGAGCGGTGAGTCAACAACGGAGAGGGTGCCGATGAAGGCAAAGATGCCGACAGCCGCACCGACAAACAGGAGAACGAGAACACCCCACACCGAAAGCGGGTGGCATGCGTCGGAAACGCGCTGCAAGGAGGAGAAACAATCCCGGAGGGCAACCCGCTGTCGCTCTGCAGAAGCCTTCTTCCCTACCCCCTTCAACTGTTCCTTGCTCCGGTCTTTGATCGGGATAGGGGTACCGCGCTGTTCCGTGCTCCGCTTCCGAGATGCCGTCTTTCGTGCTGATGAGGATTTCTTTGAACTCGTTTTCCGTGCCTCAGCCATACCTGGTAGTAAGTATAGCAAGGGTGTGATACACTGGAAAAGCGATATCCACAACAGTGCACGGTGTCATGAGAAAACTGCGACTCTACAACACAGAGACACGAAAGAAAGAAACCCTGCAACCGCACGACGGAACAAGAACCGTTCGTATCTATTCATGCGGTCCGACACTATATCAACAGGCACATATCGGAAACATGCGTGCATATGTTTTTGCTGATACCCTCAACAGAACCCTTCGCCTCTTTGATTACCGACCGAAACATGTTATCAACTTTACCGACGTCGGTCACCTGACGGACGACGCTGATGCCGGTGAAGACAAGGTTGAAAAGCAGGCAAAGCAGGAAAACATGGACGCGAAGACGATTACGAAAAAAAACGGAAAGATTTTCCTTGCTGATTTGAAAAAATTGCACATAGCAACAAAGAGATATCGATTTCCGTGGGCAACGCAGCACATTCAGGAACAGATTGCCATTGTTCGCGAACTCGAGAAGAAGGGCTATACCTATGAAATCGACGACGGTGTCTATTTCGACACGCAGGCATACCGGTCATACGGAAAGCTCGGTCTTTCTGCCGTTGACGAAAAAACATCGCAGGCACGGGTGCAGGAAGTTGCAGGGAAAAAACATTTCTGCGACTTTGCGCTCTGGAAGAAAACACCGGCAGGTGTCAGCCGACAGCAGGAGTGGGACTCGCCGTGGGGGCGTGGGTTTCCCGGCTGGCACATAGAGTGTTCGGCAATGGCCATGAAAATCCTGGGCGAAACCATCGATATCCACACGGGTGGCGTTGACCACATCACGGTGCATCATAACAACGAGATTGCACAGAGTGAGGCGATGACAGAGAAACCCTTTGCGAAGATTTGGATGCACACTGCCTTTCTCACCGTGCAAAATGAAAAACTCTCAAAGTCACTCGGTAACACGTATACCATCGCTGATCTTGAGGATCGGGGTTTTGATCCCGTTGCACTCCGCCTCCTCTTTCTGCAGTCGTCATACCGAACACCGGCTTCTTTTTCATTTGAATCGCTCGGTGCAGCACAGACCGCACTTGACCGTCTCCGCCGTGACTATGAGCGTATCCCCCGACCGGTTACCTCCCTGCTGCAGCGATCACGAGACAGGCGGTACACCGACGCCATCGACAAAGCAATTGCTAACGACCTCAACACGCCGCAGGTTCTCGCTGTCATGCATGACATCATCAAGGACACCACGCTCGCTCCGGCGGTGAAACGAAACACTGTGCGGTACGCGGATCAAGTGCTCGGCATCTTAGGGTCAAAGAAGAAGAAGCGACAAAACGTTCCTGCTGCCGTGCTGCAGTTAGCGAAAGAACGTGACGTTGCACGAAGTCAAAAAGCGTATGACAAAGCCGATGCCATTCGGAAAGAGATCGATGACCTTGGCTACGATGTCGCCGACACCGAAACAGGAACGTCGGTGACGAAGCGGGTATCGGTATAAAACTTCTCTCCACATCCTGTGCACACGGTGCCCGGCACATGGTTGTGTAATCGTGCGATACACTATAGGTGATGGAAGTCCCTGAAGGACTGCATACAGAAACGGCTGCCTTTCCTGAGGCAGTAAAACAGATGCCGCATGACGCTGTTGCGGAGCGATCACTCATTGGTGCCCTGCTTTGGAATGCAGAACGATTTTATGACATTGCAGAAATTGTCCGGGTACCCGCATTCTACAACCCGCAGCACCGCCGAGTTTTTGAAGCCATGAGTGCTATCGCTGCCCGCGGTGAGTCAATTGACTCCGTTACCGTCGGTAATCAATTGGCAAGCGAGAATCGGCTTGAAATGGTTGGCGGCAGAGAGTACCTGACTGAACTGGTGGAACAGTCACCGGCAACCGCGTACCTTGAGAGCTATGCACGAATTATTCAGGACCAGTACACCCGTCGCTGTCTGCAGGAAGCCGGCACTACCATTGCACAAATGAGTACGAACGGTGAGAAAGATGTCATCGAAGTTATCGACGAGTCGGAGAAAGAGTTGTTTTCGGTGACCCAAGATTATGCGAATACCAGATATCGTGAGATATCTGAGACAATCCCTGAACTCGTGCAAGAAATTGTTACCGTGTCAGAAAAGAAAGAACAGCATCGCGGGGTACCGTCAGGGTATGACAAGGTTGACAGTGCCCTCTCCGGTTTCCATCCGTCTGACCTCATCATTCTTGCAGCCCGTCCGAGTGTCGGTAAGACGGCACTTGCACTTGATATGGCGAGGCGTTCCTCGAAGCGATACGGAACAAAGATCGGTATCTTTTCGTTGGAAATGAGCACCGCCCAGCTCATAGAGCGGCTTCTTTCTGTTGAGTCTAATTTGGATGCATGGCGTATGCGAACCGGAAACATCAAAAGAAAAGAAGATTTTGATGCACTGAATATTGCAGCAGACCGGCTCCTCTCGCTCCCTATCTACATTGATGATCGACCGGGTATGTCGACGGTGAACATTCGTTCAACCGCACGGAAAATGAAACGTGAGCACGGCATTGATCTTTTGATCGTTGATTACCTGCAACTGATTACCCCGCATGAAACGAGAGGGAGTGATTCAATGGTCTACCACGTGACTGAGATATCACGATCGCTCAAACAGATTGCCCGTGAACTTTCAATCCCGGTTGTCGCACTCTCGCAGCTCTCGCGTGATGTTGAAAAGCGTGACGGTAAGCCGCGACTCTCTGACCTGCGTGACTCCGGGTCAATTGAGCAGGATGCGGATGTCGTTATGTTCCTCCACCGGAATAAAGAGCAGATGTATGAGGGTGACGAAGAGGCCCCCATCCCGACCGATTTGATGATTGAGAAACACCGAAACGGTCCGACAGGTCGTGTCTCTCTACAATTCAACAAAAAGCATGCAACGTTCTTTGAGCCTGAGCGAGAAGATCTTGAACAGGCATCTATGCCGACTGACCAGGCACTTTAATCGTATGCAACAGGGCGACAAGATGGAGGCACTCACTGACCTTTTCAAACGCTTTCCCGGCATCGGTCAAAGGCAGGCGGAGCGATTTTCCCGTTTTATCGCAGCATCATCAGGTGAATACGTACAGCATCTTGCGACAACGATCGTTGAGGCAAATCAAGTGAGTAAGCAGTGTCCTGACTGTTTCGTTTCTCACGAGTCTGAGAGTGAGTTGTGTGAGATTTGCTCAAGCAGAACCGCAGAGACTATTATTGTCGTTGAGAAAGATGCTGACGTTGCCGCTCTCGAGCTCTCTGCCGGTCTTGCAAAGGATGCACATTACTTTGTGCTCGGCAACCTCCTCCCGATCATAAAAGACCAAGGGAGAGATATTCGAATTAATGATTTGGGCCGAGTGGTGCAAAAAAAGAATCCCAAGGAAGTGCTTATCGCTCTGTCAGCTCACCCCGATGCGGATCATACCGGTCGTTACGTCTCCGGATATCTGAAAGAAACCCATCCCGATGTTGCCGTCTCAGTACTCGGTCGCGGTCTCTCAAACGGATCTGAAATTGAATACCTTGACCCCAATACCCTTTCCGAAGCCTTCAAAGGAAGGGTTGCACTTTAGCCGGAGAGCGTGTGGTACTCTGCAAAGGAAGCGGATGGTCCGCTTTTCCTTGTGGTATCTAAATAAGAGGAGAGGAGGCGTATCGGGGAGATATCTTGAGAAAGCCGCAATAGGGGAAAGGCTATGTCTGTCAAAAGGCATAGCCCATTTTATGTGTACAAAAAATAAAGAGGGGTACCGTTTGGTACCCCTCTTTTTGTTATTCCCTCAGCACGGCAAGGATCGGTCCCCTGGCTGTAAGTGACTCATAAAGTGCCACCCAGTCCATCACCGCATCCTCCAAGACAAAATCATCTTGCTTGCTGAGGATGACCGGGGTTCCGTTCACAACGTACACCGCCTTGTCCAAATGATCGGGCAAAGTTGCCGATATGATGCCGGCAGTGTACAAGCTGCCTTCGCTGAAGTACGAGGCGAGCGAGACGATCCAAAATGCCTGCTCGTGGTTTGGGCTGTTGACGAGGATTGCGTGCATCTGTTTCCCCAACCGGTGGATGAGGTCTGATGCTTTCTCGCCAGTACTGGTCAAAACCGGTTTGCCGAGGTCAATGCATTGTGCCCATCCTCGACTCACCTCGTCATCGTCAATAACGACGATAACCTGTGCCATTCGTACCTCCTTTCGGTAGAAGTAGAAATAGCCTACTAGTATTATGCTATAATCTACCAAAAAGGTCAACAAATACTGCTCCTACGGACTCTTTTGCCAATGTTTCTCCTGTCGAACGAGTACGGTTTTCGGGTCGCACTGATCAGCAAGGAGAGCACTGACAATGTACTCAACACGTGATACCTGTGACCCTTTGCAAAGAAATACAACCCGACTGCTAACGTACTCCATACAGTATGCTATTGCTTCATCATGGTTGCGGGCGTAACGAATGTGCTCTCGGTTGCCGTAGGGTGCATCATCAACAACGACAACATGATCAGCAATTGCAGAAACTTTCTCACCGACACGGGCATGGACCTCCTGCTGTTCTCTGCCGAGCTGTGCCATGACGCCAAGAACTGCAATTTTCTTTGTGCCACGAACTGACGACAATATTTCAAGAGCCTCATGCATTGCGGTTGGCGATGCGTTGTAGCTGTCATCGATAACGACACTTCCTTTTTTTCCGGGAAGGATTCGCATGCGGCCCGGTGCGGGTGTTCGGGATGCGATTGCACGGCGAAGCGTTTCTGTCGAGATGCTGCCGTCAATTGCTCGTGTCGTTGCAACAGCGGTGATGAGGCATTGAACCATACCGTCCCCAATGTTGTCCGGTATGTAGAACGTCTCGTCGGTACCGTTGATTGACAGGACAACATCAGTTCCGAGCGGTTTGCCGTCATCGTCATAGTGGATGTCAGATTTGACGACGGACAGATTGTCTGTGTTGAATTGGTGCAAGGCGGTCTGTGCCGGAAGCAGGTGCAATCGTTTCTGCTGGATCTTGTCTGCCCCGTTACACACAGCAATTCCTTTCGGAACAATTGCCTGAAGGAGGGTGAATTTTTCTGCGTATAAGTCTTCTCGAGATGAGAAGTGCTCAGCGTGCACCGGATGTTCACCGAGACGGGTCATGACACCGACATTCGGTTTGAGCCATGACACGATTGTTGTAATGTCTCCCGGGTACTCAAGACCGACTTCAAGGACAAGGTACGGCGGAACTCCGAACAAGGCTCGGAGCGGTGCGAGAAGGAGTGTGTGCATCCAGATGAATGGGTTTCGCACGCCGGATTGCAAGCCGAGGATGCTGAGCGGAACACCGTATGACGAGTTATAGCTTTTTTCACTTCCTCGAACTGACCTTCCCTGCTCCCGCAGTATTGCGGCAATCATATCTTTCGTCGTCGTCTTTCCGACGCTGCCGGTGATGGCGATGATATACGGTTTGTGGATCGACAGGGCGAGGCGGGCGCAGAGTGTCAGGTATCGTGAGACGAGGAGTCGGGCGATGCGAAACATACGCTAGTAGTATGCCACTTTGCCCCGCATCTTTTTGCATAGTAACTATGTGCCAACTCCTATTGTTTGGACAACTGACCGGAAGTATGTGTCAGGGTCGTAGGTCTCAATGTCGTTGCATGCTGCGACCAGTTTCGCGTCAACGGATCGTGAGTATCGGTATGCCTCCTGTATCCACGCACAGTTCGGCTGCCGAAAGGTGACCGACAGTGTCGCAAGGCGTGTTTGGTATGAAAATGCATAGAAGTGGAGCGTGCTGACCGTGCTTCCGCGGGTTGTTGGCAGTGAGTTTCTGCAGGCGGTCACAACTTTTTCATCAATGATGGTGCGAATAGGCGTTGTGGTAAATGATGCGTCACCGATGTGTTCAGAAAATGCAGCACAGTCAGCGAATTCAGATGTTGCAAACGGTGTGTCGTGTATGGTGACAGACGGGTCTGTTGCAGAGAAGATCCCCTCATGAAAGAACTGGTCGGGAACAGAAAAGCGTATCGGTTGCCGGATACCGGATCCGTGCACCTGTGCGTCGCGGGTATGCCAGGTTGTCTGATTCGTGTTGAAAAAAGAGTCGCGAAACGGCACTGACTCAAGGTTGGTGTGATCGGATCCTTTCTGCACGTGATCAAATTCTGTCGGGTTTTGGCGAAACATGAGCGGACTTGCTATCCACATGGCAAGGGCTGCTATTCCTGCAAAAATGAGGGTGTATCGGGCGATACGACCAATCCTCTCATCCATACATGGGTATCATATAGCAAGAGGCGGATTGACAGAACTTTTTTGTAAGAAGCAACGGAATACTCTGTTTGTCAACCTTGCGTTGCCCACGGGATTCGGTCAGAGAACTCCCAGATGAACAGAATTACAGCAAGGGTCGGAACAAGGATACCGAGTGCCTGAGGACCATTCATACGTACAGTATACAGGGTTATGTGAGACAGCTCTTGCACTTACAGCCATACGGTTTGATAAAGTCATCAACGTACTCTTTGCCGTAGTCGTAATTGAGCTCCTCACCTTCTTTGATGGCACGAAGCGAGTACACGTAGACCCGTCCTCGAACGATGTCTGTTTCGCAGTTCGGTCTGCATGCATGGTTGATATACCGGGCAATATTGTTCCGTGAAGACCCGTCGATGACCGCGTTCTTGGCAACTTCAAAGAGGTATCGCCCCCCTTTCTCATCAGATTCATCCTGCGTGAGGATAGGACCGAAGTACTCGATGATAAAGACACCTCGTGGTATCGGCTCATCGGCAAAGAGACCAAGACCGGCAGATGAGCGGCGAACAGAGAGTTTGTACGCAGGGTCTTTTACCTTACCGTTTTGCTTCTTTGTCATACAATCAGTGAGCCACCTGCAATGCTTCGTCAAACTGTATGGAGAGGAGGGCCGACGATCCCGTTGTATTCATAGTCACACCGTAGAGTATACCAGCTCGGTGCATCGTCTCTCGATTGTGGGTAACAAGGATAAGCTGTGATTTCTTTGCGAGGCGTTCAATCATTGATCCGTACCGTTGCGAGTTTGCCTCGTCGAGCGCGGCGTCAGTTTCGTCGAGGACGAGAAACGGCGGCGGTGTAATTTGCGATATTGCAAATAAGAGGGCGATAGAGGTGAGTGTCCTCTCTCCGCCGGAGAGCTGGTTGAGTGAGGTGATTCGTTTTCGTGGGAGTGAGATGTGCACGGCAATGCCGAGACGAACTTCAGGATCCTCCCCTTCCCGCTCGATGACTCGCTCCTCGGGAACAATTTTCGCCTTCCCGCCGTCAAAAAGGATTTTGAAAAACCGTTCAAACTCTTTATTCACCTTCCGGACCCCCTGTGCAAATCGGGTATCAATCTCTTTCTGGATAACGGCAATGCCTTGTTCGCAGTCAGTGATGCTGTCGAGCAGATCCTGGCGTTCCTGCTGCAAGAAAGTAACCCGATCTGTTATCTCCTCGTACTCTTTGAATACTTCTGTGTCCATGCCGGTGCCGATTTCTTCAAGACGTATCTTCTTTCGTTCAATGTCCCGCCGCCGCATTTCTTGCTCTTTGTTTTCCTTGTCGGCAAAACGTTTCGGTGCGGATTCACTTTTGTAGTTATTGATAGCCGCCCCGACGAGTGCGTGACCTTCTCGCAGCTCTTCCTCAAACCGTCGGTTTCGGTCTTTGAGATCTTCCAGGAGCCGTGTCGCCTCTGCTATTTTCTGTTCAGCTTCATGATTTCGTGTCCTGAGGACAAAGAGCGATTTTTCCGCATCTCGTGCAGATTGCAGTGCACACTCTTTTTCTTCCGCCAGTTCTTTCTGAGCAAGGAGGCAGGATGCCTCTTCCTCTTCAAGACTGGCTATGCCTTCCTGCAGTTCTTTTTGCTCATGCAGGAGTTCTCGGTGTCGTTTTCCTGTGTCTTCCCCGCCGCCGCACGATTGCCGAATGAGGTTTCTGAGCCGCTGGAGAAAGAGGGTGACGAGTGCCGAGTAGTTTACCGAATCCGCCTCGCAACGCTTGCTCATGTCGTTGTAGAGTTCCTCAAGATCGTGGCGGCGGACTGTTTCTTCCGTCGGCAGCGTCGCTTGGCTGTTCTCCAAAGCTGCAATCGCCCCTTCACAGCGACCGAGGTCACGGATTGCTGCACTCTTTTGTTCACGGATGTTTGTTAATTTCGTAAAGAGTGACGCTTCCTTCTTTCGATACTGTGTGTCCGATGAACTGAGTGCGGCAACACCTTTGCGTTCCTTTGCGATGGCAGCTTCAACATCCCGTTGCTCATCCCGAAAGACGCCGAGAGCATCATTGAGTCGGGTTTCTTCCGCTCTGAGGAACGCTGATTCATATGAAAGGTAGGTTGCGTAGCAGTTAATCAGCTCTTCGCGGAGTGCCTGTGCTTTTTCCCGTTGCTTTACCTGTCGTTTGAGGTATTGGAGGCGGGGAGAGAGCTCTCGCAAGACCGCCTCTGTCTCAGCGATATTGCCTGATGCTTTTTTTAACTTTTTTTCTGTTTCACTTCGTCGAAACTGCAGGATACGCAGACCGAGTCCGTCTTCAAGAATTTCTTTCCGATCTTCCGGCGTTGCACTCAGGACACGGTCAGCCTCTCCCTGAGAGATGATGTGGTGGTTCGTTGCTCCGACATTTGCACGGGCAAAAAGATCAATGATGTCCTGGTGGCGAACCGGCGTGTTATTGATACGGTATTCATTCGTCCCGTCCCGATGCACGGTTCTCGAGATTGCAACTTCATCAAAGGCATCAGCAAATATACGATCTTTGTTATCGAACACTGCGGTTACTGATGCACGATTGCTCTGTGGCAGTTTGTTCCCCCCGTTGAAGATAAGATCTTCGCCCCGCTTGCCGCGAAGAGACTTCATTGACTGTTCGCCGAGGACGAAACGGAACGCTTCAGCAATGTTTGACTTGCCCGACCCGTTCGGTCCCACAATAGCGACAATGTTATGAGAAAAGGTGAGGGTGACCGGTTTTCCAAATGATTTGAATCCTTCGATACGTAGTTCGGTAAGGTACATGTCGTCTATTGTATCACTCCGCGTCTGTCGTGTAGTTGTCCAGTGCCTGCTGTGCGGCTCGCTGCTCCGCTTCCTGTTTTGAGTGACCTTCCCCCTTGCCGATAACGGTGTCCCCTATCTGCACACCGACAGTAAAGGTGCGTTCGTTGTCCGGACCGTTCGTTGCAAGAGTAGTGTATGTCGGCGTGATCTGTTGCTGTTGTTGTACCAGCTCTTGCAGTGCCGTCTTTGCATCCTGTGCCGGTGTTGCGGCAAGAAAGCCGGGAATGTCGGTGAGGACTTTTTCAAGGATAAAAGCGGTAGCGGATCCGAGCCCGCCGTCCCGATAGATTGCACCGATGACTGCTTCGGTCGTGTTCGCAAGGAGTGACGGGACCACGCCTTTTTGCATCTCCTGCGTTTGCCCTGCTGAAGCACGGAGGTGTTCGTGAAGACCGAGGTCTTTTGCAGCGTTAGCGAGAAAATCGGTTCGGACAAGCCGGGAACGGGAGAGACTGAGGTCGCCTTCTGATTCATCCGGATACCGGTTGAAAAGCTCCTGCGTGGAGACAAGCTGCAGGACCGCATCGCCGAGAAATTCAAGCCGTTCATTGTGTTCAACCGCTTTGTGCTCATTCAAAAATGATCGATGGGTGAGAGCGGAGGTGAGGAGGTTTTTGTCAGAAAAGGTGTATCCAATGGCTGACTCAACGACTGCGGTGTCAATCTCACGTACGGACTTTTTTCGCATAGACTTCAATTGCTTTGACCATACCGTCCAAAATGATTTGTTTCAAGTCCGGATAGAAGGAGATGTTTTTCGCCTCATCGTATGAAAACCACTTCGCCTCATCGAGACCCTCCGTTTCTTTCAGGCGCAGTGTTGCGTCATCTGTCTGTGAGAGGAAGTATTCCACTTCTTTTCGTATCGCTCCCTCGGGCGGGTGGGCAACGTATGAGTTGCTCCCAATCTTCTCGTGAATGGTAATGGTGACACCGATTTCATCTTTGATGACCCGCTTTAACCCTTCTTCAACTTCTTCTCCCTCTTCAAGACCGCCTTTTGAAAGCGTCCAGCGACCGAAGATATCGTGGACGAATGCGAACATGACTCCGCTGTCACTGACACGGAACACGATGCCGCCAACTGATTTTTTGACCGGTATTTTTTTCGGAACATGTTCTTCTTCGTTCGGATCCTTTACCTCCAGGTAGACAGCGCCGAGGACACCGTTGACAAACTTTCTGGAACTGTCGCCGAGGAATGCCTTCGTCACTTCAATTGCCTCGTTCAGGGCAACACGACCGGGGACATCAAATTCGCCGCCGAAGAGAAGCTCAAACACTCCTAATCTGAGAATATTACGATCAACGGTACCGATTTTTTCAAGCGGCCAATCAGATGCGGTATTTTCAATGATGGTGTTGATTTCTTTGTACTTACTCGCAACACCGACGAGAATATTTTTTGCAAACTCGTTATCGACAAAGGAAGGGTTATGCTCTTTGGCAATTCGATTAAAAATACCGACAAGATCGGGACCGGTCGGCTCGGTGTCATAAAAGTCGTTCTCAAACAATGTCTGGACGATCAATATGCGTGCATCACGCCTGGATAAGGACATAATATGAACAAGAAAACTACCACCAGTATATACCAATAAAAGTCATGATCGCATACCTATTTATGCACATGACCGCTACGAACCGACCGACGCCTGCTCAACCGTCCTCTTTTCGCCCTCATCCGACCCTTCGGTTCGCTTCATCTCCTCTTTTTTCTGTACACGTGCATCATGTCGCTCCATTGAGAGCACGGATCGTGATCGATAGGTTCCCGTAATACGACTTGCGTGGTGGCGGAGTCTGGTGACACCGTCCTGCGTTGTGTGGGTGGGGATCGAAGCACCGTGGTGGGATCGCCGGTTATTCCGTTTCCCCTTTGTTGTCCTCATTCGCACCATATACTTAGTGTCTAGAGTATATCACGAATACCGTGGCGGCGTAAAGTTGCACGTAATCGGCAGAGCAGTATCTAACAGGTGTTTGTTACTGTCAATGAGATGATTTACTGCTTGCCAATCATATCCTCAAGCTTTTTAATCCGATCTCCGAACGACAGTCGTTTCTCTTTGGCAAAGTTGTAGAGTTCGATGAGCACGTCATCAGGTTTTTCGTCATCTGACCGGACCTGTTGTGCCTGTTGCTCAAAGTACCCTGCCGCTTTTGCAACGTCTTCTTTTATACGCCCTAACTCTTCTTGCACCGCCTTGAATGTTTCCGGTGCGATACCGTGCTCTTCCTTTTGCATTTCTTCTTCTATCTGTTGAAACTGCGTTGCAATTTCATCTTGCACAACACGGCAACGGGTCAGACCGGCATCAATATATTCTGAAAAATCAAATGAACCTTCACCGGGGTGCCGAAGGAAGTCTTTGGCAAAGAGTTTGTAGAGACCGTCGAACAAGTTTTCTATTCCCATACCACGTAACTATACCACGCTATTGCAGGATATTCCTCAGAAACGTCTGCCGGTGGATGGGCACGGTTCCGTGTTGCTTGATCGCGTCTCGGTGCACTGCCGTTCCGTATCCTTTATTTTTTGCAAATTGGTACTGTGGAAATTGCACGTCATATCGACAGAGGATATCGTCCCGAAACACTTTGGCGATTACTGAAGCAAGGGAGATTAGCGGGTTTAACTCATCTCCCCTGATGCTGTGCGTTTGTGCATAGCAGTCAGGGATCTGAAGACCTTCGTCAGCGTGAACATGGGCGATACGGTTTCTCCGATGCAGCTCATTGAGCGCACTGCCCGCAGCCGTTGCGAGAGAATGGGCAATGCCGTGTGTATCAATATCCTGTGCACTTCTGAGATTGATTGAGAAACGGAGGTACGAACTGAGCGTTTGCACATGGGAAAACCACTGTGCCCGACTCCGCGGTGTCATTTGTTTTGAATCGCGAATGCCGTCAAGAACAGCGGCGGGATCTTCTTCTGAGAGCCACTGTACCGCACAGACGGCAACCGGTCCGGCAAGGGGTCCTCGCCCCACCTCGTCAATACCGACGGTGTCTTTCATTGCTAGATAGTGTACCAAACTACCCTGGTATACTGGGCACATGTTCGGCTTCCTCAATGCTCACAGTCACCACTCACTCCTCAACGGTATTGCAAAGATTCCTGCACTCATTGAGCGAGCGAAAGAGGAAGGGTGTGACGCGTTGGCACTGACAGATTCCAGTAACCTGTACGGTGCTATTGACTTCTATACTCGTGCAACGGATGCGGGCGTGAAGCCGATTATTGGTACCACGCTGTATGTGCGTCACGCCGGCAGCCAGGTCCGATACCCGCTTGTTCTCTTGGCAAAAAATAGTGATGGGTATCAGAACCTCATGCTCCTCATCACCCTCGCAAACTTTTCTGAAGAAAATCATCCGACACTGTCAATTGACCAGGTGCAATCATCCTGCGAGGGAGTTATCGCGATCATCCCTCCCCTCTACAGCCGTGTGCAGCAGGATCTCGTGCGGGGAAATCGTGATCGGGCTGCGGAACGTCTCCGCGAATACCAAGATGTATTCGGCACTCAGTTATACGTCGGTATTTCTCCGCAACAGGCGACCGTAAAGAGGGGGAGTCCGGCTCCTGAGGTGACTGAAGACCTTGTCGCGTGTGCTGATGCTGCCGGCGTCCCTGTTATCCCCCTTCCGCTCATTTATCTGCTTGACGAAGAAGATGTTGAAGCCCGTGAAGTCGCACTCCGTATCCAACGGTCGCCGCTTACCGACATCGAGAAAGACGTGTTTGAAGACCCGCTCCTCTTTCCCAAGCGACAGGATATTGAATCATGGTGTTCGTCCGTCTGTCCGCAGGCACTTGACCATCTTTCAGACCTCATCTCATCGATCTCTCTTGACCTTGATCTGGGAAAATGGGTATTTCCAAAACCGCCGACCGACGACACGAGAGACTCAAAGGAACTGCTTCGTGAATATGTTGAGCAGGGATACCAACGCCGCAACCTTGAAAAAACAGGAGAGGTGGCGGATCGGGTTGATTTTGAACTGGATGTCATCAACGGTCGGGGATATGCCGACTATTTTCTCACCGTGATTGATTTGATCAGCTTCATGCACAGCAACGACATACTCACCTCAACACGAGGATCCGCTGCAGGATCAATGGTCTCCTATCTCGCCGGCATTACCAACGTTGACCCGATCAAGTATCAGCTGCCGTTTGAACGCTTTCTCAACCCGTACCGTCCGTCGCCGCCTGATATTGATATTGATATCGCCGATAACCGTCGGAGTGATGTCATCAACTATATTGTGCAGCGATTCGGCGAAGAAAAAGTTGCCCAGATCGGAACGCAGGGAACCATGATGGCTCGTGCAGCTGTTCGGGATACCGCACGTGCACTTGGTTATTCATATATGACAGGAGACCGCATTGCCCGTCTCATTCCCATCGGAAAGCAGGGCGCGCCGATGTATATTGACACCGCTCTCGAAGAGGTTCCTGACCTCGCTTCGCTGTATAAATCAGAAGAAGATGTGAAACACATTATTGATGTTGCAAAAAAGATTGAAGGAAATGCACGTCACGTCTCCGTCCACGCTGCCGGCGTTGTCATCTCTCCGACGACCGCGGTGAAGTACACACCGCTCGAGCGTGACCCGAGCGGAGCCACGGGTCGATCGATCACGCAGTACGACATGCACGCAGTTGAGGATGCCGGTCTTCTGAAGTTTGATATCCTCGGGCTGACTAACCTTTCCATTCTTTCGGAATCAATCAAACTGACAGAGCGGGATATGGGGGTTGCAATTGATGTTGAAAACCTCCCGGTCGATGATCAAAAAACATACAAGATGATCGGAGACGGGTATACCACCGGTGTGTTTCAATTAGGCGGAAGCGGTATGACCGCGGTGCTGAAGCGGATGAAACCGACCACCATTCACGACTTCGCTGCAATTATTGCCCTCTATCGTCCCGGTCCGATGGACAACATTAATGAATACATTGATCGAAAGCAGGGGCGGAAGTCTGCGTCATACATCCACGAGGATATGAAAAAATTCCTGCAGGAATCGCACGGCGTACTCGTCTATCAAGATGACCTCCTCTATACCGCCATTGAACTTGCGGGGTATAACTGGGAGGAAGTTGATGTATTTCGGAAGGCAGTCGGAAAGAAGATTCCGGAACTTATGGCACAGCAGGAGAAGATTTTCAAAAAGCGGGTTGCTGAACGAACAAATCTGCCGAAAGATCGGATTGAAAAACTCTGGAATCTCTTTGAGCCGTTCAAAGGCTATGGGTTTAACAAAGCACACGCTCTGAGCTATGCAAAGCTTGCATATCAGACGGCATACATGAAAGCCCACTACCCCGCTCAGTACCTCACGGCACACCTGAACGCAGAAATCGGTGATGTTGAAAAAATTGCTGAACTTGTCTACGAGGCAAAGCAGTTTCAATTGCACATGTTCCCTCCCGGGATCAATGAATCTGACATGACCTTTACGACAGAGAAAGGCAGTGAGCATGAACGGGAAGGAATCCGAATCGGTCTCGGCACTATCAAGCAGGTCGGTGAGCGTGTTGCAGAGTCAATCGTGGAAGAGCGGAAGCGGAATGGGTCATATGCTTCCGTGCAGGACTTCTTTGTTCGCATGGCACCGTATCGAGTACTGCAGCGAAGAAATGTCGAAGCATTGATCAAGGTCGGTGTGTTTGAATCATTTGAGCGGAGGGACACATTGCTTGAGAATATCGCCACCCTCTTGCAGTGTACGAAAGATGCGGGAACGGAAGCGAGTCAGAGCACACTGTTTGACACGTCAGAAACGATATCAATCTCACTGCAGCCGGCACGGGAAAAGATTCAAAAAACGCAGGAGCTCTACTGGGAAAAAGATCTCCTCGGTATCTATGTCTCCGGTCACCCGCTCACCTTTTTCAAACGGGAAGGTCTCCCTATTCGAGAAATCAAGCAACGGAAAGAGAAAGATAAGAAGTTGCTCACCACCGCCGTTATCAGCGATATCAAGCCGTTCCGAAATAAATCCGGTGAGCGAATGTACTTTGTCACGTTAGAAGATGACGTGAATAACAAAATTGAGGCGGTGTGCTTCCCCAACACAGCGAGTACGTATGAGGAGATGCTTGCCCTGCATCGACCGATTAAAATTCGTGGCGTCACGTCGGAGAGAAACCAGGAGATCGGTCTCAAAATTGACAGTCTTGAAGACCCGGCACCGCTCGGTGTCTAGAAGACGTAGTGCAAAAAAATCCCACGACGGTGGAGACACATCGTGGGATTTCATAAACTAGAGGAGTGCTTTGGCAGCATGGATCAGCACTCCGAAACTGAGCCATACAATCGCTGTGGCGATGTATGACATGAGCATGTCCCGATTCATTTTGGTCCTCCTTAGGTGAATAAAAAAGCCTACAATTATTATATAACATATGTATACAAAAGTCTAGTAGCGTCGCATACTCAGCGTTCTCCTGAATAAAGGACTTTCGGGGTGCAACCTCAC
>JAPPJI010000020.1 GCA_028820405.1 Candidatus Kaiserbacteria bacterium
GTGTTACGCACGGCAGGGTAATCCTCAAGACGGGGAGACAGGTTGCTGGTGGGGTTGATCTACTGATTCATTTAGGTAAAAGTGGTACTCAAGGCTTTCTCTCCGGTGATCCGCAGTTTATCAGAAATGCGCTGTCTCCCGGAGCGTGGTCCCCACGTTTGAGCGATGCCGCTTCCAACAGCAGACGCACTATCGTCAGTAGATCAGCCAATGAGGTGATTGAGGTACCGGTCTTGGGCACCTTACTCAACGGTAGCACTCTCAGTGTTGTTGAAGGTGAGGCGTATTCGTGTATTGACGGTACTACAATAACTCTGCAAGTGTCCATGTCTAAATTCAGGAATGGAAAGGTTTTTGACCACGTCCTCCTCTCTGATAGTGTTCAACACCTCACTTCCCGAGTTATTCAGTTTGACATCTGTCCGTGATGGTCTTACCCCCCAGCACTCTGTGTTGGGGGGATTTTTTTTGCATCGTTATCGATGTTCAGAATGATTCTTGTCAATGTGTGTTATGTAAAACGTATCTTTGCATTGATAGCCGAACAATCTGCATTTCTTGCTTATCAGCGGTACCCGCATGTGGAACGGGTATAGGTTGTGTCCTCGGTGGTTCGAAGAGGCTCTATTGAGTACTTTGTTATAGGTGGACTGACGACTTTTTTCTTTTCGTTCCGGCGTAAGCCCTTTTTCTCTCGGTAGTTGTACTACTGCATGCCACGTTTTCTTTGTAAATGAGCCCAAGGTTTCTTTGATACTCTCTTGTTCATCTGATTTCAGTTTCTCGAAGTCTTTCTCTCCGTGTCTGCTAAATGAATATTGAAAAATGCTTTCAAGATATTCAGGGTCTGTTCGATCTGCCGCAGCTGTCATAATTCAAATTGTTAGCGTGCCCCTACTCAAGAACCTGCTTGTAGTACTCCTTGATCTTTGTAGTTGTGATCTGTTTATTCTCGTCTTCCTTAAACACGTCTTTCCATGGTCGATGTTGGTGGGTGATTTTTAGCAACTCTATCCCTGTGTATTTTTTGAATGTCTCCAGGGTGTCTTCAATGACTTGGATATCTTTCTCTGAAAGGGAGTTAGCAGCTGTTTCATTCGTGCAATGCAGATATTCTCTCCCGTGGTTTTTATACTGATCGTATACCATGTTTACAACAGGTCCATGGTCCCATGCAAAAATGCGGTTCCTGAACAGTCTTTTGTTGTGTCGCACGAGGGAGAGTGCTTGTGCAAAGTAAAGTAACTTTTGCAGTTTGAGGTGATCCACCAGTATGTGGTTTCTGTCTGCTATACAAAGCATGGTCTCTGCAACGTCTGTTGCTTGGCCAGGTTGGGTTTTCATTGGGGGTCAGTATATCACGGTATTGCTCAAAATATGGGGTTGTTTGTGGAGGAAAAAGGAGGGTATTGACAAATATCCTATTTATTATATAATATAGACATATTGGAACATTCACCCTACCAAGGAGGATTCTGATGGGATTTTCTTTTTCTGATTCTGAGAGAGATAGTTCGGTATATCAAGCCGAGCCGATGGTGTCTTCTTTCGAGGACGATCTCGAACAGATTAAGGCAGCCACCGAATATTATCAGGTGGTCTACCCGAATCTGGAGGAAAATTTTGACCTTCTCTCCCACCAGGCTATCGCCCGCGTGGCGATCAACCACTTCGTTCAGGATGCGGGTGGCGAACGGTCTCTCGAAGACCTTGATTCGTCAATCCGGTCTTTCGACAACAAGAACGTTGACGTTCTTGTCCGAGTGACGTTTCACCGGGACGAGTATCGTCAGGTTGAAAAGGCCGCCCAGGTGCTCTTGGAGCGGTTGGTGGACGAAGGAATTAACCCCACCATCCAAATCTGTCCGAAGTGGTAGGTGGGTCACAAAGCCCCTGTGCACTATGTGTACGGGGGCTTTTCTTGTGCAGTGGTGGAGATGGAGGGTGTACTGCAAGGCGTTTGCAGAGTACTATGGTACCTAATTATGGGAAAAATAGTGGCGGTTATTGTTATCGGAGTCGTTGTTGTTCTGGCATACACTGCACTGTATGACGGGACAAGCGTGCCGGAGATTCCTCAGTATCGGGATGAAGAACTAATCATTCACGAGTTTGATGAGTCTGATATACAGCAGCGGGTTGCCGGTGAGCGGGAGCAGGCGGTTAATGAAATTGTTCGTATGTACAAGTCAGGAGGACCGATTGAGGGATCTGTCTACCTTGCTGATCCTGAAACAAGAAAAATCGTCATTGTTTCGGCTGCGGATGTTTTGAACGAGCGCGGCATGAGTGTCGTTATCGGTGAAACACCGCTGTTGCAGCCGATGGCGTATACCTGCACTGACTTAGAAGAAGCGGGGACGTGCAACGGGTATGACATTGAGGGGTTTGTGAATAAACCCGGATACATTGAAAGGATATCCGTCACCGGTGAATTTGCAGGAGAAGGATTTATCCCCGAACGATTTTTGCGAAACATTGATCAGGCAACAGTTGAGGAGACAACACCGGTACAGCGATGTCATCTGTACGGCGGGTCTCGGCCTGCGGAATACCGTGACGGAGCGTGGGTGTGTGAAGATCTTCGCAGACAAGGGTGTGAAGAACTCGGCGGTGTCTACGAAACCTGCAGTACGCCGTGCACCTGCAGAGGACGGGACGGAAAAAAGAGGGTTGTTGAGGAAGGAGTGGCTTGTGTGGCCGTTGTTTTGCAACGATGCGTCTCCCCAGGATACTACCGGTCTCAGTAGAGAAGGTAACGGGCGGAGAGGGAGGGATTCGAACCCTCGAGGGGGTTTTATCCCCCTACTCCCTTAGCAGGGGAGCGCCTTCGACCACTCAGCCACCTCTCCTTGGGTACGTATAGGATGCCACACCTTACACCAGAAGTCAGGATAACCTGCTTTTGTGTACGAGGTTCGCTGATAGCAGTGCTTCGCTTGTATACTACCAACAGTGCGTGGAACAATGGGAACAAGTATAGAGACCGATCGTTTTGCGGAGATGCCCGAGCAGGAACTTTTCAAACTATTCGGTACGTCACACAAAGGATTCAGCGTTGCTGAGGCACAGCGTCAACGTGAGAAGTACGGGAAAAACACGTTTCAGAGACGGCCGCGGTTTGAAATGGTTCGCCGGACAATCAGACAGGTCAAAGATCCCGTTGTCTCCATTCTGCTTGTCTCAAGTCTTCTCCTCTACGGTATCGGGTATACCGTTGACGGTCACATTATTCTCGCCGCGTTCCTCATCAACATTGCCATTGCTCTCATACAGGAGGGACGGGTGTCTCGTGCATTTGATCTGCTTCGGAAGGCGGACAGGATTTCTGCTACCGTTGTGCGAAACGGCAAGCGGTATCGTGTACCGGCTGAGGATATTGTTCCGGGAGATATTGTTCTGCTTGAGGCAGGTTCAGGCGTGCCGGCAGATGTCCGGCTCATCAAGCAGAATGGGCTGCAGATAAATGAGTCGATTGTGACAGGTGAGTGGGCACCAGTTGATAAAGAGGTGATCACGCTGACGAATCGGCGTCAGATTACCGAGCAGGTGAATATGGCGTGGTGGGGTACAACGGTTGTCTCCGGCACCGGCACCGGTATCGTCGTTGCCACCGGCAACCGAACGGTCGTTGGCGGTATTGCGAATAATCTCTATGAAGGAGAGGCGGAGACACCGCTGCAACATCAGACGAAGAATCTGGCGAAGTGGATCATGTTCTTTGTCCTGCTTTCCGTTACTGCCATTATTATCATCGCCAGTGTGCAGGGTGTATCCCGCATTGATGTCGTGACAACGGCGGTTGCTGTTGCGATTGCCGGTATTCCGTCCGGGCTTCCTGCGGCAATCACCGTTGTGCTTGTTGTCGGCATGTGGTCGGTGCTTCGCAACGGCGGTCTGGTTCGCAACCTGCATGCTGCTGAAACGCTGGGAGGAACAACATGGATTTTGACAGATAAGACAGGAACGCTGACGACCGGTCGCATGACCCTTTCCGAAATAATTTTTTCCGATGCAAGGGAAAAGGTGGATGACACCGTCATATCTTCTAAGGGGCGGGGGATTATATTTCAAACATACCTCACAACCGACGGGAAGCGGTTACAAGGTGACGACGACGAGTCAATACTGACCGGAACATCTATTGAGCAGGCTATCGTTCATGCATGCGAAGAGGTGTGTGATGTGCGGGTTGATCGGGAGAGCCGTGTCGCATATCAGCCGTTTGATTCACAGAATCGATATTCATCAGCACTCGTTGAAGAGCCGAGCGGGGCACTGCGATACCACACGGTCGGTGCGCCGGAGACACTGCTTGATCGTGCTGACCGAATCCTTCGTGGCGGTCGCTCTGTTGTTTTGACGGAAGATGTTCGTCGGCATATGCGAGAGATGCTTGAAGAGGAGACAGAGAAGGGGAACCGGGTCCTTGCGATTAGCTCTGCAGATCGTCGCAGTGCAGGTCAACATGATGAATCATCGTACGACGACCTCTTGAAAGAAGATGGGGAGTTAACGTTCGTTGCCCTTCTCTCACTTGAAGATCCGGTTCGGCAGGATGTTCCAAAGGCAATCAAAGATATTAAAGATGCACATGTGACCCTTTCTGTGGTAACGGGGGATACTGCCGGCACAGCCCTGTCGGTTGCAAGGGAAAGCGGTATCATCAGCGGTACTGATTCTGAGGCGGTCACCGGAGATGATTTGGCGGATATGAGTGATGAGGCGTTGTATGCAAAGGCACAGCATGTTCGGGTCTTCGCGAGAATGCTGCCGGATCAGAAGTCACGACTCCTTCGGGTTCTTTTGCAAAATGGGGAGACCGTTGCAATGACCGGTGACGGGGTGAACGATGCACCGGCACTGCATCGGGCTTCAATCGGCATTGCAGTCGTTTCCGGCACCGAGGTTGCAAAGGAAGCATCCGACCTGGTGCTTTTGGAGAATTCGTTTGCCACAATCACAAAAGCAATTTTTGAAGGAAAGAAAATTATCCGCAATTTGAAAAAAATTCTCATCTACCTGCTCTCGACTTCTTTCAGCGAGGTAGTGCTTGTCGGCGGCGGTCTGCTTATAACGGCGGCACTGCCTATTTCTCCCGTGCAAATTCTCTGGGCAAATATTGTTGAAGAGGCATTTATTTCTTTTGCCTTCGCGTTTGAGAAGGAGAGTTCCGATATTGCAAAGTGGGATCCGAGGAGTGAGCGAACCAGCAACATTATCAGCAGGAATGTCCGCTACACCATCATCCTCCTTGCAGTGCTTGTCGGAATGTTTCTGCTCGTGACCTACTTCTTCCTCTCGTTCTACACCGGTCTTTCGCAGGAGCAGATTCAAACGGCGATGTTCCTCGCGGTCTCTGTTGACTCAGTCTTTCTCGCACTCTCGCTCAAGCGGCTTGACCGGTCAGTGTTTCGGACTGACTTTGCAACGAATAAGTGGCTGCTCGCTGCCATCGGTATCAGCTCATCACTGCTCGTCATCGCATTCATTGTGCCGCCGATTTCTTCAATCCTCTCCATTGTTCCGGTGCCGTCATGGGTCTTCCTCATTGCACTCGCGAGCGGACTGTTTCATGTGCTGATCGTTGAGACCGTCAAGGCACTCTTTTTCAAACGAACGAAGTATTCGTAGGGAAGTGAAAAGAAAAACCCGATCCTTTCGGATCGGGTCTGTTTGGTTATAGGATCAGGTGTCTGCCCAGTGCCCAGAAGGCGGCGGTCATGAGTGCCCAAATACTGACGCATTTGAAACAGCGCGGGTACACAATCACTCCCGTCAGCCACGCTGCAAAGAGCGTTATGTGCGGAAGGAGGGGCGGGTGCTCCCGGACAAAAAGAGATGCGAGAAAGAGGGCTGCGAGAAGAAGGGCCAGGACGGTAATGCGCTGTATGCTCACGGGGATCTCCTTGGAGACGGTGTGATTGGCGGACAAGGTGTCTGCCTTCAGTGTGGCAGGTCGGACTACTTTCGTCAAAGTAGTATTCGGGTCCGATGCAAAAAGCCCGATCCGTTGAGAATCGGGCTTTTCGTGTTATTCCGTGTCTTCCTTCCTTTTATTGAAGATGCGTTTCATGCCGCAAAGAATTTCTTGCTCAGAGCAGATATGTATTATCAAGGCTATGATTGCGACCATGACTGTGGTGGCGATACCGATCACCGGGTATACCGATGGCATCTCTGCGAGCCGGTATATGATTACTCCGGTTGCGGTTAACAAAGCCACAGAGGGGAGTGAAGGATTCTTCGGGCAAAAAGCCATACAAATCAAAAACATAAGCCATGCCGTTATAAAAGCAGGGCAGATTGGTTGCTCTTGCGACGTGGCGGTTGCAGCAAGAAGGACGAAGGGGGAGAATACTGCAACAGCAGGAAGTCGTCCGTACATACGAAATACTCACTCCTTTCCTCTGGTGGTGGGGTTAAAAGAGATAGGAATAGAATAGAAAGAACAAACCACCTTTTATTGTTCCAAAACAGTGCTTTTGCGTCAAGGTGCCCGGTTCTAAGTTCAAGAAACTAACCCGACAACTCGTGCGACACTGGTCATATACCCA
>JAPPJI010000023.1 GCA_028820405.1 Candidatus Kaiserbacteria bacterium
CCGATCCAAGCATGTTGCGGTAATTATCGGATCTTTATTCCGATCACTATGCATAATGAATGATGAACGAAACGTTCTGGAGGAGACCACATATGAGAACCACCTGGCAAACGCCAGTGTGGTGGCCGCGCGCATTGCAAAAGAGTACGGCAAATGCAAGGCAGTATGCGAGTCCACGGGCAACATGTGGATAAAGTCATTTGAAGGATTTGAAAAGGCCGGCATTCCCATCACGCTTGCAAACACACTAAAGCTAAAGATCATATCACAGTCCGGCGCAAAGACTGACAAGATAGACGCCAGAGTGCTGGCGCGCCTACTGTCCGCAGACATGATGCCCGCATGCCACGTGCCGGAGCGTCAGGTCAGGAGCAAAAAGCAGATACTCAGGCACAGAATATCCCTTGTCCAGGACAGGACGCGCGAGTCCAACAGGGCCGGGCGGCTGCTTGACAAGTATGACGTGTCGCTGCAGGGCAGGCGCATCGCGGGTGCAAAGAATCTAAAGACACTCGCAGACGCAACCCTCCTGGACTCTGATGACGAGTTCGTGTTGCACCAGATGGTGGGAAAGATGGGACACATCAACAAAGAGATTGCAGAAGTGGATCAGAGGATACGCAAGATGTCCTTGGAAAACGAGGATGCAAAGCTGATCATGAGCATGCCGGGGCTTGACGCGTTTGGCGCACTGCTGCTGGCGCTGGAGATCGACGGCATACTCAGGTTCAAGACGCCAAAGCACCTGGTATCATGGGCCGGACTGTGTCCGACTGTCAGCCAGTCTGGCAAGTCGCTGCACTATGGCAGGATGCGAAAGGACTCGAACAGGCGGGTGAACTGGATGATGACCCAGGCCGCCCACACGGCAGTCAGGTGCGATCCTAGGATGAAGGCAGTCTACGAGAGGGCCAGCAAGTCGCACCCGCACCTTGTGGCCATATCGCACGTGTCGCACAAGATGCTGACCATAATCTGGCACATGCTGCAGAACCGTACCACGTATGACGACAAAAACGACGCGCTCTACGCTAGAAAGCTTAAGAAGTCCAAGGACCAATGAGATGCGGATGGACGTGAAAGTCGGACCCCGACACGGGGGGATTTACATAGATGGTACAAAAATTGCATCCGTCCTGCCTGATGCGTTCTGAGGTGTATCACATTCTAGGCGTCATATCAAACCACATTGCCGAATTCCGTACCAATCCCTCCGAGCTCATACTGTCAGTAGTTCAACCATAATGTGACGAGGAGCGGAGAGACTTTGGGGTCTAAAATGCATATGAAAGTCCGGCCGTGAATGGTCACCATGCATACGGCCACTCTTGCAAAAACACACAACAAGAGAACATTGCACTGCACCGTCCCGAGTGACCATTGGAGATAGTATCAATACCCAAGACTGGTATGCTTTATTTCCTAGCCACGTATACTCCAATTATAGGTGCAAGACATACATGGGAAAGGCATATGCAGGTGAGTTAGAATCCCTGGCAGACACCTTTGAGTGGGCAGCCGGGATGCCGATCAACCGCATCTCCGCATTTGTAAGACAAGCCGGGGGACTTCCACTGTATGCGGTAGGCTCCGGTGGATCCCGATCTGCCGCGGTGTTCGCCTCCATTCTGCACAGACAGGTCGGGATGCCGTCAGTGTGTCTCACCCCGCTGGAGCTCTTGGAGATCGATGCAATAGACTGCCCCTGTGCCATTCTGATGGTTACAGCAGGCGGCAACAACCCGGACATACTGGCCGCGTTTGACAAGGCACTCAGTATAAAGCCGGAGCTGCTTGGGGTACTGTGCGCCAGCACGGGCAACAAGCTGACGCGCGAGGCGCAGACTCATCCCCGGGTCGTCGTACACGCCGCCACGCCACCCACAGGCAAAGATGGTTTTCTGGCAACAAATACGCTCCTAGCCACCGAAGTATGGCTGGCCCGAGCATATGCAAATGCCTTTTCGTCCATCGAGGACATGCCCCACTCGTCAGACTTGCTGCTTTATGACGGACTTGGCCAGGCCGAGTTTGAGCAAAAAATGCAAGACACCCTGCGCGGGTTTGAGGAAAAACAGACCGTAATAGCACTGCACGACGGCTGGGGGAGCGCGGCCGCAACAGATGCAGAGTCAAAGCTATCCGAGGCCGGACTGGTCAACGCGCAGTTGTCAGACTATCGGAACTTTGCCCACGGGAGACACAACTGGCTGGATAAAAACAAGCATTCCACGGGTGTTATCGCACTGGTCACGCCCAGATGCTCCAATATTGCATCAAAGACAATCGGCCTCATACCAGATGATGTGACCGTGGCCAGACTGGTCTCTAGCTTTGATGGTCCCGCGGCATCCCTGAGCCTGCTTGTCAAGGTCATGCATACGGTAAAGTTCTTTGGAGTTGCGCGCCAGATAGACCCCGGGAGGCCGAGAGTGGCCCGGTTTGGAAGCAGGATGTACCATCTTAGGATGTCCAGAGTTAACCGCGGGGTGTCTGAGCGCGAGTGCATCATACTCGCGCGCAAGTGTCCGAGCGCAAAAGGCAGCAGTGCAATCTCCAAGCTAAACTCGCTTAGAAGATTTGTCCGAAGAGTCGAGGGTGCAAAATTCAGCGGGGTCGTGTTTGACTATGACGGTACCATCTGCGATCCGGAGAACAGGCACAGAGGGGCATCCCCGGAGATAATCAAATACGCCATACAGATGCTGAAAAGTAAGATTTCAGTGGGGGTGGCCACCGGTCGGGGGGCATCTGTGCGCGAGGATCTGCAGCGCGCAGTGCCCAAAAAATACTGGCGCCGGCTACTCATAGGATACCACAACGGGGCAAGCACCGGATACCTAGATGATGATTCTGTTCCAGATGACGACGCACCTATGAACGCGCATCTAAAGGCCCTGCGTCTGCTCATCCAAAGGCAAGGCAAAAATTTAACTGACTGCAATATATCAGAGCGGCCGCATCAGATATCCATAAGATTCCCCAAGATGAGTGCCGCGGATCTGGCCACCATTATCGGCTTAGATGACAGAACAGACAGCGGGGTGAGGATCGTCGAGTCGGGCCACTCCGTCGACATCATTCCAGCAGACGTCACCAAGATCAACATACTGGCGGGCATGCGGACCGAGATGACGCATGACGACCCCCAGATACTGTGCATAGGAGACAGGGGCAAGTGGCCAGGAAACGACTTTGAGATGCTAAAGACCAGATACTCGCTGAGTGTAGATGAGGTATCAGATGATCCCGACTCTTGCTGGAACACACTGCCGCCCAATGTACGCGGTGAGGCAGGGACGCTGGAGTACTTGCGCGGCGCAGAGATATATGACAAGTACTTTATGCTGTACCTTGGGGTGAGATGATGAACGACCTACTGGCCCAAGAACTCTTGGCCAAAACCACGGGATGGGGTACAGAAAAACTTACAGAAGAAAGAAAGGATCTGCAGCTGCTCGCCCAATACAAGTACGACGGGTACCAACAGTTTGAACCCGGGATGAGGTTCATCGAGAGCCTTGCAAGGTGGCTCGGGCAGTTTGAAGAGTCATCTCGTGATGTCGCTTATGATTTTATAAAAAACAATCTGCTCTATATCTCAGAAGCAGAGATGAACCACATCATACGACTCGTATACCCGGACTTTGTAAGACGCCTCCTAATGAAACGATTTGCTGCCGATATGGATATCAAAGAACACAAGGTGCGTAAGATTTCACGCGACGATAGGTTCAGGATCCGGGAGCACCAATGCTTGTTTCTGGGCCTAAGCGACGGCGCCAGAATCGATGCGCTCTGCAGATTTTCCGGCCTCAGGCACGAGCAGACACATCCCACATACACCGTCACCGAAGAGACGGCCACCAGCATGCTCGATGATCTGCAATGTGTCCTAAGCGACAAGGGCGCGCCCGGTGATGCCAAATACAAATACGTGTTTCTAGTAGACGACTTTTCTGCCAGTGGCCAGAGCTACCTACGATGCAAAGACGGCGGCCCAGGGGGGAAGATTGCACGCTTTAATGATGAGAGACAGAACGGCCGCCTCAAGGACATCTGCGAAGACGAGGCGCAGGTATACGTCGTCTTGTATGTAGCAACAAAGAGGGCCAAAAACCACATACTCAGGATTGCACGCGAGTCCAAAATCAAGATCGATGATGTCATTGTAATCGTAGAGTTAGACGATGCGACATGCATGACAGAAGAGGGCCTCGGGGACTTTGCCCCCCTCGCAGAGGAGAAACTAGACCCGTCGATTATTACAAAATACTACAAGGTGGGCAGGCACGACAAGCCCCACATGGGCTTTGATGAGTGCGGACTGCCGGTGGTACTTGGCCACAATTGTCCGAACAACTCGCTTCCGATTATCTGGTGTGAATCAAAATTCGCCAGATGCAGAGCATTGTTTCCGCGCGTCGAGCGCCACAAGGTGTGATGCAGGTGATCAGACCGCGTTTTAATATCAAGTGTGGCATACAAGGCGGCATGCGCGCACGGCTTGGGACGGCTTTGAGGTAGGTAGGATCAAATGAGGGAACCTAGAAATCCATTTTCTTTTCGCTCCACAGAAAGCATAGAGAGCAGGCACACGTTTCTAAAGATCTTCGGCCACACCATACTTGACGCGCTGCCAGATGACTGCCTCGCAAACAAGGTTACCATATTCAGAAGCAGTCCCGGAGGCGGGAAGACATCATTGTTTAGGATATTCGCGCCAGAGTCACTGGTGGAGATCTCCCGGGACCGCTCCACCCACAGAGAGATCTTCGGCAGGCTCAAGAGACGGGGCATGATTGGAGATGACGGCCCGCCCGGTACACTGGGGGTCTACCTTAGACTGTATGACTATGCGGCCATGGAGGATGCGGATCTGGCAGACGATCAGGACTGCAGGTATCTTTTTGCGCTCATAGGCACAAGACTGATAATAAAGGCGCTGACCGGCATCCTGAAACTCAAAAACGCGAGCCTAGAGAACCTAGATAAGATAACCATCCTAAAGCCCCCAGACCGCTGCATTACAGGCGTGCCGCTGCCATGCGACGGCAAAACACTGTACGACTGGGCAGCCAAGACGGAGCGCGATATCTGCGGTAAAATCAACAGGTTTGATGCGCCCCACAGCGGCGACCGGGCGGAGCCGCTTCTAGACAGTATAGTAGACTATCTGCACGTGATCTGTCACGACAACCTGCTCTTTGATGGCAGTCCGGCGGCCTCGGCGGTCTTGATAATGCTTGATGATCTGCACGAGCTAACAAGCACCCAACGGAAAATCCTGCTTGAAAAGGTCATAAATGCAAGAGTCCCAGCCCCAGTCTGGATCGCAGAACGGCTGGAGGCCTTGCAGATCAACGAGATCATCTTTGGGTATGGTAGAGAGTCTTCTGTCATAAACTTGGAGACACACTGGGACAAGGGCAACACGTTTGAGCGGTTTGCCAAACTAATCTCTGAAAAACGCGCGCAACATGCATCTCTGGACTTTGACATAAACATATACAATAATCTAGAGAGGAGCATTTCATCCACTTACCGCCAGAATTTCCGGAAGGCAACAAAAAAGATCAGAGAGAGGATCAAAAAATATACTCGCGACACCAAAGCATACGATGGCTGGATCAAAAAGCAAGAAGAAGAAAAATCAGACGTGTCTGACTACGAGGACATGATATCGTGGAGGTCGCTGGAAGTAAGAATCAAGCGCGCCGAAAACAAGAAGCAGTACAAACTGGTGGACCTGCCACTGGAGACGAGTCACGAAGATTACAGCCACGAGCTGGTACCCGTGGCGGAATTTTTCACACACAGAGAATTTGGACTTCCGTATTATTTTGGCTTTACAAATATTTCCAAAATGGCCACATATAACGTCGAGCTCTTCTTGAAGATTGCAGCCGACATGTTTGACGAGATAATGTCGCAGAGAATAAAGAACCAAAACGACGAGACGCTTGACGCTACCCGCCAAGAAGAAATAGTCAAGGGGATAGCCCACGGTAAGTGTTAACCTGATTTGGGCCGTCTAGACGTACCTTGCAATCTCTTGCAG
>JAPPJI010000015.1 GCA_028820405.1 Candidatus Kaiserbacteria bacterium
CAAGTGTAACCACAGCTGTTTATATGTAAATAAATGAATGGAACGCTATACTAGGGAAGACGGTTCTGATCTGGGGCCTCTGCTCACCCAGCTTTTCCAGGTTCTGGATACGCCGGATGACGAGCGCTCTACAACGCTTGACGAAGACCTCGCGGGCTTTCCCTACATAAACGGCGACCTTTTCCGTGAACCTCTACGTATCCCTTCTTTTAGCAAAACAATGCGCGAGCGGCTGCTCGAAGCTTGTTATTTTGACTGGTCGAACATATCTCCCGCGATTTTCGGCGCGCTTTTCCAGTCGGTCATGGAACCGGCCGAGCGTCGCGCCCAAGGCGCGCACTATACTACCGAGAAAAACATCCTCAAGGTAATTGAACCGCTATTTCTTGATGAACTCCGCACTGAATTCGAAAAGATCAAGACATTGAAGAACAACCGCGAAAGACGGCTTCGGGAGTTTCAGAAGAAGCTCGGCAGCCTTACCTTTTTCGATCCAGCCTGTGGTTGCGGGAACTTTCTGATCATCGCTTACAGGGAAATTCGTCTGCTTGAAATAGAGGTAATCCGTGAGCTTCGCACGCGTGAAATCCGCACGACGGAAACCAGATCAGGACGACAGAGAGAATTTTATATGGAGATACTCTCCCTGGTGAATGTGAACCAGTTCTACGGTATTGAACTCAGTGAATTCCCGGTGAGGATCGCCGAGACCGCCCTTTGGATGATGGACCATATCATGAATAACCGGTTGAGCCTAGAGTTCGGGGAGGCTTACGCGCGTATTCCGCTGAAAGAATCACCCAATATTTGGCACGGAGACGCCTTGGAGACCGACTGGACCGAGATTCTGCCGCCGGAGCACTGCGACTACCTGTTCGGCAATCCGCCTTTTGTGGGCGCGAAATTTCAGACGGCCGACCAGCGCGCGCAAGTTCATAGGACAGCCGCTCTGGGTAAAAGCGGCGGCAGTCTGGATTATGTCGCCGCCTGGTTTATAAAAGCCGGAGGTTATGTTCGAAACACGTCGGCGCGAATCGGATTCGTGGCGACTAATTCCATTACGCAGGGCGAGCAGGTGGCACAACTCTGGCCAGTGCTGTTTGACCGTCTCAAGCTCGAAATCAACTTTGCCCACCGGACCTTCGCTTGGGGCTCTGACGTGCGGGGCAAAGCACATGTCCATGTCGTAATCATCGGGCTGGATAGACGAGAAAAAGCAAAACCGGAAAAACGCCTGTTCAGCTATCCTGACATTAATGGCGAACCGGAGGAAACCCGGCACAAGATACTTTCACCCTATCTGTTTGACGCTGCTGGACTTCCTAACCCCTATATAACGGTTTGCGAGGAGAGCAGACCAATCAACGGGATGACAAAACTGATTATCGGGTCAAAACCAATAGACGGTGGCCATTACATTTTTACGGCCGAAGAGCGGGCGCGGTTTCTCGAGGAAGAACCCGATGCCGGATCTCTGTTGCGCCCTTTTGTCGGCGCCCGGGAGTTTCTGCAAGGTAGTAGACGCTGGATTCTTGCCTTGCATGGCGTATCGCCGTCCTTGCTGGCAAAGTTGCCGGAGATAAGGAAACGAATTGCCTCCGTGCGCGATTACCGTAAAGCCAGCAAGAGCAAGCCAACGCAGAAATTAGCGGAAACCCCTACTCTCTACCATGTAAACGTGCTTCCCACGGCCCCGTTTCTGGTCATTCCAGAGGTCAGTTCGGAACGGCGGGAGTATGTCCCCATCGGTTGGCTCGAACCACCAGTAATTCCAAGCAATAGGCTTCGCCTACTCCCCGACGCTACTCTTGTGGATTTCGCATTGTTGACTTCAGCTATGCACATGGCTTGGATGCGCGCAGTAGCAGGACGTTTGGAAAGCCGTTACATGTATTCCATCGGCGTAGTCTACAACACTTTTCCGACTCCACCGCGAGACAAGGATACGTCGAGACTGGAACTGCTTGCGCAAGCGGTACTTGATGCCCGCGCCGCCCATCCGGATGCAACATTGGCCGATCTCTACGATCCGGACTTGATGCCGCCGGGCCTGCGCAAGGCGCATCAGGCCCTGGACCGCGCCGTTGACCGCGTTTACCGGCGAAGCGGTTTTTCTTCCGAACGCCAACGCATTGAGCACCTTTTTTCGCTTTACGAAAAAATGCGGGCACCCCTAGAAACTGAGATAAGGCCAATAAAGCGAAAGAGGAAAGCCGTTTCAAAAACCAGAAAGTAATTAATGATGTTCTTAAACAATGCCCCTCCGAAACCAAATGAGCCAATTTTCTTGGAAAATACAAGTATCACTCATATAGAGAACTTACGTTTGCGGGAACCTTGTTCGGTCAAGGTGGTTCTTCATCTATCGCCAACTATAAGATGTCGTATAGAATCAGACAATCTTCCCATACAGCTAGTGAAAGATTACCAGAACAAAATATTTCTTATTACTCTAAAAAACGGTCGTAACATCAAGGTATTACTTTCCTACAATCTCAACGACTTTTTCTACCGTAAAGGCTCAAAAAAAACCTTTAAGGGCTTTCTATTTCCTTATATGAGTCCCTGTACTGTAGCTCAACTGAACACACTGATTAAGTCCGTGAGTTTCTATATTCTGAATTTCGAGTCATTCTATGGTTCACGCGACAAACGGGCCGAAGTCGATGGAAATCACTATCGGTTAGGTGTTACAGAAATGGAGTGTGATCCATGGCAAATTGATATTACAGAGACACCCTCTTTTTTTGAGAATCGTAAGATATTAAAACAAGAAGACGGATATTCTGTCTCACACACTGGATTCATAAAACGTTCTGACGGAGAAACATTCTCTGTAAAAGAAGCAGAAAGTATCTTGCGTGGATTGCGAACTTTCCTCTCGTTTGCCAGCGGTTCCGCGTGTGGCTTAGCACTCGTAAAAGCGATTGATGAATACGATGGGGAGTTGGTCCTCGAATGGGGAACTTCTCATATCGAACCATGGAATCAAAAAACCACTAGGTCATGGCTACCTAGCACAGATGGTGGAGATAGTCTTTCTCAACTATTCCCCGGATTTTGGCGTTTTTATAAGAATCCGGACTGGGGAAACATCGTATCTACAGTTATTGATTGGTATTTCAACAGTAATAACAGCCCTGCTCATGTAGGCATTATTTCGGCTCAGGCTGCCTTAGAATCTCTGTCTTATAAAATTCTAGGAGAAAAACCGCCTGTAAAAGGAATAAAGAAACTATCAGCAGAAGAAAAGCTGAGAAAACTGTTAGAAATAATTGGAATTGACAAAGAAATACCTTCTTCATGTGAAGGCTTAAAAGACTTTTCTAAACAACAGATTAAACAAAGAAGAGACAAAAATGGCGATTGTTATATTGGTGATGGGCCAGAAGCGATTGTACAAATTCGTAATGATCTAATTCATCCTGAGAAAAAATATAACCCGATCTCTGCCGAGGCCCAAATAGATGCTATCCGGCTAAGCCTCTGGTACATAGAATTGATCTTACTCAGAAAGTTTGAGTATTATGGTCGATATATGAATCGCCTACGAAACTCTGGTGAAGACGCATATGAAGATGTGCCTTGGGTAAAACGGGTCTGAGGCGAATAACTCTATATTCCCCAATATAATACGTTAAATCCCGACCAACCTTGACCCCAGAGGGAAGCATTCTTTTGAGATAAGAGTATTCAGATAGGAGGAAGAGCATGATCCTGGTAAGGAAGTGGCCTCCATCTGGAGATTTGATCTAAAATAGTTACCAAAAAGGAAATTCACCGTATGCGAGAGACTACCGAAAATAATAAAATTGGAGGTAGTGCTATTCGATCTGTAGACTTCAAACGCTTTAGCGAACGCGAACGCACCTTGCCTTCTGGATCTAGAATTTGAAACTCTTTTTCTCTAACGAGCTGAAGGACAATCTCATCAAGATCAGAAAACCGAGCGGCAGTCTGATTTGCAAATCTATGCCGCATTGCATCTACGGTAACTGGCTGTTCAGATACCAAACTATGTAACTTCCCCGGAAGCGAGTCCAGAAGCTCTTTTTGCATCCGCTCCTTGTCAAGATCGCCGAATTGAAACAAAGGAAGATTTGAGGAGTCTCTTAATGCATCCCACCCTAACATACCGAAATCACCGGGACCATAATGCTCAAACCTATTCTGAATCTCCCAATGCAGTTGAATCATCACATCTCGCGCGGTGGGATGTCTTGACAAATGGAGAAACCATAATGCACGGCGAGACACTTTGGGGCGAATGAAAAACGGAGTGTCGTATTCTGCCCCGGTCCTTACGCGCAGATGATCGCGCAAAGTCCTCTGAACTAGTGCCCTTCCACCAACCCCATCCTTATTTTCTATTAAATCGCCTATCTGTTGTTCAGTCAATTGCAGCGGTGAAACCGCTTTGACTATCTGAGGTGTTTCTGCCAGATGATTAACAAGTGACTCCGCAGCAAATGTCAGTATGACTTCGGCCGCATGCAACTCACCCAAGATATTAGAGACGAGTGACAACTCTACCTGAGAAAAACCGGTCTGGTCGAGAAGAAAAATGGCACGTCCAATACGAGGCTGTCTTTGTTTAATTGAACGGAGAATATCTTTGACTTCATTCTCGAAAAGGCCGGTTCGGACAACAATTTTGTCTTCATCAACCCTGTATCCATGTTCTCTGAGAACTTTTCTAAGGTGATCCGTATGAGCTTCCTCTTTGTCAACAAAATAGAATTTACAATTGATGTGTAGTCGCTTTTTCCGCTTCCTGTTTAAACGCTCTTCTGCTTTTTTTGCTTCCTCTAACATGACCAAAGGCGTGCCTGAGATTTCGGTATTTCCATCACGAAATGTACCGCCTCCGGCAAAACCATCGATTAGATCAAGCCTGAATTCCTCCCGCTGCGGATTGACATTCAGTCTATCGAAATATTCCTGAATGTATCTGCGCAACACATCCAGTTTCGCCTTGCTATGTGGTTCAATCCGAGGAGGTGGCTCACTAGGGTGCCACTCGAAAGAAGACATGGATAATTCCTCCGTTTAGTAGTAGTTAGGCATAGCGTTATGTTCCACCCCTTCAAGCTTGCGACCACCAGCCTTGGGTGTTCGTCCTCCCCATTGCTTGAAGAAGAATGGTACGCCTGTGGAAGCACATTGGTCACGGATGTCACAAACCCAATCAAGATGCAAAGAACGAGCATTAGGACCGCTCTCTCCGCCGACAATAACCCATGAAATCCCTTTCAAGTCGACATCACCCAGTGGACCTAACAGCGGTTCAATAGATAAGAAGCGAACCGTAGCCGGCGTCGTTTGAAGATGCAAAATTCTGCTTGTAGCCGTTTGGTCTTCTACTGAAACACCGCACCAGATATGTTTCGGAACAGCACCATACGAGTACCTGTGTTTCAGATAATCCCGCATGAGCGAACTTCGTTTCGTCAATATCTGATAGATGTGGTGGTCCGCATTTTCCATCTGTTGAAAAACTTCGTCAATGAACCATTGCGGGACGTGTTTATGAAACAAATCACTCATCGAATTGACAAAAATCATACGAGGTTTTCGCCACCGTGATGGCTGATCAAGTCGCGATGGCCACAAACGCAAGTCAAAGCCTTGTTCATAGGGATGACCACTGACACCACGCCATCGTTCTGCAAAACGCGCAGCGTAGCAGTTGTCGCAACCACGCGTGATTTTGGTGCAACCCGTCACCGGATTCCATGTCGCGTCAGTCCATTCGATATCAGATCTGTCGGCCATGTTACAATCCCATGCTGAGTAATTCTTATCCTCGCCAATGTGCTACCGTAAATATACCCGCTTTTCCATTCATTATTCATCATCTTCTTCCTCATCCCCCTGCAAAGAATAGGAACCCCTGAAGAGTTGGCCGCCCTAGCCTGCTTTCTTGCTTCTGAGAAAGCAAGCTACATGACTGGAACTACTATCCAAGTAGATGGAGGATTGTTGAGGGGGCTGTTTT
>JAPPJI010000022.1 GCA_028820405.1 Candidatus Kaiserbacteria bacterium
GACATCTGATGTATGTGGCCTTATTGTTGTGCTAAAAGAGCTTGGTTCACACGATGGGCGGGTTCAATTTCCTGAAAAAGCAACCCCATATAAGCAGAAAAGATTAAATTTCCAACACCTAATGAGTCTAAAGAGAGATTTTGAAAGGCAACATACCTGTCTGGAAGATGGTCAGAGAGGCAGTAGAATCTGCAGGGGGCGAGGCCACACGCAAGGAGATCAAGGAGTATATCCATGCACATTATAAGAACATCAACGAACGCACAATTGATGGCCAAGTAACAGCATGTACTGTAAACATACCTTCCAGAATACATTATGCTCCAAATCAACGTGAACGCAAATGTGAGTCCGAATACGACCTTCTCTTTCGTGGGCAGAAAGGTGAGGTATCACTGTATAATCCACTAATACATGGAAAATGGGAGATCAAAGAGAAGAATGGAAAATACATAATAGAATCGGAAAGGCACAAGTGCTTTCTGTTAGTAGACGCTAGTGAGATCGAGGAATGTCAAAATAAGATGGGCGAAACACTCATGACTTTGGGTAATGCAAAAAAGACAATGGTGCAGTGGCACGGATCCTCGAGTAAAGAGGACATATGGTGGTTTAGTAAATATGGATTTTGGTGGGCGCGTGGAACGTCCGAAACACATACACCAAATGGAAATGTGCAGCATACGGTATATTGGAATGGGTTTGGAGTTACAAATAAAACAAATGACTTTGATCCTACAACGGTTTCAGTGACGTGCGACATAAACGTATCTGCTCGTACGGATGGAAAATCTCAGGGAGTATTCGTCAAGGACGACGCAGGGAAATACTACATTGCCCATACCGGATATTTTACTAATCAAGGTAAAAAACAAACACTCGAAGATCATGTTTCTTGGAATCGAATCAATATCTGCAATCAGACCCACAAGTCAGTGTTTGTCATATCCGCGCTTGATGATCCCAGACTGGCACAAAACCTCAACCAATTCATACGAACAGTCCACAATGTACGAGGCGGATCTCCCTCGGTGAAAAAAGAATTTGCTTTTGTTGAAAAAGACTTTGATTCGCTGACAGGAAGGAAGACAGACGCGCTCTACCTCAAAGATCGGTTCAAAACACTCGGGAGCGTGCTTAACGACAGACTGTCACAGTACCCTGACGTGTATCAGATCTATACAGCACGTCCGATGAGTCCACCAAAGTCAGACCAGGCGGTATGGAAGGATCACATGTGGCTTGGCATAGTGCCTGATTATGCTCTAGTAAACAGGCCACAAGAATCAGTTCAATTCCAAGTAAGTCTTTTTAGTCGGAAATCTGTGGCGTGCATGATCTGGGTCAGCTATGCTGCACCCAATCGAATGGATTTCGTGAAGGCTACAATATTGGACAACACCGACAAATTTGCACAACTTCTCAGGGATCTTCCTGAAGGCTATACAATCACTGCCAAGCAGCGCGAGAGTGAAGAAGTATATAGTTTTCCAACGTCAGGAGTATCAGAATCAGAGATCTCCAAGATCATTGAGGTCATGAATAACAAGAATGTAGACTTTGGTATAGTTAAATCATGGGGTAGAAAGGACGCGATAACAAGAGGGATTAAGATAGTGGATGATATCATAGAAGCTATTGAAACTCTTATGCCAACGTATGGATTTCTACATGGGAGGAACTTACCAAAATCTGCATATACGATCGACGACATCATAAAAGACGGATGTTTTCTAGACAAGCCAGAGTTGGAGAAGATGAAAAGCACACTGAAAACTGAGAAGAACATCATACTACAGGGACCACCTGGGACCGGTAAGACATGGTTGGCAAAGCGACTAGCGTTTGCACTCACGGGCCACAGGCCGAACAAACGCGTGCGCACGTTTCAATTCCACCCCAACCTCTCATACGAGGACTTTGTGAGAGGCTGGCGCCCGGACGATGTGGATGACAGTGGCAGAGGCAGACTCCGACTCGTAGATGGACCCTTTCTTGAGTCCATACGAGACGCGATAGCAGATCGCGACTCTGACTTTGTGATCGTCATTGAGGAGATAAACCGTGGCAACCCTGCCAACATATTCGGCGAGATGCTGACCCTGCTAGAGGCAGACAAACGTGTAGAATCAGAAGGTTTGCAGCTCAGTCATACGGACAGAGATGGCAAGTCAGTTTACATACCTAAGAACCTCTACGTCATAGGAACCATGAACATCGCCGACCGCTCCATAGCCATGGTAGATGTGGCCCTGCGCCGTAGGTTTGGATTCTTCAATCTTGAGCCTCTTTTCAACGACAAATGGGAAGCGTGGTCAAGAGAACATGGTGTACAGAGTGACATACTAGGAATGATCAAGGAGAAGCTTGAATCTCTAAACGACACGATATCGGCCGATACACTACTGGGACCCCACTACGTGATCGGTCACAGCTATGTGACTCCGAACTCCAAAATAGTAGATTCGAGGCAGTGGTTCAAAGACATCGTAACATCTAAGATCGGTCCACTTTTGAGCGAATACTGGATAACTGACAAGAAAAAGGCACACGACGAGACCAAAAATCTATTGAAGGATTTTGGCAGATGATCCCACAGGCGCATATGTAACAGTGGCGCCTACTACCGCCGCAAAGACAGACACGGCAGGCAAGATTGCTCCTAGGAACATATGGTTTCTAATGCTTTACGCGTCAAACTTGTTAGACGACTTACTGAGCGACGCGTCCACAAAGAGACAACATTATGAGGAGAATCCGGACGACATATTCGAACTGATCGCAGAGATTCTCACGAATGTAGTGGCGCACAGGCTCCGCCGCAACCTGACTGTAGAGCTTGCCAGAAGGCAGGACGATCTGACACGAGTGCGCGGTCGCATAGACCACATGCGCACAGAGAGTCATCACCTACTGCAGCGGGGTAGGATCGCATGCGTGTTTGATGAGTTTACCGCAGACACGCAGAAGAATCGGCTGGTACGGCAGGCATTGGACAAGCTGAGTCAAACGCCCGGCCTGAAAGCAGAGTGGAGACGACTCTGTCGCACGTATTCTGAGGCGCTTGAGAGGGTGGGAGTTGGCAAGGATGTTACGGATCCATTCGGCAGTGGCAGCCCTAATAGTAGTATCACTGTTGGAACGGTGAGAAATCCAGAAGATCAAAGGATGCTTGCCGCTGCAAAACTAGCACTGTATCTGAGAATACCTACGGAGGATGAGGGAACCGAGTATCTTGCGCTCGACAGAAGGCACGAACTATGGAAACTGTTTGAAAACGCAGTCGCCGGTTTTTACAAGGTGACGTTTCCCGAATGGGACGTCCAGCATGGCAGCAAGATCGTATGGCAGAAAGACGCGTCCAGTAGGGGAATCGACAGCATACTTTCCAACATGTATCCAGACATCACCATAGAGCGAACAGATCCGCACACAGGCAAAAGATCAAGGATGGTCATTGATACAAAGTTTACAGAGATTACAAAAGAAAATCAACACAATCAAGACAAGTTGGATAACGAACATATATTTCAACTATATACATATCTTAGATCCAGAGAGAAGGGTGCATGTGACGACATATCACGCACATCATCTGGCATGCTGTTGTATCCCTCAGCCGGCGCAGATGTGGATGAGTGGTTTACAACGCAAGGACACGTGATCCGCTTTGCGACCGTAGACCTGTCGGCAGACAACAAAGACATACGAACCAGACTGATTCGTCTGATTCAAAGCAATCCTGGTACTGCAAGGACGCTAGGAACCACAAGCTAGCCGGTCAAAGGCAAACGTCAAGCCGCGCCCCCCGTCCCCCGATACTGCAAAGCGTCATACATAATACCGCACGTCATGGCATGGCATGGCATGGCATGGACGTCATGCAACACCGGATCGAGACGGAACCCCCGCCCCTAGGGCCCGATACTGCATGGCACGGCCACACGTCGTGGCACACTGCAATGACGGCAGCACACAAAGCAACCGTAACCCCCGCCCCTTTTGATCCGGATCATCACGCCAAGCAGCCCACGCCATGACCTGGACGCTGGCAGGACGCCACGTCAAGGCATGAACCACAAGCTGCCCCTCGATACTGCAAGGACGCCACGTCATGCAGCCCACGCCATGCAGGACGGCAGGATCCAACGTCAAGCGATACTGCAAGGACGCCAAGACGCCACATCATGAACTGCCAGGCAGCACCACAGTGAGGGCGAAACCTCCGTCCCCCCAGAGCCCAAACTGCAAAGCCCACGCCCTGCCATGCAGAGTAGCCGCCGCCGCAAAAAAACGCCCCCCACAAGTAATCTTGTTATATCACAAGCATCAACACAAGGCATGAGATGTAATACATGCAAAAACCCGATGATGATACTAAACCAGTAGTGTCGAAACGAAGCGGAGCAATGCGGCTGGCTACTACCTTTACAGAAAAGAACGGGATTGGCGGAGCATTAATTTATCCATTAAACAGTGACATAGGCCCAGACAGGATAACAATCGACTCCAAGGGAAACATAGCTGTTGCAATGGGGCCAAAACTCATGACCTTTGATCTCAATGGCGAGTTTATCAAATCATTTCCATGCCGAAAAAGCATCCAAGACGTAGAAGTGTTTGCAGACATGATATGTACAGACAGCAGGCGCAATATAATCATTGTAGACAATAAAACTCATGCCATCATCATCTTAGATCATGAATATGGATTTACCAGAAGGTTCAAGGTGAAAAGCGAAATACGAAATCTACGCGTTACAAGTCATGACAACATAGTAACTATACAATACGCCGAATCGAAAGATTGGCATATATGCATGTATGATCAATTGGGAAATCTTTTGGACTCAAAGCAGATATCCCTGCCCTACCAGCAATGGGCAACAAATATTCTGTGTGACGACTTTATGATCTTCAAAAAATCGCACGGGATCAAGGCGTACGAATTCACTCACAGGGGTGATGACGGCAAACCAGTTATAACGGTCAATGACGTTGATGTCGACGATTTTGAGCATAATGCCGCCATTAAGGTTCACGGCCGCACCATAATCTTGCTAGGTAATAACAAAGAATGTGATTTCGTCTTACCAGTAGATTCTGCGCTGGATTTTAAAACAAGAACTGCTGTAAATGAAAAATATGAAAATTACACTCTTGCAACGTATGTAAAAAAAGAATACTTCAACAATAGTATAAATTCATTATACGATTCTGTAGGTGTATGGAACGGGAAACGTTTTAGAGAAATCGGATCTGGGTTATGGCTGACCGACGGCAGCAAGTTGCTAACATGGGCAGGATTTGAAGGGGATGGTTATTGGAGGCCAGACCACTGTGTTTCCAAGATTGATCTGCAAGATGACCTGCAAAGTTCTGCAAAGAGTATCGACGATGATGACGTATACGAGTCTTGTGACCCCATGTCAACCTACGTGTGAACCAAGCTCTTTTAGCACAACAATAAGGCCACATACATCAGATGTCG
>JAPPJI010000017.1 GCA_028820405.1 Candidatus Kaiserbacteria bacterium
AGAGTACCATAGATTTATTTTTGCAGGTGGGGTCTTCTCGGCGTTTTTGCAGGGGCGGGCGGTGCAATCTTGACACCGTGCATAGCCCATTGTTCCGTCTCGGTGATAGGAGAGGATGGTGATACAATGAAAACCATGCTGCTGTCCGCAAACGCAATTGAGAAACAGTATGGATCTCATACGGTATTTGAATCTCTCTCATTCACCATTGATGAGGGGCATAAAATAGCGTTGGTGGGGAAGAATGGGGCAGGAAAGAGCACTCTCATGCGGATCCTCGCCGGCAGTGAGGACCCGGACAGCGGATCGGTCACTCTGACAAAAGGCAGGGTTTGTGCTTTTGCACCGCAGGAGTTGGTCGCTGACGAAGGGCGGACAGGAATCTCGTATCTCAACGACCTCGGGCTCAAGGAGCACCAGTTTATTCCAATTCTTGACGGGCTCGGTATGTCACAGGCAGTGGTTGAACAGCCGATTGATTCTCTCAGCGGCGGACAGCGATCAAAAATCCTCCTCGCAACCTTCTTGCTGCAACCGGCTGACATTCTTCTGATGGATGAGCCCACTAACAATCTGGACATTCCTTCACTCGTATGGCTTGAGACATTTCTTGCCGCATCGAAAAAAGCTATGGTAATTATCTCGCACGACCTGACATTTCTCAACAACGTGGCAAACCGCGTTTTTGAATTGAAGGACGGTACCCTTACCTCCGAGCGGGGGACGTACGGCGACTATCTGGAACGGAAGAAGAAGGAGCATGATCGGCAGATGCGTCAGTACCGAGAATATCAGGAGCAGCTGCAGAAACTGAGAAAGGATCGGGATGATTTAAAACAAAAAGGAGAACGGATCGATGCGGTACAAACGACAGACAAGGACAAGTTCGCGTCCGGTGTGAATCGGGATCGTGCCTCAAAGGGACAGCAGCGGGTCCGGTCGCTGGATCGGAACATACGGAAACTGGAGACCGTTGAAAAGCCATATGAAGAGGATGAGTTTGCCCTGCACATCTCGACCGGTCATGTCGAAGGAGCGGTTGAAGTGACGGTTGATGACGTTGTTGCCGGATACCCTGACGGACTCTCGGTCGGACCGCTGTCGTTGACCCTGAAACAGGGTGAACGGCTCTGCTTTATGGGAGAAAACGGTTCCGGGAAGAGTACGGTACTCAAGACCATCATCGGGGCATTGCCTCCTTTGCAAGGCAGTGTGACAAAGACAGATGCGGTGCAAATCGGCGACTTCATGCAGCACCATGAGCGTGCCGACCGAAGCAAAGATGTCCTGTCGTTTTTTATACAAGAGACGCGTAGTGACCGGGAGCGGGCGATGCATGCTTTGAAAAAGGTCGGATTCTCTGACCAGACAATCGTGCAGACAATCGACGGCATATCACCCGGTATGCGGGCCCGTCTCCTCTTTGCGGTGTTTGTCGCAACCGGTGTCACGATGCTGGTGCTTGACGAGCCGACTAACCACCTTGACACTGAGGCGGTCTTCGCACTGAAAGACATGCTCAAAGACTATCAGGGGATCGTCCTCCTCGTTTCACACAATCGTTGGTTCCTGGAGAACGTTGCCATCAACCAGTACTTTCATATCGGTGACGGTACGGTTGATCGTATTAAAGATTTTGAACAGTATCTCCGGCAGGCGGGTGATCGGGCAAAGGGTATGACGGCCCGGCTCAAAAGAATGATACAATAGGGAGGTGGACACTGCGTATCTCGTTGCACTGGCTTTTTTGCAGGGAGTAACAGAGTTTTTGCCGATATCATCGTCAGCTCATCTTGTTCTTGCCAATGCACTGGCACCGCAGAGCGGTAACCCCGCCTCTGTTATCGTTGCACTGCACGGAGCGACTCTCCTTGCCCTGCTGGTGTATTTTTTTGATGATATTCGAAGACTGCTGCACGGTGCACTGAGCGGACAGTCCGGTGACCGAACCTATGTCGTCGCTCTCGGCATCGCAACGCTGCCAATGATCGTTGCGGGTGCTTTTTTGTATGAAATGTTTATTCAGAGCAATGATCCGACAATGGTTGCCGCGGTGCTTATTGTTTCCGGTCTCTCTCTCTTTGTCGCTGATCGGTATGCACAGAGCACTCAACGGCGGACAACGCCGCTCCCGATGCGGGGGCTTGTTATCGGTCTCATGCAGCTGCTCGCCGTTATTCCCGGTGTCTCTCGGTCAGGCATCACCATGACCGCCGGTCGCCTGGTCGGCTTCTCACGAAACGAGGCGGTTCGGTTTTCCTTTCTGCTCGGCATACCGGTCATTTTCGGAGCACAGGTGTGGTCTGTTGTCACCATTCTTCGCGGCAGTGCTGCCGTCCTTCCGGTGTCACCGCTCGCCCTCATTGGTGCGTCTGCGATAACGTTCTTTCTCGCACTGGGTGTTGTGCGGCTCCTGCTGCAGGTAATTGAGCGGATCGGGTTTGCACCGTTTTGTGTGTACCAGATTGTTCTCGGAACCCTCGTTCTCGTTACCGCTATCGCTCAATAAGTTTTGCCTCAAAGTCCGGTTTTTCCTGCGGGTTGTCCGTGAGGTCGGGGACGACGAGTGAATAGATGAAGGCGGCGATCAGAACGTAGAGGGCAAGGTACGCAATTCTCATGAGTTTGCAGTATACTATGCAACAATACGCCACCTTAGCTCAGTCGGTAGAGCACTCCCATGGTAAGGGAGAGGTCGTCGGTTCAAATCCGACAGGTGGCTCCTGATGATATGCCCATCTTTACGAAAACTGACTTCATCCATTTTCTCCGATGCAGTCATTCTTTGTGGCTTGAGAAACACAAGCCTGACGTGTTTCCGAGAAAAGAGTTCAGCGATTTTCTCAAGAAAATTGCACGGGAAGGATATGAGGTAGAGGCATATGCCCAGCAGCTGTTTCCCGGCGGTGTCTCATTGCCGTCCAACACGAGCGGTGTTGCGAAAACAAAAGAAGCGGTTGTATCCGGTGCATCTGTGCTGTTCCAGGCTGCGGTGCAAACAGAGGACAATCTCTTCGCCCGAACTGATGTTCTGGAGAGGGACGGTGACGGGTGGACACTCTATGAGGTGAAATCATCAACGTCGGTGAAGCGGGACCGGCAGCACAACCACATCCTCGACGCCTGTTTTCAGAAAGTTGTTTTTGAGCGGTCGGGATACCGTATTGATCGGGTATGCATTATTCATGTGAACGGCTCATACAGACGTGACGAAGTGATTGTTCCGCACGATCTCCTCACCATCACCGATGTGACGGAGGAGGTTCGGGAAAAGGAGGGTGAGGTGGTTCTCAGTATCAGAGCCGCTCAGGCGGTACTTGAATCTGAGTCAATAAACGAGTCTGTGTGTCCGTGTTTCCGAAAGACGAAGGCTAATCACTGCGATGCGTTCGCATACTTTAACGGCGAATATTCCGCAGGGTCGGTATGGGAGCTGACGAGAATCAGTGAGAAGAAACTCAACCTCCTCCTTGATCAAAGCGTTATTGCCATAAAAGACGTTCCTGTTGATACTGATCTCAACGACCGGCAGATGCGTCAGGTTCGTGCCGCGGTTGAAGGACGCCCCGTTATCAATCGGGGGGCGGTGCGGAAGCTGCTCGACACATACACGTTCCCGCTCCTGTTTTTTGACTACGAAACGGCAATGCATGCGGTACCGAGAATCATCGGTATGCGACCGTGGCAGCAGATACCGTTTCAGTTCTCACTGCACATCCTTCATGAGGACGGCAGATTGCAGCACAAGGAGTACCTCGGAGACACGCTCAATGCCTCACGTGACGTTATCGTCGCACTGTGTGAAGCGATGCCGGAGGAAGGATCGATTGTCTCCTGGCACGCCAGCTTTGAAAAACAGCGGAACAAGGAGATGGCGGAGACGTATCCGGCGTATGCAAATGCTCTCCTCGGCATGAATGATCGTATGGTTGACCTGGAGGATGTTTTTAAGGAGGCGTATACTGACACGGCGTTTCTCGGGTCAACGTCAATAAAAAAAGTGCTGCCGGTGCTCTGTCCGGATCTCTCGTACCGGGACCTTTCGGTACAGGACGGAACCCAGGCAATGGAGCAGTGGCTTGCACTGGTGGAAGGGGGCGTGCCGGAGGCGGATCGGCAGCGTGTTCGTGAAGATCTGCTTGCGTACTGCAAGCTTGATACCTATGCAATGGTGCAGCTGTATACCAAACTTGCCCGCTGTGCGGCGGGATAGCATGCGGTATCATGTGAATGTATGGTGCTTTTACGGTCTTCGCGAAAGGGATTTACGCTCATTGAGGTGCTGGTTGCAATTGCGGTGATAACGACAATATCATTCGCACCGTTTGCCATCATCGCCCAGCGTCTCATTGACAATTCACTCGCAGAGGATCGGGTGCGGGCACATCTCATGGCACAGGAAGTTATTGAATTTGTTCACTTTGCACGAGATCAATCAATCATCGACGCTGATGAAAAGAACTGGTTTGCCAATCTGCGAAACACTAATGCGAGTGAGAATATCTACGCACCGTGTGTTGTTTCTGCCGAAGATTTCATAAAAGGGTCGGTGTCAACATACTGCTCCGTGCAGTGCAGGAGTACCGGTGTGGCGTCGGACTGTACCGGGAGCAACGGTTTTGTCTCGGGTATCAACAGCAGTGCCGGGACACAGGGCAATGCAGCAACGACCTGTGACGGCGGTTCGGTCAAAGCCGACGGTGCTTTTACCGTAACGCTCAACATTGTTATTCCGGAAGCAGATGCCGATGTGCAGTATGCACTGATTGACTCCTGCGTTTCTTGGCAGGGGGCTGATGACGTGGTCCGGAGCATTACATCACGGGAGACGATGTTTGAGTGGGTGTTAAAGACGTAGTATGGCAATGTGGAATCAGACAAAAAGCAGAGGATCTGTTCTTGTTGTCACCATACTCATCACCTCGGTGTTGTTTGGTATCGGGACTGCGTTTGCTTCTATCCTTGAAAAGGAAGTTGCACGTCAGGTGTATGAGGATCGGTCACAAAAGGCGGTCAACATAGCGAATACTGCACTTGAGTGTGCGCTGTACAACGATTTTCGTCGGCATACCTTCAATACGCTGGTTGAGAGTGATGACACGGTGATCTGCGGTGACTTCTACCAGGTCAGGGAGATCGGTAACTGGTCTGTCTCTTACTACCCGTCAACCGATAACGGTACGGTCGGCGGAACCGGTACCTATGAATTTGCAGTTATTGCATCTCAGAATGTGAATCTGAGCGGTGTTTCAAACGTTCCCTGTGCCCACATTATCGTACAACGCCGCTGTATCGGGAGCACGACAGGAACGTCGTGCGACAGCGGGGTAATCAACACCTCAACTGAGGTGCGCGGCTATGATTCCTGTTCGTCCGGGAACGAGGATCAGCGCGATATTGTCCGTCGTTTCAAAGTACATCACTAACCCTGCTTTGGTATACTGCTACTACATGGCGGTGCCAAAACGTATACAGGAACGTGCAAAGAAGTTGCGAGAGGAGGTTGCACGGCTCAGAGACCTCTATCACCAGGAAGATCAGTCGGAGATATCTGATGAGGCGCTTGATTCTCTCAAGCGGGAACTTGCCGGGATTGAGGAACAATATCCGTCGCTTCGGACATCAGACTCACCGACCCAGACAGTCGCCGGCGGGGTCAGGCGCGGTTTTACCAAGGTCACCCATGCAGTTCGTCAGTGGTCATTCAACGATATTTTTTCTGAAGAGGATCTGGTTGCGTTTAACGATCGGACAAAAAGGTTCCTTGGCATTGACACACAACCCGCATACTTTGTTGAGGAAAAGGTGGACGGGGTGAAGGTGATTCTGACGTATCAGGGCGGTGAACTGGTCACTGCCGCAACCCGCGGCAACGGGGTGGTGGGGGAAGACATCACGGAAAACATTCTGACCATATCGTCAGTTCCCCGCACACTGAAGAAATCGATCGACATTATTGTTGAGGGTGAGGTGTACCTGAGCGAGAAAGAATTTGATCGTATCAATCGTCAGCAGGATCGGGACGGACAGGAGGTCTATGCGAATCCCCGCAACCTTGTTGCAGGATCACTGCGACAGCTTGACCCGTCGGTGACTGCTTCCCGCAAATTGCAAGTATTTATCTATGACGTCGCACAAAGCTCTGAACATCCGGGTACGCAGGAGAAAGAGATGCGACTGCTTCGGTCACTCGGGTTTCCGGTCTCTGATCATAGCGTGCACTGTAAGACATTGGATGACGTCCTTTCATTCTGGCAGGACCGTGAGCGGGCACGAAAGACGCTCCAGTACTGGATTGACGGTGTGGTGATAAAGGTGGATGATCGGGGGCAGCAGGATCAGCTCGGGTATACCGGCAAAGCACCGCGGTATGCAGTTGCACTGAAGTTTCCCGCGGAGCAGGTAACGACGGTTCTCGAGTCAATTGACTTCCAGGTCGGCAGGACCGGTGTTGTGACACCGGTTGCACACCTCCGTCCCGTTTCTATTGCCGGTACGACCGTCTCCCGGGCAACACTGCACAATGAAGATCAGATACAGCGTCTTGACGTTCGGATCGGTGATACCGTTATCATTCAAAAAGCGGGTGACATTATTCCGGAGATTGTCTCTGTCGTGAAGAACCTTCGGCCCAAGGCGGCAAAAAAGTTTGTCTGGCCGAAAAAAGTTGCCGGCTGTGGCGGTGACGGATCCATTGAGCGCGTCAGCGGCAGTGCCGCATGGCGCTGTGTTGATCAGGACTCATTTGATCTGCTTGTTCGCCGTCTCTCACACTTTACGAGTAAAGGCGCACTGGACATTGAGGGTCTCGGCGGGAAGACGGTCAGCCGGTTTGTCACCGCCGGTCTTGTGCAGGAGTGGGCAGATTTTTTTACCCTCTCTGCGGATGATGTGAGCGGACTGGAGGGATTTCAGGACAAGTCAGCGCAGAACCTCATCTCAGCAATCGCTGATGCACAGACCGTGCCGCTGCCACGACTGCTGTTCGGTCTTTCTATCGACGGTGTCGGGGAGGAGGTTGCGCGTTCTCTCGCACAACACCTCGTATCAGCAGAAGCGTTGCTGACGGTTAAAAAAGAAGAGATGGAGTCACTGCACGGTGTCGGCAGTGCCCTTGCAGATTCTGTTGTCTCGTGGCGAGATAATGCCCGTAACCGGAGCATGTTGCGGAACGTACTCAAACACCTTTCGGTCACTGTGCCGGAAGCGGTGCAGACCAATCATCGTTTAAGCGGAAAGCGGGTGGTCGTCACCGGAAAAATCGGCACCTTTGATCGGGATGAGGTGAAACAGATTCTTCGGTCACACGGGGCGTTGATTTCCGAGTCAGTGTCAAAGGAGACAGATTATGTCCTTGCAGGTGATCGTGCCGGTTCAAAACTGCGAAAGGCAGAAGAGATCGGCGTTTCAATTTTGCGCGGAAAAGAAGCGGAGGCCATGCTTGCGTAGCAGTGTTCTTGCGAAGCGGTATGCAGCAGGGTAGTATGTGGTTGATATGGCAGAAGACGATATTAAGCGATCCGTTCGCCTCTCACTGCTTGAAGGCGGCAAGGGGGAGGAGCAGTTTGCTGATGAAATAGCCGACATTCTTACGTTCGTCGGCGAGGTGCAAGAGATTGCTGTTTCAGAGGATGTCTCTGATGTGAAGCAGAACGTGTTTCGTGATGATACTGTTACCGTTTCTGAAGGGACATACCGGGAACCGTTTCTCAGTCAGGCACCGTCCCGTTTCAAAAACTGGCTCGTTTCAAAAAAGATACTATGAAGTATGAAGAGGCAGATGTGCAACAGATGCGCCGTGCACTGGAAGACGGCGATGTCACTGCAAAAGATCTTCTGAGACAGGCACGGGACGTTATTGAACGTACAAACGGCACACTGAATGCGTGCGTTGCACTGTATGAGAGTGCGGATCGTGATGCGGACCGTGCTGATGATTTGCTGAAGAGCGGAAACGGTTCACCGCTGACCGGCATTCCGATCGCAGTGAAAGATAATATTTGTATTGAAGGGCAGCCGGTGACTGCGGCATCAAAAATACTTGAAGGGTTTCGGTCGCCGTACAGTGCGACGGTGATTGAAAAACTGCAGCAGCAGGGTGCGGTACTTGTTTGCCGGGCGAATATGGATGAGTTTGCAATGGGGTCAAGCACTGAGCACTCTGTGTACGGCACAACCTACAACCCGCATGACACCGAACGGGTCGCCGGCGGCTCTTCAGGCGGGTCAGCCGCCCTCGTTGCATCCGGTGCAGTACCGCTTGCACTCGGCTCAGATACCGGCGGCTCTATCAGGCAGCCTGCAAGTTTCTGCGGCGTTGTCGGTCTTAAGCCGACATACGGGTCACTCTCGCGTCACGGTCTCATCGCACTCGGGTCATCGCTTGATGTTATCGGTCCTATTGCCCGAACAGCTGCTGATGCGGAGCTTTTGTTTGCTGCAGCGCGAGGAGAGGATACCTGCTATGACAGCACGGTCGACAGTTTTGCACGGGGTTCTTGCAAGGAAGGAGGTGTCGTTATCGGTGTGCCGGACAACCTTGATGAGATTGGTATTGCAAAAGAGACGATGGCTGCATTTGAAGAAACGCTTGATCGGATGAAACAGCGAGGGCATACCGTTGCCAAAGTATCGCTTGCCGGTATCGAGAAGGCAGGGTCTATTTACTACATTATTCAGCCGGCCGAAGCATCGTCCAACTTGGCACGGTTTGACGGTATTCGTTACGGTCTCTCTGTTCCGGGTGATGATCTGTGGGAAGGGTATCGAAAGACACGGTCTGAGGGGTTTGGTGATGAAGTGTCCCGGCGTATTGTCATCGGCACGTACGTACTCTCTGCCGGATACCGTGATGCCTACTATAACCGGGCGGTTGCGGCTCGCAATCAGCTCAGAAACATATTTGCTGATGCACTGACCTCAGTTGATGTTATCGCCATGCCGACAACACCGGACGTGGCGTTTAAAGAAGGAGCCATGCAGAACCCGGTAACCATGTATGCAGAGGACCGTCTCACGCTGCAGGCGAACCTGACCGGCATGCCGGCAATTTCTGTTCCCATGCACTGCAGCGGCTTGCCCCGAGGCATTCAGTACCTTGCAAATTACGGTTGCGAATCAGTGCTGTTTGCATGTGCAAAAGACACTGAGTCGCAGATATCGTAACGTATGGTGAGGAATGCTTTGGGTATACTGTATGCAGTATGCCTGAGGAAGAAGGATCCGGACGGTCGGTCATTGATGAATTAGCCGATGACATTTCCAAAGATATCAAAACACCTGTTGATATCTTCTTTCTTGCTCTCTTTGTTATCGGTGTGCTCAGTCTTGCGGCAACGACGCTTGTCGGTCCGTGCGGCAACGTAACCGATTACGAGCTCAATCAGGACGGTCGAATTGCTGACTACACCAAGGGGGCGACGGTGATCGTGAACAAGGCAATTCGCATGGGGGACACCATTGTGCTCCCCGGTGCCTGCGGTATCATCGAGTCGGTTAACGAAGAGCGGCTCAGTGCACGCATTCACATTCTTGCCAAGGCACCGCCGGGCTACATCGATGACCTGAAGCAATTGGCGTCGGAAGATCAGGAAGGTGTTGCTGCAGAAGAGGATGAGACGGTTGTGGTTGGTCCGGTCGAAAACATCACCGTCGAAGAGTTATTGGAAGAAGATGAAGCTGATGAAGACGTTGCAGTCATCGGCGGCACCCGCGGAGCAGCAGAGGCATCACGATCATACCGACCGCTGCAGGCATTCTCCGGTGCACTGGAGTTTCCGGTCCGGACTGCACTCTTCTTACATGCAGGGTCACCAAAAGATGATGTTGACATACGATTCCTGTACCCCGTCGCAACACAGCCATACACGAACGCACTCAGAACCTTCTATCTCGACAGCATCTATGTCCTGCTCCCCATTCTTGCCCTCTTCCTCATATTCCTCGTTTTTATCGGTAACCGATTTGAGAAGAAGCGAGAGAAATGGTACGAGTGGCACACGCTTCGGTCAACGTACATCTCCCGACTCATGCAGGACCGTGAAAAAACAGCATCCCTCCGTGCGAGGTGGGACGAAGCAAAAACAGCACCGCTGTCTGAAGACCCGAAAAAGTGGGACGAGGCTCTTGACCTTCTCGAAGACACACTCGATAGCGTGCTGACACAACTTCGTTTTGAAGGAGAAGATCTTTCAAAAAAGCTGCAAGACCTGTCGAACAAAGATCTGCATACCATTGAGCGGTTGTGGAATGCTCACAGCCTCATTATCCGGGTGAAGGGGAAGACCGATGAGGGGGATCAGGGTGCTCCGCCGCTGACCTTGAAACTGCTCAAAAAGGTGGTTGACATATACCGCGAATCCTTTATCTGGCTTGGTCTGCTCCCGCACAGTGAGAAGAATGAGTGGGAATAGGGGTGCTCTGTTGCAAAGCACTCCGTGAAGGCTATATACTACCTATACGTCATACGGGGTATGTAATGTGTATTCATCAACTTGTTTGTAGCTGCCCTGCATGATGAAGCGAAGCGGGGTAGAGCAGTCAGGTAGCTCGCCAGGCTCATAACCTGGAGGTCATTGGTTCAAATCCAATCCCCGCTACCAAACAAAGGTCCGCTGTCCGACCTCCGCCAAAACGGCAAACGGTCGGGTATATGACCGCTAATACCCGTGGGTGGCGGGTATTACGTCACTAATACCCGCCAAAACGGCAAACGGTCGGGTATATGACCGCTAATACCCGCCGAGGTCGGGTATACTGATGACTACGTATGGGTCTCCTGCCAGAAGACATTCCCATTCCGGACGAGCAGAGTGTTGTGTATGATCCGAACCTTGTATCAGATAGTACGCTGGCTGTCGGTCGGTTGGACGGGTCGATAAAGGATTATGTGTCGGATCAGAACCTGATACTCAGTCTGTTCTTTCGGAAAGAAGCTGAGACATCAACGAGAATCGAGGGAACCCATGTTACCTTTGAGGGAGTCATGCTGGAGAGTGAAGATGGTGATGCACATGAGGAACGTTCAGCGAGGCTGGAAGCACTCGGCGTGGTAGATGCAATACATGAAGGGTTGGAGGCGTTAGAAAGAGAAAACATTCCCATTTCAAACAGAGTTATCAAAAGAATGCACGGAGCGTTAATGAAGAAGGCACAGCTTGAGTACGGACCGCCGGGGGAGTTCCGAAAATTGCAGGTTAAGGTCGGAAGTCACATTCCTCCGGAGCCGCAGTATGTGCCGTCTCTGATGTCAGATTTGGAGAAGTATATTCATGATGAGCCGAACGTGCCGCCGATAGTGAAGATTGCAATCGTGCATGCACAGTTTGAGATCATCCATCCGTTTTCAGACGGTAACGGAAGAGTCGGCAGGCTCCTCATACCGTTCCTGATGAAACAGTATCGTTTGACGAGAGATGCATCCTTCTTCATCTCGCAGTACTTTGAGTCGAGCAAGCGTGACTACTACGACAGTCTGGAGAGTATAACGAAGAAAGATGACTGGAACGGGTGGATTGATTTTTTCCTGCAGTCAGTCAAGGAGCACGGAATCGAAACAGAAAAGAAGGTGGATGAGTTAACAGGACTCTATCGAGACGGGGAGTTCCTCTCGTTTAAAAGTGCTCTGTCGCAGCATATAAAAAATCATGTATTTAGGAACCCTATTTTCACTGTTCCTTCGATGGTGCGGACTCTTGAGGGCAGCGGGGTTGCCATTTCAAACAGGAACGACCTGCATAGAATTCTCACGAACTGTACCGATGTTAAAGTGCTTGTTCAGGGGAAAGGGAAGCGGCAGACTCGTTACACGTGTCCAAAAATAGTGCAGGTTATCAATAACATATACAGTTAGAGGTTGGGTTTGCGGTTGCAGGATGTCGTTTTGTCGTACGCCTGTGTGGAAAACATTTCTCCCGCGAAGAAAGAGACGATATAGTGTCCTCGTGTACCTTTACCCAATGATTCTGTTACTTCGATGCCCTATTCTCATTGTTGCTTTTTGTGCATCCGTTCTCATTCCTTTTGGGGCGGCAGCACAAGACATAATCGCACCGGTTCCTGATGCTTCGGAATACGGCGATGAACCGGATTTTCTTTCACGTATTAAACCTGACGTCGGTGAGGCACGGACTCTCGTGTGGGATGTTCTCACAGAAAACTATTCACAGCATGCTGTCCCGGACTCGTATACGGCAGCACTGAACCAGCCCCTGATTCGACAGTTAGATCGCATACCGGTAGTGCTCTCCGGCATCCTAGACATACACGACCGTGAAACACTCTACATCGGTATTGACCCTGAATACTATGAGGAGCATGGTGCAAAAGAACTGCGTCGTGACCTTGAGCAGCGATTTCCGTCGGTGCCGATTCACATTGAGCCGACAGAGGGGGTTTCCCGCATGCAGGGTGTTGCAGGAGTATTGCCCGAATCACAGTCAGCCTCCTCTGCCACGCGTGCTGAAACGGCAGATGACCTTACTTTTGTCGAAAACAAACAAGTTGTCATACCGGACAACACGAAGCAGATGCAAGAAGTCGGTGCGATTACCGTTCCCGGGGCAGAGACGGTCGAGTCAGTTTCTGTGGCGGTGGACATAATGCATACCTATGTCAGTGACCTGCGTGTAGAACTTGTTTCACCAACCGGTGTTTCTGTTGTCTTGTTTGACGGACCGGCAGGTCCGGACAACGATTCAGATGACCTCATCGCATCATGGGATTTTTCCAACACATTCCGCGGTCTTCCGGCTTCGGGAACCTGGCGACTGCTCGCCGGTGACTACGTTGTCAATGACAGTGGTTTGTTGCGATCGTGGCGGTTAACTATCACCCCGACAGGTCAGCGAATTCAGGCACCGAATCTGCCGGATGAAGAGACTGTTGCAGAGCACTTTTTCTTCGAGGATTTTGAGAATGGGATGGACAGCTGGGAGGTGCGGAAAGATCGCGGTGATATCGGGTGGCGGGCAACAACTCTCGATGAGCAAAGAGGTTCGGAAAATGACAGTATTGTCGCTCAATCTGAGGAGTGCGATGAAATCTGCATCTTAACACTTCGCCAGCCGCTGGACCTGAGGGGTCATTCCGCCATGACACTCTCGTTTGACCGCTGGGTGGACGATGCGCTTGATGAGGGAGAGCATCTCACGGTCGGAGTATTGATTGACGGTCGGTACCGTGAAGTTGCCCGCTGGTCACAGGAGAACGGGGGGAATGACGGTCGCTGGCATCGCGAGGAATATAACCTGACGGCAGATGATCTTGCCGCGTCATCATTTAACATTCAGTTCATTTCAAAAAATAGTACCCGGTTTGAAGAAGTTGCGATTGATAACGTGGCGTTGACACCGTCTGTGCCGCCGATAACGATTGATACGCCGGAAACACCGGATGACAGCACTCCGCCGGTTACCGTTGATGTACCGGACGGTCCTCCGTACGCGGGATGCTTCGGAAGTCCGGAACGTGATGACCCGATGGGTGGTGACATTATTTTCTCCCGGCCGATCGACAGAGGTATCGGAGGTGTCAGCTGCGGAACATTGACACTCACGGGTGTCCGGACGATAGACGGGAAAGAAGGTGCGGTTATTTCTGCTCACGTTGTCGATCTTGATTTTCAGCATATCGATACCTTCATAGGTCATGTGTATGATGTTGATGCTGCGTATCGTATTCGTCGACCGGTGGGCAGGGTTGAGAGAATGCCGTTCATTTTGCGTGGTGGCGTGCTCGGATCAATCATTCCCGACTCCATTGTTCTTGCGGATGCGGCTTTTGTTGAGTATCCGCAGGGTAGCGGGTGTCTTCTTTCATGGCTCTCTGACGGCATATCGCACTGTTTCCAGCATGAATATCATCGTCCTACATCTGCTATGCGGATACGAGGAAAGGACGGAGCAGTGTACACAGTTGTCGGGTCACAGAAACCATACCCGGGAATGAGTGTCATGATCTCCGGGGCCATTTCAGGAACTTCCGAGCCTAAGGAGGTGGTTCATCAACTGCTGAGTGTGCAAAAGAATGACAAATATGAGTATGTCTACACGGCATCCCGAGAGACGATTCTTCGGCAGGGAGATAGCGGGGCACCTGTATATACCATACCGGATCGGTATGGTGAAGTTTCCATGGTCGGCATCTTTATCGGTTACGCTATTTATGCCGGTGAGCGATACCACATGTTTAGTTCGTGGGATACGGTGAGAGAGTCACTTCGATTGCGATCTCTCTAGACTATGCGATACAGTATATTTTTTCTCTGGATCCTTTCCTGGCTCGTTGCCGCTGCGGTTGGGTTTGCCGCCGGGTCGTACTGCTTCCTGGGACAGGGGGACGGTTTCTTTCAAACAGGGTGTTCCCATGCCGTTCAGCTGGTGCGGCGAGTCGCTGTTCCGGACACGGCGATGCAAAGTACCTACGATTCGGAGAGCATAGATATCTAGGGAGTATGTTGCGTGAAAAACAATATATCTGATGTCGTGTCAATTTCGGGTTGGCTCTCACCAGTGCTCGTGCTACTATACGGATTATCTATGCAAACAAAGCGGCAACCCTGCTACTTCACGACACACGACATTCAGCATGTCGATTTTCGTGACGTGCACCTCATCCAAAAGTTTCTTGATCCGCACGGTCGACTCCTTTCCCGTCGGAGAACAGGGCTTTCTGCACGGTACCAGCGTCGTGTCGGTCAGGCAGTGAAGCGGGCCCGGTACATGGCACTGTTGCCGTATATTCGCCGTTGAGGGGGTGTTTCTGGGGGGATAAAAAACGTCAGCATGCGACTTGCGTGCTGACGTTTATGCTACTGTCGAGCGAAGAGTGATCCGTTTCCTCCGTCAAAGAACGTGAGATACAGCGGCGGGCTGTCCTCAAGGTCACTGAAAAAGAGGACCAGATTTCCGCTGTCGGTAAATGCGTAGAGGAACTGGTATGCCACGTTTGTGCGGAGCACAACCAGTTCCCAAAAGAACGTTGTGAGGATTTCCTGATCCTGTTCCACAACAGTGCCGTCAAAAAAGAGACTTCGGCCGGAAAATGTGAGGTGGAAAGATGTGGGTATTTTCGAATCTTCTTCCCATGTTCCCTCGTACTCGGCAATGATGGTGGAGATACTGTTGGCAGAGATGAGGTAGTGGATGCCGCCGCCCATATCCGGTATCGGTTTGATAGTCTCACGAATGGAGAACGTTTTATCATCACGAATCTCGATCTGTGAGATGAGTGTTGATCGAAGCGGTTCCTGGTAGCTTTCATGCTTCCACGTTCCGATAACGGAACCCTCCGTCTCAACACTAACGCTTGTACTGCAGCCCATTATGAAAAGAACGAACATCGGTATGTAGGTTCTCATGCATGCTCCTTTGGTGAAGGGGAAAGAACAGATACTCTCTTCATAGTGCCACGGAGCAAATGGCGGCTGCTTGGGCACGTCACTGTTTGGTGGTATACCTATGTTATGAAGAGAGACCGGCTCCCGCCTTCATTTTTTACGCAACAGACGACACTGCAGCTTGCGGAGAGCCTCATCGGGTGTATTTTGGTGCATGAAACGGCGTCCGGAGTTGTTACCGGTCGTATTGTTGAGACCGAAGCGTATACCGAGTCGGATGCGGCATCGCACAGTGTTCACGGAAAAGTGACTGACAAGAATGCATCTATGTTTCTCCCTGCGGGGCACCTCTATACATACCAGATCTACGGACACGTCTGCTGTAATATTGTTGCGGAGCGTGAAGGGAAGGGGTGTGCAGTGCTGCTTCGGGCAGCGGTGCCGATGAACGGCATCCCTCTCATGCTGCAGCGTCGGGGCATCGAACCTCTTTCCGACGGTCCGGGAAAACTGTGTCAGGCATTTGGCATTACGCAGGATCACAACGGTTTAGACCTCACCAATGCACATGCACCTCTCTTTGTCGCACCGAAGGAGGTGGCGTGTAAGGTTGTGCGGACACCGCGTATCGGTATCAGCCGTGCGACAGAGAAGATGTGGCGTTTTGTTGCCGGTGATGCCGGTGGTATACTGACACCATGAATGCTTTCCAGAGCGGGTCACGGGTCCTTTTGTACTATCGTTTTGCATATGTCTTTTTTCGTTTTGTCGGTCGCGGAGAGCGTCGTGCGACCTCAGAGGCCCGACAATTTGCACTGCGTAAGCTGCATCACATGATTGACGGCAGCGTTCAAATTTCAGCAAAGCGTATTTATGGTGACTCGTGAACAGATAGCAGCATTATTTGAGCGGGAAACGATCGCCGAGGTTGTCCCGTCACGAGAAGCTTTTGAAAAGCGGCTGCTCAACGGCGATCCGATGCATGTATATTTCGGTATTGATCCGACGGCGGATAAGATACACCTCGGTCACGTGCAAAATCTTCTTTTTTTGGAAGACCTTCGCTCGCTCGGTGTAAAGGTAACAGTACTGTTCGGATCATTCACCGGCATGGTCGGTGATCCGTCTGAACGGGACGGTGTGAGGTCAGAGCTTTCGGAGAAACAGGTTCGGGAAAATATGCGAACCTGGAAGCGGCAAATATCTCCCATCCTTAATCTCTCCTGGCGGAGCGGTGCACGGATTGATCACAATGCGAGGTGGTATCGAAAGATGTCACTCACAACATTTTTATCCCTCCTCCGTGAAGTTACCGCACAGCAGCTGCTTGAACGTGATATGTTTCAGAAACGGCTTGAGGACGGTAAGCCGCTCCATGCACACGAACTCATCTATCCGATTTTGCAGGGGTACGACTCTGTCATGCTTGAGGCTGATGGTGAGCTGTGCGGTACTGACCAAACCTTTAATGCCCTCGTCGGCCGAACGTTTGCTCGCCGCTTCGCAGACCGGGAGAAAGTTGTTATTGCCATGAACCTCTTGCAGGCAGACGGTGTTCTCATGTCAAAGAGTTCCGGCACCGGCGTGTTTGTTGACATTGAATCGGGCGGTGCTGACCGTATGTTTGGTGCGGTGATGGCGGTTCCTGATGCCTTTGTCATACCGATATACAAAGCGTGTACACGGGTGTCCATGCAGGATATTGCCTCGCTTGCCGATCGTTCCGGTTCGGCAATGCGGGATACAAAGATGCAGCTTGCTCAGGAGATTGTCTCGCTGTTCTGGGGGAAAGGAGTCGCTGCTGCGGCATCGGACCGATACACACAGCAGTTTCAAAAAGGTGAAGTGCCTGATGATGTGCCAAGCATCACCGATACGGGAGGGAGCACGCTACTTGATGTTGTCGCCGAGCACGGGGCGGTGTCTCGTTCGGATGCACGTCGAAAGATTGCACAAGGGGCTGTTTCCGTTGACGGCAAGAAAGTGACTGACGTCTCATACGTGATTGCCTCGGGTGATCGTGTGCTCAAAGTTGGTCGTCATTTGTTCCACCTCTCATAATGGTTTGTGGTACCATACGTACCATGAAGCAGTCATTTTTAGTGACAAAGACCCGGAAAGAAGGGCTTGGTGAGGATACTGCAATTAATGCTGAATTGCTGGTTCGTGCCGGGTACGTACACAAGACCATGGCTGGTGTCTATACGTTTTTGCCGCTCGGTTTGCGGATGCTGAACAATATTGTCGGTATCATTCGGGAAGAGATGGATGCGATTGGTGGTCAGGAGATGCACCTGAGCGCACTGCAGAATCCGTCCGTGTGGCAGGAGTCCGGTCGCTGGGGCGGTGATGCGGAATCGGTTTGGTTTCGGTCATCACTGCAATCCGGCGGCGATGTCGGACTTGCCTGGACACATGAGGAGCCGGTTACCGAGATGCTTCGTCACCACGTCTCCTCATATCGTGACTTGCCCTGTTCCGTCTATCAGTTTCAAACAAAATTTCGGAACGAGGAACGTGCAAAAAGCGGTCTGCTCCGTACGCGGGAATTTCTTATGAAAGACCTCTACTCACTTTCCCGGAACGAGGAAGAGCACAAGGCATTTTATGAAAGGTGTGCCGGTGCGTACCTTCGTATTTTTGACCGTATCGGTCTTGGCGACAGCACCTACCGGACGTTTGCAAGCGGCGGTGCATTTTCTCAATTTAGCGATGAATTTCAAACCGTGCTTGCGTCCGGTGAGGATACCATTTACCTGCATCGGGAAAAACGTATTGCGGTGAATGAAGAGGTGTATACCGATGAGGTGCTCGAGAAGGTTGGTCTTGACCGCAGCGATCTGGAGCAGGTTCAGTCGTGTGAAGTCGGTAATATCTTTACGCTCGGTACACGATTTTCCGAGGCACTTAACCTTCTCTACACCGACGAATCCGGTGACACCTCTCCGGTATTCATGGGATCATACGGTATCGGCCCATCCCGGCTTATGGGTGTCATTGCTGAACAGTACAGTGACGGTGAGCAGAGTATGGTGCTCCCTGATGCTGTTGCGCCGTTTCGTCTCCACCTCATTGCTCTCGGTGCATCAAGTCAGGTACAAGAAGCTGCATCAACACTGTATGACCGGCTGCAGGATCGTGAGGTGAGTGTGCTCTTTGATGATCGGGACCTGTCGGCCGGTGAGAAGTTTGCTGACAGTGACCTTGTCGGCATTCCGCATCGCATCGTTATCTCTGACCGAACACAGGAGTCCGGTCAGGTTGAGTACCTTGATCGAAAAACAGGGAAGACATCAATGCACAAAACCGATCCGGATGGTATGGTGAAATTGTTGTATGCATAAATATATTGCTCTTGATACGGAGACAACCGGCGTTGATTTTTGCACATCACAGGTTATCCAGTGTGCGGTTATTTTTCTTGACGACGCATTGCAGCCGGTTGCTCGCCGCTCGTGGGATGTTAATTTTGTTCCGGAGAAGTTTTCGTGGGATACGGTTGCTGCCGAGGTGCACGGTATCGGTCGGGATGTTGTAGAGCAGCATGGTGTTGACCCGGAACAGTTTCTCCGTGAATTTGAGCAGGATATCGTAAAGCACTACGGAGTTGTCGGTGGTGAGAGTGCCGAGCTGCACGTTATTGCGGCAAATGCGTACTTTGACTATCTCATGCTTGAACTGCTCTGGAGCACGTACCGCCCGGATGAAGAGGTGCCGATCTCCCGGCGGGTTGTTGACCTCTCATCACTCTCACTCTTTGTTCTCGGTGTTTCCGGCATGTCAACCGTTCTTGAAACGCTCGGCATTGCGGTTACCGAAGAGGACCGCCACTCAGCCCTCTACGACGCCGAGTTGCACCTGAAGATTTTTCACTCACTCGCGACGATTGCAAGCCGGGAGGGAATCTCTCTCTCATAGTGGTGTGGTATACTCTACTTCATGGACGAGGACCAAGACACCCGCCTTTTAATGTCGCCGTGTACCGTCGGAGACCCGGTACCGGAGACCATCGCGTTCAAGATATTCCACAACGGCGAAACTGCTGACACGACGATTGGGTCATATCGCGGGAAATGGCTCATCCTCTTCTTCTATCCGGGCGATTTTACCTTCGTCTGTCCCACAGAACTTGCCGAGATTGCGTCGAAGTACGACGAGTTTCAGAAACATGATACGGAGATCGTCTCAATCAGTACTGATACTGTTTTTTCTCATAAGATGTGGCACCAAACGTCACCTATGATACAGAAGGTCCGGTTTCCGATGGGTTCTGATCATCGGCACACGCTCGTTGACTTTTTTGGCGTGTACTGCGAAGAAGACGGTCTTGCGTATCGGGCAACCATTATTATTGATCCGAAAGGGATCGTTCGCTGCACCGAAGTGCATGACAACTCCATTGGTCGGTCAGCCGACGAGCTGTTGCGGAAGGTGAAAGCGGCGAAGTACGTTGCGGAGCATCCGGGTCAGGTTTGTCCTGCCGGTTGGAGTGAGGGTGACAAAACACTGGAACCGGATGACGACCTTGTCGGGAAATTGTAGGTATGGGATGGAATGTTATCCTTCTTTCGAGTGGCTTTAGTAATCCGGCCATTCTTGCAATGGTTGAGGATGCGGTCCGTGACCGATCGTATCAGACGGGCTGTGTGATTACGACAGCACACCCAAAAAAGCAGGCATCACCGTGGGCAAAGGCAACGAAAAAGCAGCTCGAGAAAGCGGGTCTGTCGGTCTCCTTCGTCGATTTCGACGCGGGCGATAAGATTCCTGACAAAGCCGACGTTCTGTACATCTGTGGCGGTAACACCTACCACCTCCTCTCCAGCATCAACACGGCACCGTTTGATGTTCGGGAACGAGTTCGTGACGTTCTTGATCACGGCGGTCTCTATATCGGTTCAAGTGCCGGTGCTGTCGTGGCATCGTCGAATATTGCAACAGCCGGTGAGGTCGGTGGTGACAAAAATGACGATAAGATAGATGATTTGACCGGTCTGTCGCTCACACCGCTCTATGTTGTTCCGCACGATACGCCGGAACAGGATCATGCTATTGAGCAGTTCTGCTCAGCACACAGCCTTGATGATGGCGACGTGTTAAGGATTTCGGACGATGAAGGAGTATTTATTGACTCATTGCAGGGAGTAGTTGATGTGGTATCATAGAGGCATATGAATAGTGACCAATCAACAAATCGCCGAGCACATAAATGGATTGCAGTTACCGTAGCTGTTGCGTTTTTCCTCTTCTTTTTCTTCGGCGGTATCTTTTTCCCGTTCCCGCGACTCTTCATCCTTGACCTCTTCGGCACAACCATCGGTACGTCACAGGTTGCAGTTACCATACAAAACAACATCAGTGATGGTGAGCCGCCGTCAGCAGAAGATATTGCGGGTATCATTGATCGATTGCAGCCGGTCTCAGACCCCAATCTCGCTGATGCCGTCAGGTATCTTGATGTTATTCAAGGTTCCGGTGACGCTGTTGTAGATGGTGACACGGTTCGTGTCGGATATGTCGGTATGTACCTTGATGAGAATACCGGTGAGCAGGTGATTTTTGATTCAAACCTTGATCCCGATTCACCGTTTCAATTCACTCTCGGATCCGGCTTCGTTATTCCCGGATTTGAAGGAGGTATTATCGGCATGCGTCGGGGCGGTCAAAGGCTCATTCGTATCGAACCGTCTGCCGGATACGGCAGCAAAGCTGCCGGGTCTATTCCGCCGGACACGACTCTGATTTTTGTCATAGAGTTGTATGGGGTCAACTGAGGTGTTTTCGATTTCTCAGGAAAAGCAGCCGGCAGGTGACCAGCCGAAGGCAATTCAGCACCTCGTCGACGGACTTCATGAGGCATATCCGCACCAGACACTGCTTGGTGTGACGGGGTCTGGAAAAACCTTCACTGTTGCAAACGTCATTGCGGCGTATCAGCGTCCTGCGTTAGTTATTGCACACAACAAGACACTAGCCGCACAGCTTGCACAGGAGTATCGGGAATTTTTTCCGAACAGTGCGGTGCACTACTTTGTTTCATACTACGACTACTATCAGCCCGAAGCGTACGTTCCCGGGTCTGACACGTACATTGCCAAAGAGGCGTTGGTGAACGCAGAGATTGACCGGCTTCGTCATGCGGCAACGCAGGCACTCCTTACAAGACAGGATGTCATCATCGTTGCATCAGTTTCCTGTATATATGGTCTCGGAAGCCCTGAGGAGTATGAGAAGGTGCACCTTCGTATTGAGCGCGGTGCAGAGTGGACCAGGGAAGAAATTGTTCGAAAGGCGGTTGAAATGTACTTTGACCGGACCGACGGAGAGATGAAGTCCGGTACGGTCCGTGTCATTGCGAATGCCGTTGAAATTATGCCCGTGCATGAAGAGTCAATCTATCGCATCTCATTTTCTCGCAACAGCATTGAGCAGATCAGCCGAATCAATGCACTCACCCGGGCAATTGAGGAAGAGTCTGTCGAGTGCTTCTTCCTTTTTCCGGCAAAGCACTTCGTTTCGTCAGAAGAATCGCAAAAGGCGGCGATTGTGGCGATTGAGTCAGAGCTCAAGGAACAATTGGACCGGCTTGAAAAAACGGGGAAGGTGCTTGAGCGGGAGCGGCTTCGCCGACGAACTCTGCAAGACCTCGCCCTCATCAAAGAAATCGGGTACTGCAACGGTATTGAAAACTACTCGCGTCACTTCGATCAGCGGGACGAGGGGGAAGCACCGCACACACTCCTGTCATATTTTCCGAAGGACAACCGCGGCAATCCCGACTTTCTCACCGTCATTGACGAGTCTCACGTTACCGTTCCGCAGCTCTCTGCCATGTATGCCGGAGACCGGGCACGAAAGGATGTGCTCGTTGAGCACGGATTTCGCCTGCCGTCCGCACGTGACAACCGTCCGCTCACCGATACTGAGTTTTTTGACCGTGTCGGTCCGATTATCTACACATCCGCAACACCGGGAGAGTTTGAACGGGAGATAAGCGATACCCGCCTTATCGAGCAGGTGATTCGTCCGACCGGGCTGGTTGATCCGGCAATTGCGGTGCATCCGGTAACGGGTCAGGAAGGGTATCCCGGTCAGGTACCGCACTTTATTGACGAAGCAAAACAGGAGATTGAAAAGGGGAATCGGGTGCTTGTGACAACGCTCACGAAGAAGACGGCAGAAGATTTGTCCGCGTTTCTTGAGGAGTCAGGTATTCGTGCAACATACCTGCACAGTGATATAAAGACGATTGAACGAATCGAAATCCTCACCTCATTTCGCACCGGTGCATTTGATGTGCTTGTCGGGGTGAACCTGCTTCGGGAAGGACTTGATTTGCCGGAGGTGACCCTGGTTGCCGTTATGGATGCTGACCGTGAGGGATTTCTCCGCTCAGAAACATCCCTTATCCAGATTATCGGTCGTGCGGCTCGTAATGCGGAGGGGCGGGTGATACTCTATGCCGATGTAATGACCGGGTCGCTTGAGACTGCGATTGCTGAGACTGAGCGTCGACGGTCACTGCAGCTTGCGTACAACAAGAAACACGGTATTATTCCGAAAACCATCACGAAAAATGTCGCCGATATCACCGCTGACCTGACAGAGCGTCGACAGAAAACAGCGGTCTCTATTGCAGCGTGGGACATTGCTGAATACAGAAAAGACGCAAAGAAACTAATCTCTGACAAAGAGCGACAGATGGCTGATGCCGTTGCCGACCTTGATTTTGAAACCGCTGCAATTCTTCGTGATGAAATTCGATACTTCACCTCCCTTGAAGGGGCGGACACAGAAGCGAAGCAGCAGGCGGGAAAAAAGCTCCGACGTGGTGCCGGAGCAAAGACAAAACGAAAGATGTAATGTCTTTTTATTTTCCGCGAAGGTGGTTGATGGCGAGGAAAACAATGGTCCACCACACGCTTTGCAGTGCTGCAACGAGAAAAATACCGTATGGTACATTGCCAAAACCGTCGAATAGATAGCTAATAAGGATGCCTCCCGGGAAGATGAGAATGGTGCCGATTGTTGATGAAACCTGCAGACCAATGAACATTCCCGCAAACGTGGCAAAAATTCCAATGCAAACTCCAAAGATGATAGCGTTTGTGATGTGATTACTCATACTGTGAATGTATTGTATGTGTATTGATAATTCGTATGCTCACCCTTACATCGTAACATGATTGTCTGCCTGTTTGATAACGGGTGTGTGGTTGTATATACTGTCTCTGTTTACCAAGGAATCTACCATGAATATCGCAGCAAAACGAGGGTTTAATATTTCAGTTGACGCAAAAGCGTACGCCATACAAACCGACCTGTTTCTCACAGAGCTCTCGCGTATTAGCGGCACTCTCACCGCCATTGCAGAAAAGAAAGGGTGTCGTGGTGAGGTCGGCGATGTTGTTATCGGTACTGACGAAGAGGGAGTCCGCACATACTGTGTTGCGATTGACGGAGGGGACGGTACTCGGGTTCGTGACGAGGGCGGTCTGCTCGCGGCATGGGCAATCGGAGAGAAGGTGCGGGTTCTCGAGATGGACGCGTCAGTCCCGGAAGTGTTCATCGAAGGGTGCATGCTTCGCAACTATGTCTTTTCAAAACACAAAACCGTTATCTCAGAGAAGGAGTATCCGATCGAAACGATCGTTACCGATGCACCGGTGCGACAGGAGGTTATTGACGGTGTTGAAGCGAATCACATAGCCCGGGACCTGATGAATGAGCCGGCAAACATTTTACACCCGAAGGCATACGCAGAACGGGTGCAGAAGCTGTTTGAGAATACCGATGTTGCAGTTGAGGTGCTCATGAAAGAAGAGCTGCAGAACCTGGGAATGGAAGCTGTTCTTTCGGTTGGTCAGGGATCGAGTCATGAGAGTGTCGTCGTCGTGCTTCGGTGGAACGGTGCGGGAGATGCGGGGGTTGACACCGCACTCGTCGGCAAGGGGCTGACGTTTGATACCGGCGGCGTGTCACTGAAGCCGGCGAAGGGAATGGAAGAGATGAAGTGGGACATGGGCGGATCCGCTGCGGTGGTAAGTGCAATGCATCTTATCGCAAAACGGTCATTGCAGAAGAATGTGGTCGGGGTCATCGGTCTTGTTGAGAACGCGGTTGACGGTGCTGCGATTCGTCCGGGAGATATTATTAAAACAATGTCCGGAAAGACCGTAGAAGTTATCAATACCGATGCGGAAGGACGGCTGGTGCTCGCCGATATTCTTTGGTACGTGCAGAATCGGTTCCACCCCACGAACGTCATCGATCTTGCGACACTGACCGGTGCAGTTATCGCGGCACTCGGAAAAGAGTATGCAGGGCTCTTTGCAAATGATGACGCACTCGCATCTTCACTTACTGTTGCCGGTGAGCGAACCGGTGAGCTCGTTTGGCACCTGCCGATCCACCCCCTCTTTCTTAAACGAATGAAGTCAGCCGCTGCTGATCTGCGAAATGTCAGCGTGCTGGAGAAATCCGATGCGGGTGCCGGCACCGCCGCAGCATTTCTCCGTGAATTTATCCAAAAGGGAACGGCTTGGGTGCATCTTGATATCGCAGGGTCTTCGTTTCCGTCGGAAGACAATCCGTGGGGCGGCTGCTGGCCGAACGGGTTTGGGGCACGAATGCTCTATGATTTTCTTGCCGCTGACCGCTCTCCCGCGACAACTGAACAGCTCCTGCTCCCGCAGTAACTGTTGTGTATAACGGTGGGGCAGGAAAGGGGATGGTGCGATACTGTAGGGGAGTATGAAGGTTGACGAACACCCGTATAAGAAGCATGCTATTCGCTTTTTTCTCTTCTTTTCTCTTTGTCTGTTTGTGGTCGGCGCGGCAAAGGGGTTTGCTCAGGATGCAGATTTTTTTGTCAGCCGGCTCTTGCAAAATGAGACGGATGAAAGCATTTTGGCCGTTGAAGTGCAGGGTGACTTTATTCACAACGATGTTCTCAACGTCTATACCAACGGTCAGTTTATTAAATCTAAGGTAATTGAGGGTTCCGATATCGGGGACGGTAAAACGGTTGTTGTGAAAAATATTTCTGTCGACGTGCTGCGTGGCGGTGTGAACGATATCACTGTGGCAATTGAGCGGCAGGGGGTTGAAGAGCGGCAAACCGAACCGTTTCGTATCACGATTCAAACGGTTCCCGACCGACCGATTCTTGCGGTCACAAAAGTGGAGGAGGACGGCGGCTATGCGGCAGAGGTTACCACACCATTTCTCGTTGACGACGTCGTTGCGGTATTTCTCAACGGAGAAGAGGTGGTGACGGTACCGGTGACCGATTCGCTTGTTGAAAAAGGTATGGTTTCGGTCCTGCTGCAGGAGGCGTTATTTATTGAAGGTGACAATCGGATCGAGGCACTGATTCGGCGTGGTGATCTTGAGGGCGGACTAAGCAGCCGAGAAACCGTTACTATCGCCTCTGAAGAAGAGGGGGTGGCGGTGCAGAGCACCATACCGTCCTGTTTTGCATATACCGAGCAGCAGTATATTCAGCCGGAGTACCGCGGAAAGGGAGATGAGTTCGGCACGTCGGTAGCCTTGTTCGGCAGCACGGTTGCAATCGGTAACAAAGAAGGGGAGGTTGAAGTTTTTGCAAAGAGCATGCAGGGAGAAGAAGAGGTGTGGAAGCATGTTACTGATTTTGAAGGCGGTCGATACACATTTCGGCATGACAATCCGAAGAGCATACTGCTTGACGGCTCTGAACGGCTTCTCGTCGGCACGAATACCGCTGACTATCAGGGAGGTCAATCCGGTATCGTTGAGGTGTTCGCCCGATCTGACGACAAGTGGTCCGGAACCGGCATCATTGCACCGAAGTCTCTCGGTGCTCGTGAACTGTTTGGCACGCACATTGCGGTGAATGACACAATGATGGTCGTAAGTGCACTGCGTCCTGACGTCGGCGGCGGTATTTATGTCTATGAGCGGGATAGCCGTGATTCGTCATGGGGCCCGCCGACTATTATCACCCCTCGTTCCGTAACAGATGCGATGCGATTTGGTGAACAGGTTGCGGTAGGTGAGGGTACCATTGCAGTCTCATCCCCGGGCAGTTTTGCGATATACCTTTATTCAAAGGACGGAGGTCGTTGGGTAGAAGAGCGGGTGACGGCACGGCATGGTAGTACTGACAATTTGTTCGGAAGCCGATTGCTGCTAGTAAACGGTATGCTCATCGTGGGTGCTCCGGGTGAAGGAGAGCAGGGCATGGTGTACATCTATGAACGTGACAGACGGGATGCGTGGAATTTGACACAGATGCTGCCGGCACCAAAGGGTGCACGGGATTTCGGTGCTGAGATGGCATACGTTGATGGTGCGCTTGCAGTTGGTGCTCCGAGAACCAATCGAACGGGTGCAGTCTTTGTCTTCACACACCGCGGCGGTGTGTGGCGGTTGCAGGACACGGTAATGCCGGACATGCTGAGTTTGGGTGACCGGTTTGGATCAAGTATCGGCATGTACGGAACAACGCTTGTCGTCGGCGCACCCGGAGACGATGCGACAGATTCGTCAAATGTCGGTACCGCATACCTCTTCACAGCGAGTGAATCAGTCTGCTCTGCTGCTGTTGTCGGAGGCGTTGTGCCTGAGCAGGAAACAGTCTCCCCGGAGGAGAACGTGCAGAACCTCCTGGAAAGGCAGGAAGAATTAGAGGTTCTCAATGAAGATGTGCAGGCACTCATCGGTGCTATTTCACAAAATATTGTCGCTGCCATGCAGGAGGTGGTTCGGCATGAGGATCGTATCATTATTTTCGACGAAGCGTTGGTGAGCGGTTCGGCACAGCGGCGTGCCGCAACGGTCCGTGGTATTACCGCCCCGTGGATTCCTCCCGAGGTGACCGCTGAACAGTATAAGGCGAAGGAGGCAAGTATTCCCACTGAGCCGGAGGTACGGAGCCGTGTTGAGGTGGTAAATGAAGTAGTAGATGATGCAGGTATTGTTGTTCCCGTTACCAGTGTCGGTCTTAGCCTCGGTGACCGTCATGAAGATGTGTATCGGCTGCAGATTTTTTTGAATCAGAATGGATATCGGATTGCGGCAGACGGTCCGGGCAGTCCGGGAGAGGAGACAAACGAATTTACTGAATCGGTTGAGCGGGCACTCAAGCTCTTTCAATTTATCAACGGTCTTGATCAGACCGGCGTGTTAGACGGAAAAACACGGGACCTCGTGTTCACGTATGTTGACGGCGTCTAGCAGTCCGGTGCATGTATACTGACAGTGTATGTCAGTGTGGGCAGCAAGACGACGGATTTATATCATAACGACAGCAACTATTCTTGCGGTATTTTCCGCAGTATTTGCAATCATACTTCTCTCATACCAGCCCGCATCGTGCGAAGACGGCAAACAAAACGGGTCTGAATTCGGTATTGATTGCGGAGGTATCTGTCCGAACGAATGTCCTGTTCCGCCGAAGCGACCGCTTGATTTGTGGACACGGGCATTTCCGCTTGCAGACGGTGTCTATGCTGCCGTCGCATACGTTGAAAATCAGAACAGCGATCTGTATGTTCCTGAGGTGCAGTTTGAGATTGAGGTGTATGACAGGAACAATGATTCCATTACCCGGGCATCAAGGAGGACACCGATTATGCCGGGCGGTGTGACACCGGTTTTTGTGCCGCACATTATCACAAAAGAGCGGTCAGTGTCACACGCAACATTTCGATTTGTCTCTAATCCGAAGTTTGCAGTGCACCAGAATCCGTACGATATTATTTTTTCAAACATAGATCTTGATGCGAACGAACCGTCGGTGAGTGCTGTCGCGACAAATCGGGGGTCTCAGTCGCTTCGTGAGGTTGAATTTGTCGTTATTCTCTATGACGCTGATAACGTTGCAGTGGCGGCGTCAACAACGGTGCACTCGCACATTAGGCCGGGGGAGTCAAGAAACCTTGCATACACCTGGGTGCATCCTATCTCACTGCGACAGGGTCCCTGTCCGGGCGGAACGTGCTATCGGCCGATTGAGCGGGTGGAAATCATCCCGATCGTCTATGATGAGTAGCATATGGAGGATGTGTTGAGCAGTGTGCGACGTGCGGATTGGCTTCTTATCGCACCGGTATTTCTCATCATGGTTGTCGGTCTCATTACGAACATCCCGGTTGATGCCGTTGCAGTTAACTCACTTATCGTTAAGCAGACTGTTTTTGTCCTCATTGCAATGGCAATCATTCTTGCCGGTACGGCGGTTGACTACGCCATTCTCCGTGGTCCGCTTGTGCCACTCCTGCTCTACAGTGCTTCAGCGGCAGTTCTCGTTTCTCTTCTCCTTTTTGCACCTGAAATCAATGGGGCGAAAAGCTGGTTTCCCATCGGGCCGATTGCGGTGCAGCCGGTTGATTTTGCAAAATTGGTTCTCATACTCACACTTGCCCGATTCTTCGTGATTCGTCACACACACTTGCGTCACGTGATCATCTCACTCATTCTCACCGGCACCCTTTTTCTCCTTGTCTTTGCACAGCCGGATCTCGGGTCGTCAGTTATCCTCATTGCGATCTGGATCGGTATCATTTTTGTCTCCGGTGTCTCACGTCGGCATATTATGTGGCTTGCAGTGGCGGCAACGTTTGTTGCCCTTGTCGGCTGGCAATTTATTCCTGAATACCAGAAAGATCGGGTACTCGCCTTTATCGAACCGTTGGAAAACCTTGAGTCAGCGGGATATACCACCAACCAGGCAAAGATTGCTATCGGGTCCGGCATGCTCTTTGGCAAAGGTATTGGAGAGGGGACACAGGCGAACATGGGGTTCTTGCCGCTCTATGAGTCGGATTTTGTGTTTGCGGCATTTGCAGAGGAGTGGGGGTTCTTCGGTGTCATGCTCCTCCTCCTGAGTTACGGTATTATCGGTTGGCGGCTTCTTGTGCATGCCCGGCAGGGACGGACAAGTTTTGAGGCACTGACGATTGTCGGCATCTTTGCCCTCATATTTTCACACATGGCCGTTCATGTCGGAGTGAATACGGGAACCCTTCCGGTAACAGGGATTACACTCCCGTTTATGAGTTACGGAGGGTCACACCTCATTGCCGAAGCCATCGCCATCGCACTCGTGCTCAGCATGGCCCGTCGACAGCTTCCCGGAACATCTGCTGAACTCTCTCGTCGCCGTATTGCTTAGCAGTTGGGGTATCGGTTGAAATATTTTTTGTGTATACTAAGCATGCCTCAGGGTATCTCATTGGACCGCTTCTTGAGGTGAGTTAGAGGAGAGGTGGGAAGCCGGTAGAGATTGGATCGTCCAGTCCTACCGGCTATTTTTTTTGCAAATGCGGCGTGTGATATACTAATAGTAGTATCAGGAGATCTCTGATCAATTAACTGTTTCCAAGGGGAGGGGAATGGTAGGAGGTGCGTGTAAACAGCGGCTTGTGCACGCACCTCTTTTATTTCTCACTGTTTGAAAAATATTCTGCACTGATATACCTTATATACAGACAGGGACACTTACCACACCGTGAGAAGGAGGGTACCTTGAAACATGATATTTTCTTTGCATATGCTTTCGAACGTGCTCTTGAGAGTGTGTTAGAGAAATCTCCCATTGATTCTCGTTCTCACACGCTCACCAAGGAAGCATTCGAACTATTTTTATTAGAAGCGGGCGGAACCGCCTCATTCGAACGGTTTGCTCCGTCCGTGAGGTCTTTCGGCAACGGTCGTTTCGAAGTCAGGATTGATGTAACTGTCTACAAAAAACGGTATTGGCGAGTGAGAGGTGCCGCTCAGTCGATGCAGAAGCTCCTTGCAAGACACAACGTCAAGGCTACTGTTCGAGTGAGGCAGTCTCAAAATCTTTGATACTGTTGTCTCGGAGACGGTAAAGGACCCCCGTATGTCAGGTACGGGGGACTTTTGTGGTATGGTAGAAGGTATGAAGATACTACGCAGTATTGGCGGGTTACTTATTGCCCTCGCCGGTCTTGGAATAGTTATTTTTGCCGGTATCTATGTAAATGATTTAGATCAGCACCCATTTCATCTCGGTCTTGATCTCAACGGCGGTACACAGGTAACGTATACCGTTGATACCGCTGACGTGCCGGAAGAAGAGATTTCGGGGCGGGTGAGTGCTTTGCAGTACGTTATCGAGCGGCGAGTGAATGCACTCGGGGTTTCTGAGCCGAACGTCTATACCGTAACAAGTTCTGCACTTGCCGGCGTTCCGTCGGAACATCGTCTCGTCATTGAACTGCCGGGCGTCACCGACGTAACGGAAGCAACCGAAGCGATCGGAAAAACACCCTATTTAGAATTCCGTGTGCTTGACCGTGAGTCCGGAGAGTTTGTCTCATCCGGTCTTCAGGGCGGACACGTTGCGTCAGCTGACGTACAGTTTTTGCCCGGTCTCGGCGGTACACTGACGAATGAGCCGATTGTTGTCGTGAACTTTAACGGTGAGGGAAGTCGTCTCTTCGCGGATCTCACCCGGGCAAATGTCGGCAATGCCATTGCTATTGTCCTGGACGGCACCATCATCTCATCGCCGATTGTGAATGACGTGATCCTCGGCGGCTCTGCACAAATCTCCGGCAGTTTTGACTTGGAGTCCGCAACGGAGCTTGCTGAAAGCCTCAATCTCGGAGCTCTTCCGGTACCGATTACACTCAGCGGTACCCGTACCGTGAGTCCGACACTCGGCAGTGAGGTGTTGGAGAAGAGTTCCTTTGCCGGTCTCGTTGCACTCGCCGCCATCATACTCCTCTTTCTTGTGGTGTATCGGTTTGTCGGTCTCGTTGCCGCAGTTGCGCTTGTCGTCTATTGCACTGCGGTGCTCACCATATTTAAAGGTATCCCGGTCGTACTCACCGCCGCCGGTCTTGCCGGATTCGTTATGTCCATCGGATTTGCCGTTGATGCGAATGTTCTCATTTTTGAAAGAATGCGTGAAGAGCTCGGTCGGGGTGCCTCCCGGGAAGAAGCGGTGCGGCAGGGGTGCAAGCGGGCATGGTCAGCGATACGGGATGCGAACATTACCAGTATGATCATCGCATTGCTCCTCTTCTGGTTCGGCACTTCAATCGTCAAGGGGTTTGCCTTTGCCTTTATCGTCGGCGTACTCATCAGCATGCTCTCAGCGTATATTTTGACGCGGCTTCTGCTTCGATCAACAACCGCTGTCTTTTCAAAACGGCTTCGCAAGCTCTACCTTCCGCCATCATATGAAACACGATAAACAAAAACGAACAGTACCAATACATGCATTTCTGGGGGCAGGGTTTGTCCTTGTTTCACTCATTGTCTCGCTGCTCATACCGTACAATATTGCACCGGAGTTTAGCGGTAGTGCGGAGTTGACGGTGCGGTTTGATGAACCGACAGAGGTCAGCATTGTTGAAGCTGCTGTGTCGGAGGTGCCGTTTTCTGTCACTGTTTTGCCGCAGGAAGGAACGGGATATCAGATCTCATCGCAGTCGCTCAGTGATGAAGAATACCAAACCCTCCTTGCAACACTGACTGACGGTGTTGGTGCGTACACCATTGAAGAGTACCAGTCATTCTCACCTTCTATCAGTCAGGAACTGGTTCGCAAGGCGATTCTTGCAATTATCTTTGCAATGGCGCTCATCATCGCATACGTCTCCTTTGTGTTTCGTAACACATCGCCGGTTATGGCGTCCTGGAAGTACGGAACGGTTGCAGTCGTTGCCCTTGTCCATGATGTTGCAGTACCGTTCGGTGTTTTTGCCGTGATTTCACCATTCTCAGGTGCTGTCATTGACACTCTTTTCATCACCGCCATCCTTGCAACGCTCGGGTATTCGGTGAACGATACCATTGTCATCTTTGACCGTATTCGCGACCGGCTGCGGATGAACCGGGACCGGCAGGCAAAGGAGTCGTTTGAAGAGAGTGTTCGGTACGGTGTTCGAACAAGTATTCGGCGGTCTGTTTACACGTCACTGTCAACCGTCCTGCCGCTCCTCCTTCTCTTCCTGACGGTCCCGACAATGAAGTGGTTCGCATTAGCACTCTTTGTCGGTGTCATTGCGGGTACCTACTCGTCACTGTTCTTCGGTCCTGCACTACTGATGGGGTGGAATCGACTATTCCCGCAGCGGGAAAAAAAGGAGGGCAAGAAAGGTGACACGCAACGAGCCGAAGAATCACTTCGCACCATGCTGCATGGTGAGGATGTGCTGTAGCGGGGTTGTTTGCATATGAATCTGTCGTTGCACAAACTGGAGAACGGGATACCGGTCCTTCTGAATCTTGATGAGCAGGCAGAGACGGTGTGCGTGCTTGTCGGGGTCGGTGTCGGGTCAAACCATGAAGCAGACAATGAGCACGGACTCGCTCATTTTTTTGAACACATGTGCTTCAAAGGGACGGAGACGTTTCCGAATCAGAAAGCACTCCTGACGCATCTTGACGGTTTAGGGGTTGTCTCCAACGCATTCACCTCCAACGAATACACCGCGTACTACACACACGGACGATCGGAACGTTGCTCTGACATGCTGCAGGTGACGGCAGATATTTTCTTGCATTCTCTCTTTGCTGAGGAGGAGGTTGCAAAAGAGAAGGGGGTTGTACTTGAAGAGATTGCGATGTATGAGGATGATCCGTCGGAAAAGAGTCATGAATCGGTTGAACTCTCCCTCTTTGCCGGTACCGCAGCCGGTCACCCTGTTATCGGTACGGTTCCGTCAGTGCAGTCATTTTCTCGCAGTCAGTTTGTTTCCTTTTTTGAAAAACACTACACAACAGGCAACATGATTATCTCTATTGCCGGCAAGTTTGATCCGGAACAGGTGCTCTCCGAACTCAACCGCCTCTATACAAAAGCTCCCGCAGGAAAAAAAGCGGATCCGATCATCCTCACGCCGTCCGGTCCCGCCGCTTCGCACCGGAGTATTGTGCGAAGTGATATGGAACAGATGCGTGTTGCAATCGGCGGCTACGCACCGTCCATGCAAAGCAGCGATCGGTTTGCTGCAACGGTATTTACAACACTCTTCGGCGGATCCATGAGCTCACGCCTCTTTCTCCGTATTCGTGAAGAGATGGGCGCCTGCTATGACATCGGGTCGTATAACCACATGCAATCAAGTGCGGGATTGCACGGCATCTCAACCGGCATACCGCCTGCACGGGTTGCCGAGGTGTCGGGTGCGATTGCTGAGGAATGCAGCAAGGTGTGTGCTGATGCGGTATCTGATGAAGAATTGCGGCGGGCAAAAGATCAGGTACTCGGTCGATTTGCTGTCGCCCGTGAAAGTGTGGGTCAGCGGGCAACACGGCAGGCACTCCTCTATCTGCAAACGGGGGGCGGTGAAGACGAGCACACGTTTGTGCAACATATCGAGGCAGTGACTGCAGATGCGGTGCAACAGGTTGCACGGGATATCTACACCCCGCAAAAGATGGCGATCTGCTACATTGGAAAAGATGAGGTGCAAGAAGAAGTTTCAGATGCCTTTTTCAAAACGCTGGTATGAATACGGATACGATTTCAATCGATGATTTTTTTCGGGTTGTGTTGGTTGCCGGTCGTATTGATGCGGCTGAGGCAGTACCGGATTCAAAAAAACTGCTGAAACTGACGGTGCACATCGGCAGTGAAGACCGTCAGATTATTGCCGGCATCGCTCCGCACGCGGAGCCGGAGGGGTTGATAGGGAGGGGGTGTGTGATTGTTGCAAATCTGGAGCCAAAAGTATTAGCCGGTCTTGAGAGCCAGGGAATGCTGCTTGCCGGTGTTGCTGAAGACGGATCGTTTGATCTCGTGCACTGTCCGGGAGTTTCGCCGGGTACGCGAGTGCGGTAAGATAACACAACACCCACTGTAGTTCTGTCAAGAAAGGGTGTCGGTTGACACTAAATCTGTGGTATAGTCATAGGTAGACCTGCACCTTTAAACCATCACACCGAAAGG
>JAPPJI010000005.1 GCA_028820405.1 Candidatus Kaiserbacteria bacterium
GGTGTTTCAGGTATACTTCGTTGAGACGCGTCGAGAGATCGGGTCCCGTGTATCCTACATGATTAAGCATCCTGAGGAAGGACCTCCGCCGGATCTCGTCGAAATCTCTCACATTTCCCACGTAATCTTTTTCTTCCCGGTCACGAATTGACCACATCTGCTCTACCGTAAGGCTTCGGGTTCGCTCGCCCGGTACGCACTTGATCAATTCATCACGTACAGACTCCATGGATCGCATGATGACCCGGTCCGTATCGATCAGGGTCTGGTCTACGTCGAAGGAGATTGCGGTGATTTGCAAGGTTTGTCCTCAGAATACTACGTTAAAGTTCAGTGACTAGATTCAGAACGGTCAACAGGAATCAAGTTTCCAACCACATGACGTGTCTTACGATTTGGAATCCCCGGTTTTTATAGAATGAGATGGCCTCAGAATTAAAGGCATATACGTCTAGACCCAGCCGTCCGATGCCAAGCTCCGACGCTAACTCTGCAGCCGCGTTTACAAGTGCTGTCCCCACGCCTTTCTCTCTGTGTCGACTGTGCACGGCCATCTGATGGATATATACCTGATTGCGTTCGTATGTTGCCCAGGACTCTTCTCGTCGAATAACTTGGCAATACAGGTACCCTGCAGGATCTGTATCAACACTAGCCAAGAAAATCCTGTTATCTGGTTCTGCCAGGATTTCCAGGATTCGATCGACAGGTTGGGTAGCGTCTGGCGTCGGTTTGAACATCTGAGGTAAAGCCTCGGCGTGCAAGCTTTGTGCTTCGACGCTGAGCGCGGAGATGGAGTCCGCATCCCCGGCGGTCGCGGTAGCGATGGTGATCATATGACTCTCCTGATCGGCGATGCCTTCAAGCTTTATTGACGGTCGTCATACAACTTCTCTGAATCGTTCTCTCAACGCCTCAGCTTAAAATACAGCATTTGGACATAGGGATCATTCTGTAGGTTATGTAAAAATAACTTGACATTAAGTAATTTATTATTTACATTATGTCGTAACAACTCGACAAAATGAGCGCTGCAGTTTACTTCATAAGCGAGAAGGGAGGCAGCAGACAGTGCGACAAAGTACTTTACGCCACATACTGGATTGCGTCGGCGCCATGGTGGTCTATTCAGTCGTATTGGTAGTGTCACTGACATTTCTTAGAGAGGATCCCGATTCACCCTGGCGGATCCCGGTTACGGTGGCGCCGGTTATTCCCATAGTTTACTTGTTGCTGGCCATGGTCCGCCACAGCAGACGCCTGGATGAATTGCACAGGCGTATTCAGTTAGAAGCGGTAATCATCTCCTTCCTTGCCACCATGATGTTCTGTATTACCTACGGTTTTCTGGAAAACGTGGGTTTCCCACCGTTCAATACAATGTTTGTAGGCTTTGGCATGGTTATCTTCTATGCAATTGCCCAGCTACTCGTTCTATGGAAGTACCGATGAGAAACCGTCTGAAGGTATTGCGCGCCGAAAGGGACTGGACCCAGGCAGAGTTGGCGGATCGTTTGAAAGTCACCAGGCAGACGGTGAATGCCATTGAGAAGGGCAAGTATGACCCGAGTCTGTCTCTGGCCTTCAAGATCTCCAGGTTATTTGATATGCCGATTGAAAACCTGTTTATAGACGAGGATACTACGAATCTTTGAGCGTTAAACCGTAGCGATTGACCGTTGCTGAATCGTCAAGTCCTCAGGCCTTCGTCATCAACTTAGTCCCCGGATGCGGCCGGACCTCAGTCTCCAGCCGACCTGCAAGCTCGTCTTCGGCAACGTCGAGCGCATAGTCCATCTGAATACCCATCCAGAATTGCGGTGACATGCCGAAATAACGTGCCAGTCTAAGGGCGGTATCGGCGGTAATACCTCGCTTCCCAAGGACGATTTCGTTGATGCGACGTGCGGGTACGCCTATGGAAAGTGCAAGCCGGTTCTGACTCAGATTCATCGGCTTAAGGAATTCTTCCATCAAAATCTCGCCAGGGTGTACAGGAATCAGTTTCTTGTTTCGCATGGCAGGATCTCCTAATGACCGATATGTAACATTAATGCATGACATTAATCGATAAAGGAAAAGATGTTTTAGCAACTTTCACCGAAAGCGATTGGCCGAGTCCAGCCGTTTCTTCACGAGATCATGATTCCGTTGTAGATTCAGCCAGAAACCCGGAGATATATCCAGTGCTTTAGACAATAGACACGCAGTTTCGGGAGTAACTCCTCTTTTACCCTGAATGATCTCAGTTAGCAGTTGAAGAGGCATGCCGATACGGTCGGCGAACGCCGCCTGTGTCATGCCCAGAGGTTTGATGAATTCTTCCAGAAGCATCTCACCTGGATGAGTTGGGATTCGATTATCTGGTAACATTGTGCCTCCTTTGAATTATCATTTGTTAATGTATTAGTAGATTGTGATTTGGATAATCTAGTATCGAAACTTTGCCAGACTTGTACCGATGACCGACCCAGCGTTTTTCAAAGACGACTGCGCATTAGCCGATGGTATCCGGCGTACCTTTGACGTCGGCTGTTCCGCGTTTCCTCTTCACAGGATTGGAGCTGGTTTTAAAAGTGTCGTCCTGGGAAGCCCCACTGGCCTGGTCTTCCGCGTGGCACTCAATAAGAAGGCTCAAACAGGTCACAAAAGAGAGTGTTACGTCCTACCAAGGCTCAAATCACTTCTTCCCGTTGAGGTACCGGAAGTCCTGGGTTATTGCGAGGCATCGGACGACTTCCCTTTCGGGGTCATGATGCAGAAGAAAATCGAGGGACCGGCCCTGGGTTCGGTACTCAAGCGATCGCCGCGCGTTAAGCCAATTGCCTCTTTAATGAGCGAGTTGGTCCTCGCCATACAGACGATCGGGCAGGACGACCTGCCGGAGCTGCCGTCATCCTCAGCTCCCCAACCGGTAGAAACCTGGTCGTACGCACTCCCCTACCTGAAAGCGAACCTTTCGCCACGCGAACTGCGCAAAGCTCATAACTGGTGGGAACAATACAGCGAGGACTGGAAGCAGGGTTGTCCGGTCCAACGGTTTTCTCACGGTGACCTGTGGCATGAGCATGTCTTGTTCCATGCGACCGATGAACCATGGGTCGCAGGGGTCCTTGACTGGGAATACGCGGGATTTGGTGATCCAATTTTTGATTTCGTACCGCAGATGTGCCTGGGCCGCGAATATGTGACCTGTATGCTCGAGGCATACCAGGCGAATGGAGGGGAATTCGGACCTGGCGCCTACTCTCGCATTGAACTGTACCTCCCCTACAGGGAACTCGGAGGGCTGTGCTATTGCCTGGAGACAGGTGATGAGCGTGAAGCTCAGTTCTGTTTAGAGAAGTTCAGGACTGTTCTGGGCCTTTCTTGAACAGATTGCCTGGTTGATTACCGCATCCTTTTGACGACCACACCCTTCTGACAAAAAAGGCAGATCCACCATTCAGTATCCAATCGTGACAACCCGAGATGTTGAAGACCTGCTCGTCAGCCTCGGACTGGAAAACGATCGGGTCCATCCCATCACGGGAGGCTGGTCGTACTGGACCTTCGAAGTCGGGCACAGGAGCCACGATGGGTACACCGAGTCCTCGACTCCCGGCTGGATCTTTCGTTTCCCCAGAAACAGTGTCGTCGCGGAAAACCTGAAAAAAGAGCATACGGTTCTGCCCGTAGTCGCTCCTAGGGTTGACTTCGCCGTACCGCGTTTCGAGTATGTGGGAACCTGGCGTGATCAACCCTATGCGGGGTACCGGCGGATTCCAGGTCGTCCCCTGTCTGGCCGCCCATTCACCTGCTCTAAACTGACCGCTGAAGTGGCCGAATCCATAGCGGCCGTGCTCTCCTCACTGCATGCCATTCCCACCTTGCTGTTCACCGAACCCTGTGCCTTCGAACCCACCGTCGAGGCGTGGCGGCAGCGCTACCAAGAGCTGTGGGAAACTGTCCGAACCAGGATATCACCCTTACTGGACTCGCGCATGCGTGAAGCGGTCGAACGAGGTTTCGGTCGGTTTCTCGACAAAGAACTCAAGACGCTCGAAGACGTCGCCCTGGTGCACTGCGACCTGGGCTGCGAGCATATCCTGAT
>JAPPJI010000016.1 GCA_028820405.1 Candidatus Kaiserbacteria bacterium
ACCGCGAAGCACTGGTCTCCGCCATTCGCTCCGTTGAGGCATTCGACGGTCTCACCGGCACAATCAGGTGCGACAGCATAGGCGAATGCGGCGCAGGGGGTGTCCAGATTTACCAGGTCACCGACGGCGCTTTCGTTCAAGTCTCCGGTTTCGGGATGGAGTAAAGGTCGACACGATAGGGAGAGAGAACGTGGACGTTTTCTCTCCTCTTTCTCCCAAACTCATCCCTAAGTCACTCTGATAACCTTCTGCCCGTTGAAAGCGTCAGGTCCAGTTACACGCGCCTCGCATTGCCCCACCACTTGACACCAAGAATCGCCCTCGTTAGACTCATACCCAAATGCCAGACTTCGCGAGCTACCTGATCTTTCTGATTGTCGGATCAGTTACCATTTTTGCCCTCAGAAAACAGAGATTCAGCTTCGGTGCCGAGCCGGAAAAACTCTGGCCGTATCTGGTTACGGGATGGTGCATCGGCATCACTATCTGGTTTGTCTGGGACTGGCTCTTCCTGACAAATTGATCACCGCCTTACCCTCTGACACAGAAGAATCCAATGTGCTGTCGCGCAACATCCAGGTCCAACATGAAGAACAGCCACATCAATCCAATTCGGACCGTTTAGACTCTGAGCAACTTGCTCCATATCTTAGGGAACCGCTGTGCTTCGCCAGACGTTAAGCTACAAGAGCCGTCACGGGATGTGACAACTCTTGATGAAGGGAACCCAATGTTTTTTCCCAACTTCCCACCCCAACCCAGTCAAGAACATCGCCAGCAACCCAAAACAACAGTCAAGAGCCTAGTCAAGGACTTCACGACCAAACCCATACCGCTACCGATCTGGCTCTGGAACCTAATAGTGATCGGAATCTACTTGTGGGTCGGATACCTCCTGATTTCATTTGCAGTCATTCTCCTGGTCGGAATGGTGTCCCTATTTGCATGACCCTTCCCCATACAGCAGGACAAGAATCGCCACTTGCCGTGAAGGACCGCCCCTTGCTACTTGTGGCTGAGTGCCACAAACCCACCCATTCACTCGCTCCTTCAACGCAGTGACATCGTGGAAATCACATTGCAGCCCCAAATTACCGTATCCTCACATTTTAGCCGCAAATACAAACTGGGAATGGTGGGCGATACTGTGCTCCGGCTCTTAGCGGGGCACAGGGCAGGCACAAGGCCTGCCCCTACCGGTGCGGTGAGGAGTTTGCGAAGGTGGTGCAAGGGCGACGAGAGGGCAGGCACAAGGCCTGCCCCTACCGGTGCGGTGAGGGGTTTGCGAAGGTGGCGCAGGGGCGGCGAGTGGGCAGGCACAAGGCCTGCCCCTACCGGCGCGGTGAGGGGTTTGCGAAGGTGGCGCAGGGGCGGCGAGTGGGCAGGCACAAGGCCTGCCCCTACCGGTGCGGTGAGGGGTTTGCGAGGGTGATGCAAGGGCGGCGAGTGAGTGAAGAGGAGTGAGGAGAGAGAACTGCCTTTTCTTCTGCCTCAGAGTTGATCGTGGAAAGGCAAGGATTAGCTGCTGCCAGAGATTTAAGGGAGCTCGCCCCCACTTTGGGATGCACCCAGGACTACTGTGAATGTGAAAAAGAAGTGGGCTTGTGCCAGAGGAGGGAGCAAAATGGAGAGGCATACAAAAGGGATTTCAGCGGTGCTTGCATCTATCATTTTGTCTGCCTGCGTTGCTATTCCGGAGAGTCCGCCAGTACTGTTGACTTCTACTCCGATAACTCAACCTGTCCAATCTCCCACCACAACCACAGAGGAAGTTGATTGCGTAATGCAGGGTGGCAGCCCGGCTCCGTCACTTCCCGACACAGATTGTATGGCCTGGGGAATGCTCCACTCACTGGTTTTTATGACCAGTGCGATGGCGAACAGAAATCCAAGCCTTAGTGCATCAGAGCTTGTTGCTCTGGAAACGGAGCTATACCCTCTCTTTGTCCAAGCTCATCTCAACTGTGGTGAATGGCTTGAACCATACAAAGATTATGAGCCATTTACAGACTATTTGGGCATCATCTCGGCTATTGGTATGACTGATTATGGATATGATCCTGCCGTTTTGCTCTTATACATGATAGAAGGCGCCGCAACCGAAGTGTTTGCCGACAGGTCTGAATCGATTGGTTGCGCCAAGAATCTTTTCCTACTCTTTGTGGAATACTCTGAATAACAGTGCACACGCAAAGATGGTGCGGGCTCGAGAAGAGCCTAACCCATCTCCCCTGTGAAAGTGCGACGAAGCATTGGATGATCCCAGTGCCAGGTCCCTTGACATTTCGGGAAGCGTTACAAAGTTCAACGGGACCAGAAGGTCTGCAGTTCGGTTCGGGATGTCTTGCGCTGGAGTTTCGTTGCAGACACAACCTTTCGATCCGCGAAGTCACGCGAAGGGGCGCGAAGAACGCTTTTCTTTGATCCGGGGAGGGACAGGAAGGGCCCACGAGAGCAAAAAACCCAGGGCACCCACAAGGGGTGCCCCTACGGTAGGGTAGGCTGGTTGAAGTGTCAACGAGTCCTAGTGAGACCGCAGGGGACAGGACCAGGTTGAGGCAACATCAGATTGCCGGGCTCGGGGTACTGGTCACGTCTCTTGTTACTGTGGCGGAGGGAACTGAGGCCGACTACTGAACAGGAGCTAAGATTGAGAGTTTTCGTGTTTACATGACACAGACAGTTCCTGGAAGAGGGGGATGTGCGTGAGTGAGAAGTATAAGATATACATTTTTTCTGTGCTGAGTCACGGTGTCAGCGTAGGCATTGCGTTTCTGATCATCAACCTGGTAAAACTCGCCTGGCCTGAGTTTGGCCCTCGTACTAGCAGTCCCTCCTGGCCAGTAGACTTTTTCTTCATCTATTGGGGGACCGGGTTTATTTTGGTCCCGTTCTTCAATCCCTACGAGCCATCTTACCGGTATTTCTTTAAAGGGGAGAGGGACAGAAAGGACAAGAAACAGGAGGAAGGCATCCTCGATCAGTGACGGCCCGTCTTCACGGCAAAGAACGTCCAGCATACCCCTACAGCGTGGGGCTCAGCAGTCTCAACCCCGCAAGCCCAGCTAATCAATCCATACCTGAGAGAAGCTTCGTCACGGACATCCTGGCCGACTTCGCTAATCGGTGCGTCTGCAGCTTGAATAGCAGAATGTCCTGCTGGGGGGGAGATGGATGGGCGGCATTGTACCCGGTGATTGTGTGGTTTCGAGCCTTTCTTCCCCTGTCATGTGTTTAAGCGTGTCGGGAGGGAATCAGAAAGAGTCCAAACTCCTCAGAGCCCTGGAGTGTTCGACGCCACTGACTTGGCGTTTCTATCTTTTTCGTAGCTTCTAAGCCATGTTCTGTGTGTGTACTGTGTGCGGTCAGTCTGGGCGGTATGTACCGTCAGTGTTACTGTAGCGGACTCTCGATGGTCATGGGGGTGAACGTTGGGCATATGTGGGAGTGGCCTTGCTTGTCTTGCTCGCGCTGGCACATACCCGGAATCTGCCAGGAGGCGGGAGGAAGCGCTGGCCGACACGGGACGGCAACTTCGTATTGCCCACCCACTGGCTACGACGCGAGGT
>JAPPJI010000003.1 GCA_028820405.1 Candidatus Kaiserbacteria bacterium
GAACCGACGACCTACGCATTACAAGTGCGTTGCTCTACCAACTGAGCTAAGGTGGCGTGCTCTTGGCACGATACTATGATACCTCAGCACTGACAATCCGTGCCACATCTGATCCGTCAGCCTGATCTCCAACCTCTGCCATCACTGCCTTAATAAGCCGACCGATGTCCTTTTTTTCAGAAATGCTGAGTGCTTCCTTTTGTTTGAGGACAACGGTGCGGATGTCTTCATCAGACAGAGTCGGCGGCAGGTACCCTTCAAGTACTGCACGTTCAGCATCTTCCGCATCAGCACGATCACTATGACCGGCAGATCGGTACTGGTCGGCAGATTCCCGCCGCTGCTTGGCAGTGCGACGAAGGACCGTGAGCACTTCCTCATCGTCCAGCGTATCTGTCGGCTTTCGACTGCTTGCGACCAGGGCTTCGGTACACGCCGCAAGGGCTAGTCTGAGCGTATTCAGTTTTGTTTCATCCCGATCTTTCAATGCCTGTTGCATGTCAGATTGGAGTTTCTTGTGGAGCATATTCGCAGTATACACTACGCACTTTTTTCAAGACTCTGCGGACGATCCAGTGACTCCCGAACGTATTCACCACCGTCACCCGAGATGCTCTGAATATCTTTGTCAATCAATCCATGCTGCTGCTCTGCTTTGTTGTAGTGGTTCACTGCAATACTGAGCGCCCGCCCGATACCTTTCATCGATTTTCCATGCTCCATAACGTGTCGGTGCAAGGTTCGCACATCGGCAATGACATCTTGCACGTGCTGCTCAATGCGAAGTGACCGGAGACCGAGACTCACTGTCTGCAAGTATGCAAGGAGAGTCGTCGGTGAAACGATAATGACTCGGTGCTCGTTAAACGCCTGTTCAAGCATGTTCTTTGTGCCGCCGCCAATGGTATGAGTCAGGAGGTCATAGTACAGAGACTCTGACGGGATGAACATGAAGGCGAAATCAAGCGTTCCTTCGTCCGGCAGGATGTACTTCGCTGTCTCCTGAATACGTTCCTTGATATCTTTTCGCAGCTGCCGCTCCGCATCTTCTTTGTTTTCCCCTTCGAGAAGTTTTGTATAGTTTTCGAGTGAGAACTTTGCGTCAACCGAAATACTGTTCCCGTCACGAAGAAAGATGATCGCATCAGCCCGGATACCGCTCCTGAATACATGCTGTGTTGCATATGCATCCGGCGGGAGCGTGTTAGCAATAATCTGCTCGAGAGCAACCTCACCGACCATACCGCGTCGTTGCGGATTTTTCAGTGTTCGCTCAAGAGACTGAAGCTGCTCGGTAAAGGACATCATTTGCTGACCTGCTGATTCAACCTTAGTAATCTCTCGTGTATTTTGTTCGATAACTTTCATGGTCTTTTCAAACTGTGCATGAACGTGCCGCTGCATCAGCTCGGTCTGGTTGTACATTTGCCGGCTCACCTGCTCCGTGTTTTTATGCATTCTCGCATCAAGCATCTCATGCAGATCTTTCATTTTCGCCTCCAGTATTGCCGATCGATCGCTTCCGCGACGATACAAAAGCGACACGACAAGTGCGACTGCCGTCACGATATTCAGCAAAATCAGGAGCGTCAGTACTTCCATACGCTTGCTCCCAGTATACACTGACCTCGCTACGGGACGAGGAAATCAACCGGCTTATCCTCGTAGTCAAATATTCGTTCGCTGGTGGTGTCGTCCGTTGTCGCAAGGTTTCTGACAAAGCTGAAAATCGTCCAGACGGAGAATATGACGGTGATGCCAAGCACGACCATCGCGAGCCCTTTGAAGGATCCTGACCGGTCGCTAGAATCAGAACGCATGAACCGGAATACCACGTAGATAAGGAGGAATATCGCTACAAAAGCAAGGAGAGCGATGATGGGATCAATGATTTGCTCAAAAAATGCGTTGGAAAATTCAGCAACTCTATCCTCTTGTGCGTAGACCGCAGTCATATATTCTCACTATACGACACAGAACAGCAGGACAGAAAAGAGCGGTGCACAACGTGCGTCCCTGTTCACTGCTTGACCTGGTTCTTGATCCTTCTCTTGTTTCCTTTATGCATACCTGCCGCTTCTCGCACCTTTTCGAACACAGCGTCACTCACCGGTAATTTTTTATCACTGTCAAGAAGATTTCTTTCGTCTTCTTCATACAGTTCACCGCTTACTATTGACCTGCTCGTCAACTCACTATAGTCATTCGGACTAACTATGGCATATGATTTCTCTCCGCCACGCTGTTGATAAAATTGCTCTCGGTCACCTGTGTGCGTTGTTATGATGGCAACTAATTTTTTAGGACTGCCATCTGATCCAACCTGCACATCAGCGACAACGATATGGTAGTGATTCTTGTCTCCTTCTTTTTGTAGAAATTGACTTTCATAGTAATAGACATCCCTACACCCTGCCATAAAACTCTCTACTCAACGACAGCACTTCTTTCGGTGCTGCAAGATCACCGTCATTTTCAAAAAAATCCTCCTCTTCCATTTCTACACGCCCACTGCCCGCCTCCTGCAGTGCACTTTCATGTTTTTTCCACGCTTGATATTGATGTGTTTTTTCAATAATGTGACGCGGGGAACAGTCATAGTATTTTTCAAAAATCATATCAAGTACTTCAGTATCCCGTTCCGATAAATAATCACTATCGGCTTCCTGCCCTGCCCTCACCCGACTCCATGTATTACCTGGTTCCCGCTCCAAGAACTCCTTAACATACTGAATACGGTCAAGATCACCGAGATACTCATCCGACTGTTCAATGATATTATCAATGTTTGAAGCAACCGGTCCGTTTTTCATGGCGTAGTACGTATCACTTGAGAGCGTACTTCCGTAATGGCGAAGAGCATAGACATCAGCCAGGGCGATGAGTTTTACTGCCTTCACGATTTCTACCCCTTTGTTGCCGAATTTGTGAACGAGATAAACGACTAACTGCACTTGTTCCTTAAAGGTGTTGGGGACCGACAACATAGGGATGCTTAAATTGCAATATACACCATACCACACCTTGATTTATACCAGGAGTTCTGGTCCTCCAAGTTCAAAAAACTAACCCGACAATATTACACCGCATTGGAACTCGTGTGACCCTACGGGGAATCGAACCCCGGTTTCAGCCGTGAGAGGGCTGCGTCCTAGCCGCTAGACGATAGGGCCTTGATTAGTAGCACCATACCACACACCGCAATGCACGTACCACTTCCGGACAAAACAGGATATACTGTCAACATATCGGGTGATTAGCTCAGTTGGCTAGAGTGCTCCCTTGACGTGGGAGAGGTCACAGGTTCAAGTCCTGTATCGCCCACTCTTAATAGAGTGTAAGCTGGCACGGTGAGCACGCGGGTGCAGAAAACAGTAAATTCCCTATGCAGAATCCTCCATTCTTTTTTCTACAATTTGAATAAGATTTCCGCAAGTATCATTAAAAACAGCCACGATGGCATTCTCTGTTCGCGTCGGTTTCATGGTGAACACAACGCCGATTGACGCAAGATGCTTATATTCTTTTTCTACGTCATCAACGCTGAATGATGCCGCCGGAATACCCTGTTTAAAAATTCCTTCTTGATATGTCCGTGCTACCGGGTTATCGTTTGGTTCAAGTAACAGCTCTGTGCCATCTTCATCACCGGGCGAAACAACAGTCAACCATTTAAATGCACCGACAGAAACATTTTCCTTTTCTGCAAACCCGAGTTTTTCGATATAAAATTGCAGGGCATTTTCCTGGTTTTCTACAAATATACTGGTAAGGGTAATTTTCATCGTCGTATATAGAATATCAACCACTTCCGGGTAAAACAAGATATACTGTCAACATACGACTTTGACGTGGGAGGGGTTACAATCTTAAGTCTCATACCACCTACCGAATACTGCACCCATGGAAACGACATCAAGGAATAAGACGCTGACTTTACACGATGATGAAAAATCATTTTCCGAAGAATATGTCATTTCTGTTACAAAGAATACCCGACGAACGGATATAGAGAATAAGATTGTGTGTCAGAGTGTTTTTGACACACTTGACTTCCTGCCAAACAACTTCATCAACCTTGTATTTGCAGACCCGCCGTACAACATAGATAAAAAATTTAATGATGTGGTTTTTAAGAAAATGGATATTCAATCCTATGAGGCATATACCGAAGCGTGGGTTTCGAAGTTAAAAAGTAAACTTACCCACGACGCATCACTGTATGTATGCGGCGATTGGCGATCAAGTCCCGCCCTGCACACGGTCTTGAGCAGACACTTTATCGTGAGGAACAGGATAACTTTTGAACGAGAGAAAGGGAGAGGGGCAAAGACAAACTACAAAAACTGCTCTGAGGATATATTCTTTTGCACCAACTCTAACACCTACACTTTTAACGTTGAGACGGTAAAATTAAGGAAGAAAGTTATCGCACCGTATAGGGAGAACGGAAAGCCGAAGGACTGGAAACATGGCTTTGACGGTACTAGCTATCGAGACACATTCCCTTCCAACATCTGGACTGACATAACAATCCCCTTCTGGTCGATGAAAGAGAACACGGAACATCCGACACAAAAGCCTGAAAAATTACTTGCAAAAATACTGTTGGCGAGCTCAAACGAAAATGATCTGGTTTTTGACCCGTTCCTCGGCTCAGGCACCACTTCCGTCGTTGCGGAGAAACTTAATAGAAGACATGTGGGTATTGAGATTGACCGGCACTACTGCCTCATTGCACAGAAAAGACTGCGGCAGGCAAAGGAGGATAAACGTATACAGGGATATACCGATGGAGTTTTTTGGGAACGAAATGCGGGCAACAATATCAAACAATGAAGAACATTTTTACACAAAGATTCCACAGGACTATTGAAAAGCAAGTGCAAGATTTTTTATCCTCACACCCAAACTTTTTATCTCAACAGACAATCAACAGCCCGCGTGCGGTAGGAGATGCGATACAAACCGTTCTGGAGAAAAACTTTCGAGAAATAGTTGATAACGCATTAGGCACTGACGCATCGACGAAAGAACCTTCTGCTTCTTTTACAAGGCGTGCAATGGCTGATATAGCATTCTATGATAAAGATAATAATTATTATGTCGTTGATGTAAAAACACATCGATTGGATACCGAGTTTAATATGCCCAATCTTACATCAGTGGAACGCCTCAGTAGGTTGTACGAAGACGATAAAAACAATTTTGTTATTCTAAAGATTGACTATGAGATCATGAACAAAAAATTCGCAATCAAGCGGACGCTTTTTAGACCGATAGAGTTTTTTGCATGGTCCTGTCTCACCCTTGGTGCACTAGGTTGGGGACAAATACAAATTGCAAATGCCAACGAGATAGAGGTTAAAGAATCCTACTCTCGCAAGGAATGGATGCTGGAAATGTGTGACCGTCTTTTTGAATTTTACCCGAAAGAGATTGAGAAAATCAATGAGCGGATTGGGCATTTTCAAAAGGTGCGAGCATTCTGGAAAGACAAGAACCTTTGGTGAAAGTGGTGTTTCATGGCATACTTGTCTTGATTACCTATAAACAATAAAGAACCTTGTATGCGGCACACAAACCACTTTTCTTTCAAAAGTATTACAACCTACGCTTCTATCATAGTTTTTTGCATTCTCTGCCTGACCACTTCAAACTATGCATTCGCCGTAGTACCATCAAACCCGGCAGTGCGACCGACTACCGCCGCCGTTCCTTATCTCGGTGAATGCCACGAAGAAATCAGTACGCAAGACAGCTGTAAGCTCATCATTCCAAACGGATGGTCGTTGCGTATCGAGACAGACTACGTTACCACTACCCAAAACAATGTCATCTCGTATGACTTCTCCCGCCTAAAAAAGGTATTCGATGATTATCACGGCGGCACCTACCTGACGCAATCATATCCGAACAACCGGTGGGTTGGAACAGGGTGGGTGGACGGAAACGCGGCAGACTCTACCGACCCTGCCAAAAGTATTTACATAACGCCGATAGACGGAAACCTCTGTAAAATTCTCAATAATGACGCCATCTGTGAAGATGAGGTGGAAGGGTACCCTCTGATTGATTGGGACAAAGAGACCTCACGATTCTATGCCGTCTTCCGCACAAACTCAACTGCCTGCCGTGACGCATCACGAAGCGGATTTCCAACAGCCTTTAGCGGGCAACACCAAACCGTCGGCAGTTGTGAACAGGAGCAGCGAATCTATTACGTCCTTGACAACGGTGATACCCGATTATCGGACGGACTGTCTTTCCTCACCGCTACCAACCCGTTTCACCGCGATGTCGATGACAAAACCGCACCGATCGTCACGGTTTCAGGACCAGCCAATACCGACCCTGCATCGCAAAAAACTGTCTCAGCAACAGACGATGACAGTACTTCAACAACCTGGGTATACAAGCAGATAGCAAATGCGCAGTCAAAGACGAGTTGTGTCGCCGCTGACTTCAGTACCTCACCAACAACTTATACCGAAGGACAAACAATTACCCTCAGTGCCGAGGCAGACAATAATAGTAAAATTTGTTTCCGGTCAACGGACGGGGCAGGAAACATCGGCTACGGCATCTCCGGTCTTATCAACGGCATTGACCGCACCGCACCGATCGTCACGGTTTCAGGACCAGCCAATACCGACCCTGCATCGCAAAAAACTGTCTCAGCAACTGACAGTGATGCCGGTACGACAACCTGGGTATACAAGCAAATAGCAAATGCACAATCGAAAACCAGCTGTGTGGCGGGTGATTTCAATTCACCGACAACATACACTGAAGGGTCTACGATAACGTTACGTGCGACGACAGATAACAATAGTAAAATTTGTTTCCGGTCAACCGATCAAGTGGGGAATGTTGGCTACGGCATCTCTAGTCTTATCAACGGCATCGGATCTGCTGTACAAATACAAAAGAGTGCAGTGAAAGAATCGGTAAAACCGCTTGCGAAGCCAGTTATCACGCTCTCCGGCTATTCCGGATCTGCCAGGGTCACTGTCTCAAGCCCTGTTGACCTTGACGCAGCTCGCAACAGTGCCGACGGCAACGGCGGAGAGCCTGTTGACGGTGAGATTGTCTACGTGTATTCCTCTGAATATGCGAGTGACTCCGACTGTGCTACCGTCTACGGAGCCGAACAAGGGAAAAAGACCTACTCAGATTGGTTCAAAGCAACATCCTTCAACGTAGCAAAGTTCCCCCTGTGCAGCAGTGCAAAAATCTCCGTTATCGCACACACCATTTATGCTGACGGTACCGACGAAAATAACCAAACTGTGTGGCGACTTCGAAAAGGATCTGAGTCACCGGAGAGTAACGTGGTTACCCCTTCATTCGCACCGAAGGTAACGAATGTTGCCGCGAGTTTTGTGAATCAATCCGATGCTCAAGGAGGTATTACGTACTCCTTCTCCGGTATCACTACCAATGATTCTCAGCGCTTCTCCGTTCTCTACAGAATTGAGACACGATATGACCACAATGACACCTGGAGCACGCTTCATGAAACAGAAACCACATCAGGAACCATTCCTGGCGATGATGTGCTCAACACATTACTCTCCCTTGCAACGTGGGGACACAGCAAGGACGTCGGCACCTTTCAACTTCGTGTTGAGGCATCGCTGTATGAAGACGCTGCATACACCATATTTTCCGAGAGTACCGTTTCTGACGCGGTTACCCTCTCCCTTTCTCCCCGACTCTCTGCACCGACAAACTTCAATCTTACCGGATCTCTCGATGACAACACGTTGCAATACTCCTTTACCCCTGTCCAAAACTGGATCCTGCCAAAACATTGGTACCGGCTTGAGGTGCTGACCCCCGGTCAAAACGGCAATGCGAGCACGTGGGAATCGGCATTCCGAGAAATCTATTCCTTTGAGACTACGGGAAGTCTTGATGCTCAGGCACTGACTATTCCGAGCATCGCATCGTTGCAATTTCGCCTGAAGGCTGTTTCGTATACACCGTGGGGAAGTGATATTATCGAGAGCTCTAATTCTAATGTGGTTACCATCACCGGTCGGAGTAAAGAGAGTGTTGATCCGGTAGTCGTCGCCAGCCAAACGACACAAGACGCTGACCAACAGGCCATTGCACTACTGCGTGATCTCGTGCTGGAGCTGGGAAAGATGGTTTCGAAGATTGAAAAACAGATACAAAGCCTTACCCAATAGGGATCACCGGTCTATGAAAGGGAGTATCTCCATCATCACCTTGCTGGTTGATGACCTGCAGCGGTCGGTATCCTTCTATCGAGACGGACTCGGACTCCCCATGCGTTCGGCAGATGACTCATCAGCAATCGCCTTCTTTCCGCTGAACGGAGCGTGGCTCTCACTCTATCCGAGAGAGAAGTTTGCCGAGACCGAGGGTGTCGGTGAGGCAGGAACACGGGAAGATTTGCCTCGATGTACCATTGCACATAACGTTGCGACAGAAAAAGAAGTTAGTGAGGTTATCAATCTTGCACGATCAGCCGGTGCCAGGATCCGTAAAGAACCGCAAAAAGTGTTTTGGGGCGGGTACTCAGGGTATTTCGAAGACCCGGACGGTCACCTCTGGGAGGTTGCTCATAACCCGTTTTTTGATACTCCATAGAACCGTCGCAGTTCAGTGCGTGATATACTCTGCACCATGCGAATCCTCAGCATTGAAACGAGCTGTGACGAAACTGCCGTCGCCCTCCTCTCTTTTTCTGACACCGGCGGATCCGTTGCGTGTCAGGTTTTGGGTGAAAAACTCTACTCTCAGGCAGAGAAACACGCTGCATACGGCGGTGTCTATCCTAATCTTGCAAAGCGAGAACATCAGCACAACCTCCCACACCTCACCCACGACCTTTTGCAAGAACTCAACCTTCTCTCTGACGACCCGTCTGTTCTTTGCACTGACGAAATGGCATCTTGGTGCGACCGGGACCAAGACCTTTTCAATACTGCTAAGGAACTGTTTGAAAAAAAGGCAGTGCACGGCATTGACCGCATCGCGGTCACCCGAGGTCCCGGTCTCTCTCCTGCTCTCTGGGTCGGCATTAACGCTGCAAAACTCTACGCTGCACTGTGGAACATTCCGATTATTCCCATAAACCATATGGAGGGGCATATCGTTGCCGCCCTCCTCTCCCGTGACAAGTGCTTAATCACACCTGCATACCCGCTCCTCGCCCTCCTTGTCTCGGGAGGACATACGCAGCTCGTCCTTTCAGAATCGGCAAACAAGTATCAGATACTGGGTGGTACGGTTGATGACGCCGCCGGAGAAGCATTCGATAAGGTGGCACGGCTTCTCGGACTGCCATATCCGGGCGGTCCTGAAATAGCACGACTGGCAAAAGAGGCTCGGAAACGAGATCTCACATCTTCGGTTTCCCTTCCCCGTCCGATGAGCAAAGATGAAACGTATAATGTTTCGTTTGCAGGTCTCAAGACTGCAGTCCGAACGGTGGCTGAGAAAACGGCATTCTCTGAAGATGAGAAAAAAGCACTTGCCCGCGAGCTTGAAGACGCAGTTACAGAGACATTGCTGGCGAAGCTGCAGCGGGCAATTGAAGCATATCACCCGAGAAGCGTCGTGCTCAGCGGCGGTGTTGCGGCAAACGAACACGTGAGAACGGCTGTTAAAACGTTGGTACAATCCTACCCTTCGGTAGACTACTACCAACCGACGGCACGACAGGCGACGGATAACGCGGTGATGATTGGGGTAGCGGCATATCGCAGGCAAAACGTTACAGACAACCCTGCCAACCTCACCGCAGATCCAAATCTTTCCCTCGCAACGTAGTGCACAACCACCACGATAACCCTGCTATCGTGGTATAGTACTGGTGTATAAGAGTGCGGGGTGTATGGTCGCAAATAGAAAAAAGAAACGTTCCTTGGCAAGCCGTCTGTTCGGTAAGGATGACGATGTTGATGACCTGCTTGAGGAGCTTGATGGCGAATTGCTTGCCGAAATAGACGGGGATGAGGAGCTTGATGCAGACCTCTTTGAAGAAGAAAAGCGAGTGCCGATCGAGAACAAAGAAGGAATCAGTGATTTGCAAATTAACCTCATTGATACGGGAGACGAGTTGGTTGCACAGGCGTTAGTTCCCGGTCTTGATGAAGACGACATTAAGGTTGATCTCAACAGAGAGATGCTTACCATCAGCGCTGAGTCAAACGAGCAGCACGCAGAAAAAGACGGTGACTACTTGTATGAGGAAGTTCGGTTCGGATCATTCAGCCGGTCAGTCCTCCTCCCTGCTGAGGTTGAGGTGGAAGACTCAAAAGCAGAAGTCCGGGACGGCATCTTACGCATCGCCATGCCGAAGATCGACAAAGAAGCACACAAAAGGTTGTCCGTAAAAAAAAAGTAAGAGGGGGCATCTTCCCAAAACGAGGTAGAAAGAAGTCGTAAGCCGACATCACGCACCGCACGTTTTATTGTTTTTCTGGAGGTACTTTTGGTGGTATTCTTCCGCCTCACAAAACGTTGCTGCCGGCAGTATCTCTGTCACAATCGGGCTGTCAAACATACCTGACTCATCTCGTTCTTGTTTTGCCTGTTCTGCTTTCTCTTTCTGTTCTTTGTTGGTATAGAAAATAACGGAACGGTACTGCTCTCCATGATCCGCTCCCTGACGATCCCACGAGGTCGGGTCATGTATCTCCCAGAACACACGCAGCAAATCATCATAGGAGATTTTTTTCGGATCAAACGAAACCGCAACGGCCTCTTTGTGCCCTGTTCCCCCGCCGCAAACAGCTTCGTAGGTGGGATTCTCTGTTGTTCCGCCGATGTAGCCGACCCGTGTATTCGTAACACCGGGTAGATTCATAAAAGCCTGTTCAACACCCCAAAAACAGCCCGCTGCAAAGATTGCCTGTTCCATAATATGTAGTGTACATCACACACTATTCGGTACTGAGATTAGGTCACTTCCTTCCTGCAAGTATACTGTGCGATGGCTTTGCAGAGTTTCAATAACTTTTGACTGACTCCCCATACTGTTGCAAAATAACGCTTCCACTTCCTTTCCTATTTCCGGGTTTTTACTGCTCATGCGGCAGTAATACTATCAAATACGCAACCGACCATAGACGGCATTACCGCATTACCTAACTGCTTGTATCCCTGCACCCCGTCACTTACATAATGACCGTCCGGAAATGACATGAGACGCTTACATTCCGTTTGAGAAAGTTTTCGTACTTTTTCATCAACCAAGTACAACCCTGTTCTTGCCCCGACACCGCCGCCATTTGCAGAAAGAGTGATAACGTGTCCTTTTGGTGAATAGATACGCTCTCCCTGCCCCCCCCTTATTCAGCATCCCTACCCGCAGCGGACGCAGGGCATATTCTTTCGGTTGTTTTTGTATAACGATATCATCCCTGTTTACGTAAAGTGTCTCGTCTATAACGTCCTCTAAAACATCTTCGAGATACACTCTTTCGTGCGACTCTTCCGGCGGTGTGTAGTCAAAGTGTCGAGACGATTTTAGGTCATCCCGCACACACGCAAAATACACCCGTTCCCTGCTCTGCGGAACACCGAAGTGTGAGGCATTGAGCGTGGAATACTGAACCGAGTACCCTATTTCCTTCAAATCGCGTTCAATTGTACGTATTACTGATCCGTTTTCAACGGTGAGAATATTCTTTACATTCTCCAATAAGAGTATGGAAGGTTTGTGATATTTCGCTATCCGCACAACTTCATAAAAAAGTCTTCCCCTCTCATCTCCTAATCCGCCACGGTTACCCGATATGCTGAAACTCTGGCAGGGAAAACCGGCACACAAGATGTCATGCTTTGGTATGTCTTTCTCTGCTATCTCTCTAATATCCCCATACGGCATTTCTCCGAAGTTTTCTCTGTATGCATGCCTTGCATGTTCATCAATGTCACTGCTAAACACACAGCACATCCCTCGCCGCTCAAGGGCTATTCGAAACCCACCAATACCACAGAACAAATCTATGAAGGTAGACATATACACCTAGTCTGCCATGCCATACTACCCGAAACTCCTTTTCGTGTGCTGAGGGTGGGACTCGAACCCACGACCCTTCGCTCTTCAGGCGAATGCTCTAGCCAACTGAGCTACCTCAGCAAAATCCACCCCGATTAGTATACACTGACCCGCTACTCCCCGTCCCCGCCAAGAATGTCTGTGAGACCCTTTGCAGTATCAGCAATCTGCCCTACCTCGTCAACGACTGTCTCAACCTGTCCACGCAGCTCGTTAAGTTGGTTGACAGTGGCAACGACCTCAGATTGGTATCGATTGAAGAGGTGGTATCCATATCCGGTACTTCCGAGCAAAACAAGTAAGACGGCAATCCCTTTCAGTCGACGTAAGTTTCGCTCTGCCCGAAGAATTCGGTTGTTCTCCCTCGTCAAACGAAGTAGTTCATTCATCGCCCGCCTCGTCGGCGCCTGATTGACGGCTGGCTCCTCCTCCATACGGATGTAGTATACCACCACACTGCCACACCCCTTATTTATCCACCACGGTGCACCTGTTCCGTCACCGTGCAAGTCTCCCTGCCAGGACTTGAACCCAGATCTGATCCTTAGGAGGGACCCGTTCTATCCCGTTGAACTACAGGGAGTCAGGCACTACGCAAGACCGAGTGCCGCGACTATTTTCTCTTTATCAAAGCCAGCAATCATTTCGGTGTCGTCAATAAAGACAACCGGGACACCGACTTGCTGACTGCGGTCAATGAGTTCTTTCCGCTTTTCTTCATCTGCGGTAACATCATACTCGACGTATGTGACCTGCTTTTCGTCCAAAAATGTCTTCAGTTCAGTGCAGAAGTGACAGGTTGGTGATGTATATATTTCTACCTTTTTTTCCATAAAGTGTATGTACCTAATATGATTATATGAACAATGTATATAGTGTACCACACGACACGGATTGTTTTTGATGCAAAAAAAAAAGACCCGCTCGTAAGAGCGGGTCTCCTCGGTTTCGGTTTCGAACCGACCGACAGTCACCCCCGTTATGTATTCCGGGTAGCACCACCTCCTTCGAAAGCAACCCAGGGGGTTGCCCGAATTCCAGTAACGACTAATCTAAAGTGACCTCGTCACACAACCTTCGAAAAGGACAGCATGACGGTGTGGAAGGAGGGATCTTGCGACCCCAAAAAGGGAACGCCGCTGGAAGACGTCGTCTCAACCATTAGTCCGGAGGACATGGCGTGAGACAAGTCCGTCTTTTGTTCCAACATTGTTCGAACGAACGAGACGAGAAGAGTCTAGACCCCACCATTGCTGGCAGGACCTTGCTATGCGACCGAAATCAACATAGCACGACCCTCCTCAGCAAGCCCGACCTTTCAACCGTCACCTAGCAAAAAGATAGCATATATGGTGGATATAGTCAATATCTCTCCATGTTGGGCTTCAGAAACGACCGGTTTCCTGCTCAAGTACTGTAAAATCGACCTCATTTGGCGAAAATGGGCGGTTTTCCCCCGGATTGAGGCTGACGCCGCGAAGGTCAATTCGGTTCAAACTGGTCTGTTCCAGGACCTCTACCCGCTCAATATCGTACCCTTGCCGGGCTGATATCATCTGGACATCCAGCAATTGCTGCTCAACATAGGAGCGCTCCAGCAATGCATGATTAGCGTACTTTCTCGACTGCCGATACGAAGCAAACGAATCTTTGAGGCTTAAAAAACTTGTCAGTGCGACAAAGGAAAGAAAAATGAAAACGGCGACACTGATGCCTGTCCTGAGCGTTCGTTTCATAGTTCGTTTCAGTATATACTAGAGGTCATATGCAAGAGTGGATACGAAAAGTTGTCTTCATCCTCATCATTGTCGTGGTTATCGTCTCATTTATCGTCACGTCATTCCCACAGGCAATTACCTAGGCAGACCGCCGCTGCACCACCTTGAGAAACGTATCATGGGAGACCTGCACACGGCTCGCCGTCTGCATCTTCTGTTTCCCCTTCTTCTGTTTCTCCCGCAACTTCATTTTTCTCGTAATATCTCCTCCGTACAGACCTGCGGTGACATCCTTTCGCAGTGCCGGCAGTGTCTTTGATGCAATAATTTTTCCGTCGACACGAGCCTGAATTTTGATAACAAAGAGGGTGCGGGGGATCGTGTCGTGCAGCACTGCGACAAGGTCTCGTGCCTCACGATCAACGCGGGCACGGGAGATAATGGTGGAGAATGCGGGGAACACCTCTTCAGCGAGAAGCACATCCATCCGGACAACCGAAGCCGGTCGGTTCTCAGTCACCCGGTATGAGAGTGAAGCGTATCCGGAGCTGACGCTTTTCAGGCGGTCAAAGAAGGATCGCATCATTTCCCGCAACGGCAGCTCACCGGTAACGGAGCACCGATTGTTCCGTAAATTTTTCACCTCTTGAACATACCCTTCAAAGTCGACAAAGAGCTGAGAGATGGGTGCAACAAACTCCGTCGGGGTAAATATCTCTGCGGACACCCACGGCTCTGTTACTGATGCAATTTCATGCGTGTCCGGAAACTGTTCGGGCGTTACGACGGTAACGGCCTCTCCTGCTTTCTTCACAACCACATACTCAGTCCCCGGCGTGGTAACGACAAGATCAAGACCGCCTTCACGACGAATTCGCTCGGTGACTGTTTCAAGGTGTAGCATACCGAGAAATCCGCACCGAAACCCTTTCCCCAGCACCGATGACCGTTCTTCTTCGTAGGTGAGTGACGCATCAGAGAGACGCACTTGCTGCAGTGCACGGACCAGTGTCGGATACTCGTCAGCCTGTTGCGGGTATAGCGATGCCCACAGCACCGGTGAAACTTCGTGGTATCCCGGGAACGGTTCGACCGTATCCCGCGCATGAATCACCGTGTCACCGACAACAGCAGTGCCGGGTTCTTTGATACCGGTCGTAAAATAGCCGATCATCCCTGCCTCCAGTGACTCAGTTGATGTCATGCCGGGCCGAAACACTCCGACATCTTTGAGTGAAAAGTGGGCCGATGTACCGCAGAGCGTGAGCCGTTCACCAGAAGAAAATGATCCGCCAAAGACCCGAACAAATGCATTGATACCGGTGTGGTTTGTGTATGAAAAATCAAAAACGAGGGCACGAGTTCCTTCCAGATCAACAGTCGGAGGCGGACATCGGTCAACAATTGCGTCGAGCAGACCGGAAACTCCCTCCCCGGTCTTACCGGAGACACGGATAATCAAATCTGGTGAGCAGTGCAGCAGGTCGGCAACCTCGTTTGCCACTGCATCAATTTGTGCATGTGCCATGTCAATCTTTGTGAGCACGGGAATAATGGTGAGGTTGAGATCCTTGGCAATGGTGAGCACCGAAAGTGTCTGTGCCTGGACCCCTTGCGTTGCGTCAACGAGCAGGAGCACCGCTTCAACTGCACGGAGGGCACGGGATACCTCGTAGGAGAAATCAATGTGTCCCGGTGTATCAATAATATTGAGCGTGTAGGTGCCGTCTGATCGGGTATACGGAATGGAAACCGGCTGCATTTTGATGGTGATACCCCGTTCCCGCTCCAGATCCATTTGATCAAGCACTTGTTCCCGCATCTGCCGCTGCTCCAGTGCACCCGTCTGCTCAAGGATGCGGTCAGCAAGCGTCGACTTCCCGTGGTCAATGTGTGCAATGATTGCAATGTTTCGAATTAGTTCCATAGTGACCGAAGAGAATCATGTAGTTTTTTGCGAAACTCCGCACCTTCTGCATTGTTAAACTGGCGAAGGAGGAAATACCATGCACCGAATCCGATTACCCCGAGTGCACTGATAGAGAGGAGTCCCTGTATGGAGAAGAGTCCCTCCGTCGATGCGTACGAAATGTTTGAGAAAAATACCGACTTCACCACAAACAGGAATCCGGCAAGAATCACGGCAATAGCGGTGTTCTGCACAAAGGAAGCGAGAATCGGCCGGGCCTTCTGTCCCGTCGCACGTACCAGTGCCGCAATAATTGCAACGGCAGTGACAACTTCGGTCACGACAATAATGAGGACGACGGCGAAGAGGGTTCCGAACCCGCTGCCGGTCAGACCGGTTGCACTCTGAACAAACGTCAGGATCGTTGATCCGTAGAGGTAGTGGACGAGGAGAAACACTGCCCCAACCTCAACGACAGAGTGGGTGAAGAGGATTGCAAACGAAAGCCATGCACGATTGCACGCATGAAGAGCCCGTGCACAGAGTGAAATGATACTCATCGTCAGGGCCCCAAAAATGAAAGCGCCGACAATGGTACCGGTGATGAAGGTCATCTCATGAGTGAAGCGGCCGGTCTCAAAGAAGAAGCCAATAATCTCTTCGCGAAGCGTGAAGACAAAGGCGATGAGCGGAAAAATAAAGAGGAAGAGGTGACGAATGGTGCGGAGAACGGTACGATTGAATGATCCCATGTCACCTTTTGCAAAATGGCTGACCAAAAGGGGGAATGCGGCAATAGAGTATGAAAGACCGACAACGACGAGCGGTATGGCACGAAGATTTTCAGCAAAGTAATAGATACTGAGCGATCCCTCTGAGAGCGAGACGATAAAACTGAATATGAGGAGGTGTGCCAGTCCGAACGAGAGGAACGAAGCCGCACGAGGAATAGACATAGCAATGGTACGCCGGACATACCGAAGCATGCGCCGAGACGGCTCAATAGCAGTGAGGATGTGGTGGTGCAAGATAACAGGCAATTGAATAGTAACGTTTAACAGAGCACCAAGTACGACACCAATCCCTAACCCGATCGGTCCGAACGACGGATAGAGAACGAGGACACCGATGAGAATACCGATGTTGTAGAGGATGGGAAGGAGTGCGTAGACAAAGAAGCGACGACGGTACTGGAGTAGAGCGGTGAAGAAACCGGCAATTGCAAAGAATATCGCCTGAATGAGGAACATGCGGCTGAAGAGAACAAAGGTAGCAAATCCCTCCTTAGAAAAACCGGAGAAGAGATACTCTCCGATGACGGGGATGGCGAAAAAGAGAACGGTACCGCTAATGATGAGATAGATGAGGAGGAGGTAAAAGGTTGTATTGACAAATTCCTGCAGCACCTGCCTCCCCTTCTGCTCTACTTCCTCAAAAAGCGGCAGCAGTGCATAGAGCGAGATAAAGGCAGTCGCAGTGATAAAGAGAAGGTCCGGAACACGAAAACTGGCAACATACACATCAAGCAGTTCACCGGCACCGATATAGTGGGCAAAGGCACGGTCACGGATAAAGGAAATGATGTATCCAAAGATACTCATTGATCCAAGCACAAGGGCAATGCTGTGCAGTCTCGTGTGAGATTTGTCTAGTATATTTCGCATTCTTTTTTGATACGTGCGGAAGAGTCTCGTGTATGTTCCTAGTATACCACCGCACTCATAGAGAAACGGGCTTTCTGTGCCCCACCCTTATTTCACCGCAAATGAAATGCCCATCCTGTCAACAAAATCGTACAGACTCATACAGGCAACAGACTCTTTCTTGCAGACATCAGGAATCCTCGGCTTACCCATCGTGCCGCTTGCTACCTCAAGAGTGACAATCGGAATATTGTTTTCTTTTGCATATGCTATCAAAAAGGGGTCAGCTACAGACCGACCCCTTGAGCTGTCAGTCAACCGTGGATATGTGTCTAGAAGAGATTGCACGTGACGAGCATGGTCAACCGTTGTCTCTACTACATTATTGTCTTTTACCTTGTGCTTTTTCAGCCACGCAAGAATATCATCATCCTTTTGTTTTAACTCGTTGTACACTTCATCAAGAATGATAATATTGCCACCCTGTATCTCCGGCAAAATAATATCGTCCCAATACGATGCGTGTGATGTGTAGGAATAAAACTTATTCCACGGTTCAATAAAACAGTTTGTATCAAAACAGTATTTCTGTGATTCAATACTCATACCTTCTCGGCAAACTTTCTGTATGTTTTTGCTTTTACGTTAAGGACATTGAGTGCCTGTGTAAATGTCACAAAACCTTGAAAGTACAACTCATTAACCGCATGCACAAAAGCCCTGCCATTTTGCAACATTTTAAGGAATCCTCCGTCAGGACCTCCTTTCTTGTCACCTTGAACGTTAGATAGTTCCACCTTGTCCTCCCTCAACTTTTTCAATAACTCACCAACTTCCTTTTGGCTCAACAGTCCGAAATCTTGCATTCTGTACAGCAGTGGCTGGTGGTTAACCTTCAGTCTTACGCACTCTCGTTCAATCAAGTCTTTTTCTATGGGGTCACTAATCTTTTTCAACTGACTGTCGGGGACAAGAATACGGGCAGCAACACTGTCACAAAAAGACTCTTTATCATTTTTGTCACCAAAGTGTTTGCGAAAATTTATCTTTGCAACTTCAGCGTCACCACGAAATGAGTCTCCTCTGAACAAATGGGTGAGCTCGTGAAAAACGGTAAAAATCCTTGCCCCGTATGATTCATTTTTTGTGTTAATGCCAATAATAGGTGCAATATTGGAGTTCAGCAAAACTCCTCGCATTTGTTCAACGGGAATCACCTTACCAGCATGTGAATTTGTTAACGAAACGAAAATATTCTTTCTCTCAAGGCATTCTACGAGATAATTAAATCCATCCAACCTTGTTCGTTTTTTCCAAAACACATCCATATCAATTTCGGTGTGCTGGATGATTTTCTTAGCAACAGCTTCTCTATTATCAAGATCCTTACATAAACCAACAAGCCGGTTATTTCTTAAACCGAGCGTATCAGCAAACTCTATCAAAAAATTCTGCTTGCTTTTTAAATCATTGAGAAATTCAAGCAAAAATGGAGATGGTGCGATTTGATCTGTACCAAATATCTTCCTGAACTCCAAGGGTTTGAAACCGAGATCTTTTGCATTTTTTTTGAGGATAAAGAGTGTCCATGCACACCGGTACACCTCCCCGAGTTTTCGTAGTTCGCTGATGGTAGGGAAATCAGACCCTTCTTCCCATTTTTGTATCTTTCTCTTCTCAGGCTTCCATCCGGTTTTCTTGTATATGTATGAAAAATCAAACCCCGACCTCTTGCGTGCCCACTTCAAGTTTTCCTTGTTAGTAAATAGTACCTTTTCCATATGACCTTTGAATATGAATAGTAGCAGGATAACACATTGCTCAAAAACGGACAGATCAAGTCCATGATTCCACCTTCAATAACTTGCAACGAAAAAGGACACCGACAAGGTGTCCTTTTTCTCGTATGACCTGAGGTATAAGCCGGATTCTGTACCCATTGCTGGGCAGTAACCATCTATCTTGGCACACCGTTACCGACGTGCTCATGCGGCACTCTGCAACAAAAAGTCACAGCACGACCTTGCACTCAGATAGGAATTTAGCCGTTTCACCGTGTACGTCACCGCACACACTTACCTTAGAAAGGTATCGTCCCCTCTCGGTTCCGACGTCTCTGCTCGCATCCCTCGTCTTGCGACGGACGGGTGTTACCCGCTACCCTGCTCCATACAAACGTATGGGAGTGTCCGGACTTTCCTCCAGACGAAATTGTCTCGACCAGCAGTTACCCGCTCAGGTCAGTAAGATAATATCATAAATAAAGGTTTTTGTGCAACTATCGTTTGTGTCTTTTAATGCAATTCAACTTCGTAATGCACTAGAGTGATTGGTTATACCCGGTGGTTGTTACAAGAGGGCGCTTTAATAGATATCCCTCACCTTTGTGTACAGATCTTTTATTCAAGAAATATTTACCAGCTTCGTCTTCTGTCTTGAATTTTTTAACAACCTTATTATCAGACATTCGTATAAGGAGGTAATTTTTCAATTTCTTGTTAGTCATGCTCATGTTATATCACACCGTGCAACTTTTATCATTCTACGCACTTACGACCCTCGCAACACCTTAAAACTGATTAACAGAATGCCACGCATGATCGGGTTCCTGGTAACGGATTACTCCTCCAAATCACTTCGGGTAAGGCCGTAATCTCTCGGATCAATACCGTTGTCATCAAAATATTGAAGAATGAGGTGCTTTACGTACGAGATTTGCAATCGCAAATTAGTAAGCTCATCAAGGTTTCCCGTTATCGGCAGACCCCGTGCCTGTTGATAACAAGCAACAGCATTGGTCGTCAGCTGACCGTAATAGGTAGTCTCATTTCCGGGAGATCCGACACCTGCTTTCGCCACTTTACACGATGTTGCATTCAGTGCAACCTGTACGTCACGAACAGCGATGCCTGACTGACCTTGTGAAAAAAGTGTAGCGAATGGTTGTCCTGCAATTGATGCCGGTGTAGAGATGGACGGCGTATCATTACCTACCCCACCAGGAGCGATTGCACTTCCTCCGCCTCCTCCAGAACCGCCTTTACTTTTACTGTCACTGGAACCCTTGCTGTCACTCGATGAACTTGATGAGCTACTACTCGTACTTGAATCCTTACTGTTGCTTGATGAACTTGACGAACTACTACTTGTTGATGAACCACTGCTTGATGAACTACTGGTGCTCGAGCTGGTATCATCAGCATCTTTAGATTCTGTGACAAGGTCTGAGTTCAAGAATATGAGGTCACGATGTGTGTAGCTGCCGGCGATGACGTTGCCACTGATGTCAGATGTCGGCAGACCGACTCGTACGGTAAAGGCACCTCGTGCTGAATTCTGGACATCGTAACGACAGATGTATGCACTCGTTCGCACCACATGATCCGGCTTACAATCCCCATGCTTCAATGTTGAACTATTGTTGATAATGTCGTATTGATTGTCATTGTTCCCGATACGGTAGAATACTGTTGGTTTTGCGTTTGAAGCATTGCTTCGGGTATGTCGCATGTTCTCTGAAAAGACGACGTAGGTGTAAATGGTGTCTCCCGTCTGCTTGTATGAACCAGCAGTGATAACCGTATCTCTTCCGTAGTCAGCGTAAAATCCCGTCAGGTGCGGGTATACCGTTGGCGGTGTCCTGTCCCATTTGATCTCAACCGTGGTCTCAGTAGTATCGTCGTCGCTGTTATCTGTATCCGTCGTCTCCTTTCCTGACCCGGTATTCGTGACCACCGTGTCAGTGTCAGTACCGCTACTACTGTCCGTATCCGCAGAGTCATCGGCAGTATCGTCGCTCGTGTCCTCGGCAACATCTTCCTTTGATTCAGAAGAAGGTCGGAGTGGTTCGCCCTGGTATGTTACGGAGACCGGGTTTGATGCCACGCTACTATTTCCTGCCAGGTCGGTGAAACTGTCTTCCGGAATGTGGATACTTGCAAACCCTGACGGTCCTGATGATGGTGGTGTGTAGGTGAATGTGTACACGAGCGGATCATCTGCCTGTCTCGGTGTAGAAATGGTACCCTTGCTTACCTGAATGTCACTTTTTGTAAAGCCGATAACCTGTTCACTAAATCGAATGGTAAAATCACCTGTCTGACCTCTCTTAATGTATGCTTCCCTGTACCCTCGCGTTATCGTTGCCCGAGGTTTTATAGTATCAACAACAACACGAATACTGCTTGTCGGCAAACTCTCAGCTTTTGATCCGTCTATCTGTGTTGCGGTAACAAACCAGGTACCGCGAAGAAGGTCGCCGGTGACAATCTTAAGACTTCTACCGTTCCCTTTGCCAAAGAACTTCTCTCGATGCACTGAGTTCGGTCCTCGACGTTCCAGATGAAGGTACACCTTCGCATTTCGTATCGTGTTGCCGACGATAAAGCCCAATCGATTCTTGGAGGTTATTCGGTCATTATGCACCCCCGTATCATACTTTGTATCCAACGTAACACCGTACGGCTGTGCTGTTTTCTGTTGTGAATGTGCGACAAGTGTCGTAACAGTGCTTGTTGCTATGAGACTGATAATGATGAATAATCCCGCCCATTTATACCTTGCGATGGCTACAGACATATTACTTATATGGTATCACTCTTGATTGTGTCCAAAGGGTAGGTTGGTGGGTAAATGGAGAGCGGAGGTGAATAGTGGTGTAAAAATCTTTGCCTTGGGTAAAGATTTAGTACCCTGCCATATCTTCAAAAAGGGTGAGGCGTTCTTTGTACGTTTCTGATTTGAAAGGTGACGGAGGGGTAGACCTTATACTCCCTTCAACCCTTTCCTTCAGATATGAGAGGGATTCAATAACATCAATCTCTTTTTCATCACTTCTCTGAAAAGTCACGAAAAACTCATGACCAATTTTGTCACCATGCCTTTGAGGACTCACAATTTCGCTAACAGACTCCTTAGAGAATGGACCACGCTGTGGTACTTTATCGCCAAAAACTTCTTTCGCTATGTACTCCATCACCCTTTTGTGAAGCACTTCATATAACACCACACTCTCCTTGCTATCAAAGTACCCCCCGTGCACTAACCTGCCCCTAAACTTAACTATCTTTTTCCTTTCTCCTTCTCCCCCTTCAACAATCTTATCAATTATCTCATATCTTTTACAATCTTTCTTTTTTTCCAATGCTTCTAGTGCAGAAAACATCAGCAGTATTTTTCCGGGATAACTTGGGGTTGCTTGTGCATCTCGCCAATATTTGAAGAATTCGCAGGGAATGCCGTCATGATCCACCAAAGATTTAATCTGTTCTACACAGAACGGGGAAACTGACATCCCTAGACTTTCATACACCGGCACAAGCAAGCCGGCATATTCTGCACCTTCCTTATAGATCGCAACACCGCAAGGTTTTTCCAATGCCGTCTGTTTCAAAAAAGATATTACTGACAAATATTTATCTGTCTCACTCAAGAATTGATTCAATGCGTCTTCCCAAGTCTCTGCTTTTTTGACACTGTAAGCCACGATCCTTCTGTCTGAGATTGATCCGACCTTAAGGTTGTCAATGGTTAATAAACTGTCTGGATGCGAGCGGTCATCATACTTTTGACCGTTGACCCCATAAACTTTTAGCAAGGTTTTGAAACTTTGTGCAATGTGGTACTCATTCATATACATCATTATATCTAGGTGACGCAATTGATGTTGGACAAAGCCATCTCCGCCCTATATAGTACCGGCACGGCACGAAATGAAAGAATCTACCGAGTGTTGACGATCAACGACCCCATGGAAGAAGAGAAGGAACCCGAAACACTATTGGACATCAATGTACTATTCCCCCGGTTCAAAGAACATCTCGAGATGGTTGGTAATATAAGAATCTTATTCTCCGGTCAGTTTGGAATCGGAAAGACCTACTTTTTGAATAAGTTTTTCAAGCACCACGAGGAAGAGTACTTCTGCATACACTTGCATCCAACAAACTATCAAATAGCAACAAACGAAAAGATAATGGAGTTCATAAAGACGGACATACTTCTGTCTATCTTGGACAAATCAGGCTACAAGACCGAAAACAAAACACGGAAGGTGTTCTCAAATATTCATGAAAATGGGGTATATAAAATTGTCATGTCTTTGGGGAAAGTGATACCGATACCAAAAATGAAAGAGCTTCTTGAGGCAATCGAGACACTAATAGAAGTTAGTGGAACCGTAACAGAAGGGGACATAAAAAATAGCCTTGAAAAAATAAAAGAGAAAAAAGTTCTCATCATTGACGATCTGGACAGAATGGACCCTCAACATATTTTCAGGATCCTCAATGTTTTTTCAACTTTTGTCGGGGAGGGAGAGGGATCGAAAGAAGAAACGGAATCTGACAGGATGGGATTCGATAAAGTCATATTCGTTTGTGACTTAGACAACGTTAGAAACATCTTCTCGCACATATATGGAGAAAAGGCTGATTTTGCAGGCTATGTCAACAAGTATTACAGCACCAAGGCATACAGATATGATGACCAAGAGACAAGGGAGAACATACTGAACCATCTAGACATAATCGTTTCCTCATTTAATGTAAATGAAAGGACCAAGGAACACTTCACAGAACCCAACATGAGGGGTGCATATGTTTCATATCTCATTCACAAAACACTCATAGAGGGTTTTCGATTAAAAAACGGCGGACCGAATCTAAGAATCTTGTTCAAGGCAGTGCACTATAAACTACCCTCGCTCACAAACATGAGATCGGATTATCAAGTTAGTCAACTGAAGATGGTCAACCAGGGCATCATATCTCTAATAGATATTTTTGGTGATAAGGAAACACTAATCAACTGCATAAAAAATATTATCACCGAAAATAACCACAAACCTGCCGATAGTGAAAGGGAAGGGCAAGCAAACTCTGCTTTTGGTGGACTCATGCTTAAAGCTCTAGAGAAACAAGGAATTCCGGACGTTAAATCTGAAGAAAGACCTGGTGATAAAACAGTGTACCTTTTTGGTCAATCAAATAACGGAGAAAAACTTAATTTTATCTTAGAACCGGCACAAGGAGGCAAGCATACCTACCTGCTATTAGAAGGTGGGCTACACATTTCAACAAGAGTTCTCTACGACTTATTACTGAGGTATTTAGAAAATGATCTTGAAGAAAGTTAAGAAAAGTGACGGATTTCTCCGTCGCTTTTCTTCTACCCAGATCCTTCTTACTTACTTATGCAATTATCTCTAGTTTACTGACGAACAGAGTAAGGTTCCTGCAACTGTTGTCATGGTCGCTGCTGACGTTTTTATATTCTTTAACGAGTTACCTTTACTGTCGACGCAGTATGTAACGTCAGTTCCGTCGCTATCGGTTCCTGTAAGCCAGACAACCGCTTGCCCTTTACCAGAAACTTTCCCTGAAATACATCCACTTTTTGCGGTAGCCAAGGTTGTGTTGGCTTTCGTACTGTTACCTCCTATTCCATAGCCATATTTTCCAGTTGTGATTACTCCGCTAGAAGCCACGAAATTACCGGACGTCCCGAAACTATCAATGATTTTTCGAATAGCCGACCCTTCTGTTGCACCAGCGACACAGAAGTTCTCGTCAACACCGTTGAGTGCTGGGAGTGAAGTGATAATACGTTCTGCTTGCCCGAAATTTGATTGTAACACCGCGTTGCTTGCTTTGTTTGTGCTTCCTGAAAGCGATACGACGACAATTGCTGCCAGAGCACCAATGATGGCAATCACTATCAATAATTCAATAAGGGTGAAACCTTTTTTCATTGAATTTTCCATGATCAGCTTTTACCTACTTACATTAAGACAATTAACAAAAGATTAAAGGCTTAACACTTCTGTACACGTGTCAATTGTGGCAGCCATTTTGCCAGACTGAAATGATTTCTGTTCTCTCGACGAGGTACCAGCACTATCAACACAGTAGGTAATGTCAGTTCCGTCTTCGGTAACACCAGTCAACCAGACGACTAAGGCACCGCTTGTTGACATACAGCCATTTTTTACAGCAGCAATGTCATCAGCAGTACTTACACCGTCACCGCCAGCATCTGTTCCGTATCCATTTCCAACACCGAAGTCTACAGAATCATCCTCAAAGGAATCAATAATCTTTCGGATAGCAGTGCCTTCTGTTGCTCCTTGACCATCTTTACAGAAATCCGCCTCAATATTACGAAGCGACGGCAATGATGTAACAATTCGCTCTGCCTGACCAAAGTTACTTTCCAGGACAGCATTGTCTGCTTTGTTAGTACTACCAGACAGAGACACAACAACAATTGAAGCCAGTGCCCCGATGATAGCAATAACGATGAGTAATTCTATAAGAGTGAAACCCTTTCCGTGTGTAATTTTTCTTGCATGCATATAGTAATAAATATACTACCCCACACCCCATGCAAGAGGTCCTTTGTGGAAAACCTCAAGCACCCTTCACCCAATCTTTCTTTGGACAAATACCTTTTCCCATTTCGTCACAGAAGATGAACTCACTAACGAACCTCGGTAAATCGTATCGAAAAAGGGACACAAAGTTTGTCGTCTTTATTTTTGATAACAGAATCTGACCGTTCCGCCCCCTCAATTTCTTTAACTTCTTCGGGATTAAGGAATTCATAAATCCATGATTCTTGCTGAAAAAATATTGCACCAGGCTTTTCGTCCGAAACCCAATTTCGAATGTCCTTCCCGATTGCTTTTTTCAGGTGGTCGCTGGGAGTGTTTCGATAGGTTTCGACCTTCAGTAAGATTAAATCGAATTTTGTTTTTTCTATGACCATACTCACGAAGTATTATACCATCCCTGCAAATTCACTCCACATTGTCTTTTCGAAGACAAAAAGATACCTAACGGTATGCAAAAAACAACTGATCAACACTACTACAATCGTACTACATAAATTGACTTTCCTAACACACCTTATCAACAACCCTATTCTCACCCTTGAACACGTGACCTGTGGATGAACTAAGGTGGTACTGTGAGTTGTCATTATTTGTGCAACTTTTCTCTCTATCTTTGTGTGGGACAACTTTCAATACATATCTGTATCAAGTCGACGATGTGACGACAAAAGCATCTTTTACAATCTTTACAATACGTTCAGGTATGATTTCTTTGCTTCAAGAGCTGAACTACATTCAAGGGGTTTTTCAACTCCATACGAATGCCGACTACGTTTCTTGAGAGACTATGACTACGATTATGATACATACAACTCTATACATGCCCCAAAACTAGACTGTAGTAGCGAGCACTTCCTGATATGTAAATGATACTAAAAAGCACCCTCTTTTCTCAACAGTGTATTGAACACTACCACCCTCAATAATCGGAAAAAACGCTCCAATCAAGTCGAACAATCACCACCCTCGGATCATAGTCTGGAGAAGTCGGGTCATCATAATCCTCAGGTATTGTATAAATTTCATCCCATCTCGCCCACGCATACCCTACGTTCGTGTATGCTTCTCGTATCTCTGGAAGCATCATCAATTCATCAACAACATCCAATGCTTCAACCTCATCTTCATATTGAACAGAGATAGTATTTCGAACATCGTCAATAATTTCTATTTTAACGATGTCATTTATTCCAACATTAGGGAAGGATCTGGTGACAACTTCATAGGCAGTCGGCTGACTCGACTGAACACAACCCTTCGAAACGTACACGACAATGGACACTGCAAGCAAACCGATTAGAAGATATGCGATAATGCTCTTTTTCACAAACTTATAATACCATGTTTTTCCTTGATATTCAGTCATTGTTTTGATGGTGTCACACTTGTTCCCGTGCTTCTGGAATGAAGACAACGCGTTTGTTTTTTACACATTACCCAGATAAAATATTTATACTATCCTTAAGTTCGTGACACTTGACTCTGCAATGATCGGCAAGTGAGGGTATGTTTAACTTTACTGCTTTTGTATTTCCATCCTTCCTTGGCATAATCTCATCAGTTAAAATTTCTGCTCCAATTTTTCTTGCATGACCAATCAGATGTATATCTGCAGAGGGAGGTTTTGAAAAAGTATCAAAGTCTCCTCTGAGTTTTTCTTTGTTTTTTTCATACATCTTCGCAATCTCAACACTGTCTTCTTCTGCGATTTTCACCTTGTAACTCTTGAACTCTAACAAGAAGTTTTCTACAAATCCTCTCTTTCATATATTCAAGGAGTCGACTTCTTTTTTCATTTTAGTCAAGAAATCTTCAATGTTTATTTGTATGGGAGGTTATCAAAGTTTATGATTTCTTTTGTAAACTTACAGGTCACTTTTCCATTCCCTACGTCCTCAAACTTATTCAGCTTAATTAATACATTTTTCAGTTCACTATCATGAACTACGTCTACCACACCCTCTTCCTTGAATTTATTGAAAAACATATCATTTATGTTACCTCACACTGCTTGATTTCACAAAACTTAGACCAGATTCTCACCTGAAGTGTACAGATTTCAGTTGTGGATATACTTTATTGACAGGTAGGGGAAAGGCGTCTATTCTAACCGATAAGTAGATGGTCAGAGGCATATGGAATCAAAAAATAATCATGACAGGATAAAAATTTTTTTCACTAAAATTTTTTCTGACGAAGAAAGTCATGAGAGAATTTCTGGAATTTCTGATGATGAAAAGATGATACTCAGAGATTTTATTGACAGAGAGATTGAGAATATGAAGATGTTCGGTCCGGCAGAAAACTCCTATCAAAAGAACATAGAAAGTTTAAAAGGGAAACTTTCCTAACCGTCGTCCAGGGTATGTTTGTCGCCTGCGATGAATCTGGGAGTGTTAATCAACGTTTCTTTGTCCTGGGCTCTGTGTGGGTTCCGAAAGAAACTGTCTCTGAATTTGAAAAGGCGGTTTCCTTGCTTCGACTACAGAGTAAATGCTGGGGTGAAGTGAAGTGGAAGAAAATTGATGATCATGTCCCGGAGAACATCATGTGCTTCTATGAAGAATTTATTCGTGCTACGTTTAATAAAGGGTTGTTTCTGCGTTACATTGCCGTTGACACAGAGATGTTGAAAGAGAAGAGGGTTACTGAAAAATTACAGTTAAAATTCATGTACCTGCTCATTAGTAGAAACGCTGTTCGCGGCGAGCTGCGAAAGAAAGTAATTCCGAGTGAACTGCACATCCTGTTTGATCAATTTCAAGAAAGCGAAAAGTCAAAAGAAGAGGGGTGGAGAATACAAACGAAGAATTTTATAAACCAACATTTGGAGTGCGAGATAGAACACCTTCAGCCATGCCGGTCTCATATAAACTCTCTGGTACAGTTTGTTGATCTCTGTACCGGATTTGTTTGTGAAGTGAAGAATAGTAATGGAAAAGATTCTTTGTCAAAGAATAAAAAGCGGTTATCGAACCTTATAGAAAACTATGGCTACGGTGACACATCAAGTGTTTGGGATTGGTTTCCTCATTCAAGAAGGTAACACTTAAAAGTAAATCCTCTCCCCATGAACAAAAACCGACCCGACGAAACCGCCGAGCCAGTTCTGCCCCCTCTTTGTGCTGCAGTATTTCTAGCTGCCGGCACCGGTTACTGATCCGCCTCCCTGAACACCTCCTTCAGGAATCAATTCTTTCAACTTTTTTTGAATGTTTCCCTCTGCACGTTAATCTCTTCTTCCCTATATGCCACGACGAGCTGTGGTATCCTCGTCTGAAAAAATCTGACTCACTCATCCCCGCAGACTTATCCGCAAGAGCGTTGAATTCTTCCTCGGTTATCAACCGCTTCTCATGCCGTAGGTGCCGGTGTGTATCGCTCAGCAGCTCACGAAGCTCGGTATTCTTTGCAACAAAGGTATCGTAGTCTCGATTCTGCAGGGCATCCCGCACGTCATCCTTGAGAGCAAGGAACCGTGCCTTCTTCATAAATGCCGCTTCAGAGAGCTGGTGCATACTGCCGTCTGTCAGCTCAAGGTACGTTTCATAGTCATTCTCGGCAAACGTGTTTCGTATCTGTTCAATCCTTTCCGCTCTCTCAGCGAGGTACAGAGATTCTTCCTCGGTAGGGATACGGCTCTCTGCAACAGCCGCGGCAGTGAATGCAACCATCAAGGCAAGAGCAGCGAAACCTACACATGCAATCTGTTTTTGCCTTGTTGCTATAGAAAATGACTTCATGATAAATTTGGTTAACTTGATATACAAAACAATTATGACATGCAAAAAAATCCCCCCAACACAGAGTGCTGGGGGGGTATAGACCATCACGGGCAGATGTTGTGTTGGGAATATCGTCTACCAGAAGAAAAAAAAGGACTGGTATCAGGATGGAGGAGAACGTGATCAAACACTTTTGTGTTTTCGTCCCTGATCACCTGTTCTAAGTTCAAGAAACTAACCCGACAACTCGTGCGACACTGGTCATATACCC
>JAPPJI010000018.1:0-24158 GCA_028820405.1 Candidatus Kaiserbacteria bacterium
TTGCACTGCATCGATGCATGTGCAAGGGTATCTCATACTTCTTTGGGGGTGTCAACTCCCTTTTATGTGACTCACATTAACCGAGAGCCTATCAATCCCATTTCGCACCAACTGACTTCATAAACTTATCCTGATCCTTGGCACCTTCTTCCATTGCTTCTCGAACGTCATTAAAAAACTCTTGACTGTCCATATACTCACCAGGACCGTTCCATGTTCTCTTCTGCAAAAAACGATTACTTATTTTGAGAAAAAATTCCTTCATACTCCGTTTTGAATTATGTGCAGTATGGTGTTTTTATCAAACGTGTCAATCTTGTTTTCCACCAGGATATGAGGATTGTCCTTCATGTCGACAAACCTTGCCAAATGTGCACCTTCCCTGACACCAAACAATATCCGAACATTCTTGTATTTTTTCTGTATGTGTTGTATGTTCGCCACCATGCCGGTAAAGCTTTCAGCAAAGCTCTCCGCGGGAACGTGCCGTCCTTCCTTTGACTCTCGGACTTTCGTGAACCCCCATGCCTTTTGGGGGTGTCGGAACACAAAAAGAACGCTTACCCTCCACCCTCTGTTCAAAAGATTCTTCACCAAGTCAATGCTTCCTCTGTTCGAAAAGGTGGTGTCATTCATAAATGCAATTCCTTCGTCAATGCAATATTTTCGACAATACTGGAGTCCGGCACTTGCAGCTTTTTGCATGAGGTGTGCATTCCCTTTTTTGGTGCCGTCGGTCTTTGTATAGAAGGGGTTTAGTTCTCGTATTTCATCTGCCTCAAGGACGGTAAACGTCTCTCGCAGTCGCAACCTACGAACTGTCTCTGTTTTTCCGGCACCGGGAGATCCGGCCATAAAGATGCACTTCTTTGCTTTTTGAGGTTTTCGGTCAAGAACAACGTTTTGCAGTATGGAATCTTTATTCTCTTCTACCCACTGCACTGACTTCCTGATTGTTTCTTCATCACTCATTGACCACTATGGTACACCAAGATGCCACACCGTGTGATGCAAAATTCAATCGGCAACCCGGAATCATGCGGATAAATCACTAAACACCGGAAACTTTCATCCAAAACCCCAAATTACTTCAGTGCACTGCAGTTAGCACCGCTGTTGAATGCCGTACCCTGCAGGTACTTACTCGTACTCAAGGTTATCTTCTCCATCTCACCACCAGACGTTGAGTCAATGCAGTAGGTCTCCTCACCTCCTTCGGGGGTAAACCAGACAACCCATGTTTCACTCGACTTATCGTTTGATATGCACCCTGCTTCCGAGAAATCCAATGTTTTTCTTTTGTTTCCGGAGTTTCTCGCCTGATCCCGGTCATGCCGCACATACATGCGGTTACCGGTAATGGTGAACATGTTACCGCCTCCGATGGATGAGTCGATGATCTTCTTGAGGTTCTGGTGTTCTGCAGAGGAAGTGATGGTACATACATTTTTCACATCAATTCGCTGAACCGATGTCAGGATGATGACCATTCTCTCTACCTGTCCGAGATTGACCTGGGCAACACCCTTGCGTGCACTTTCCGTGCTGCCGGTCAGTGAGACAACGATGATTGCCGCAAGTGCACCGATAATTGCAATAACGATGAGGAGTTCTATGAGGGTAAATCCTTTTACCCTCCCTCTTTTGTTTTTTAGCGTAGCATGCATACTAAACGGTTAATCTAACTTTGCACAACTGGCCTTTGAGCTGCCCAAAGAGATGAAGTTTCCAAAGAAGAGCCGCTTGGGCGTCAACACACGCACATTACCATCATCAGAATCAATGCAGTATGTTGTTGTGCCGCCCTTCGGGGTATACCAAATAACCCACGAACCGCCGCCATTTGCAGATGAGATACAGCCTCCGGCAAGCGTTTTTTGAACGGAACTCGCAAGGGTGGCTCCGGTACGTGCTACATACCCCCTCCCTTTGGTTTTAATATTAGCCACCACATCGGTACCGTCAACGATAACGGAGTCAAGGATCCTCCTTATGTTTGTCTGCTCAGCACTGGAGGCTTCGTTATCGTCTGAGTTGAGATTGCACACATCCTTGAGCTTGACCTTGTCAATCGACACCATTTTCGTAATCAGCCGATCTATCTGCCTTAGGTTTGTCTGAGCAACTTTTTCCCGTGCATCATCAGTGTTACCTGACAACGAAACGACGACAATTGTCGCAAGTGCACCGATGATGGCAATAACGATGAGTAATTCTATAAGGGTAAATCCTTTTTTCTTTCTCATGTTCGTAAATAATGAGAAACCGGTACCACACATAACCTGCCGCTAATCCAGCACGGAACAGGAGGCGACGTTGGTCCTCCCGGTCGTGACGAAGTCCCGGTACCTGTCAGTACCTATTGTTATCTCCCTCACCTCACTGCTGCCGGAGTCAATGCAGTAGGTTTTTTGAGTCCCTGTCGGGGTATACCAAATAACCCACGAACCGCCGCCGTTTGGCGACGAGATGCACCCTCCGGCGGTCCCTCGGTTTCTGATTGTGCTCCCAGCACCAATGCTCTGAACATGGTCCCCGACATCCGCATACACTTTACCGCCGTTGGTGATTTCAGTTATAGGGGATATTGTCTCACCGGCAACGACAACGGCGTCAAGCACCTTCTTTATCCCCTTCTGCTCCTCATTGGGATTATTCAGAAGATTGCACACATCTTTGAGCTTGACCCGGTCAACCGACACCATTGTTGTAATGAGGCGGTCTATTTGCCCAAGGTTTACCTGAACGACACTTTTACGTGCATCTTCAGTACTACCCGTCAACGAAACAATTACGATTGCCGCAAGTGCACCGATAATTGCAATGACGATGAGGAGTTCTATGAGGGTAAACCCCTTCCCTTTCACACCCTTATTCCTTTTCAGCACTACAGACAGTATGCCACCCAACGCCTTTCAAACGTTCTCTTATGTGGAAAGCGGCACACCGTTTTTGTGATACTATGAGAACATATGAAGAACGTATCAAATACAAAGCGACTCGTCATTATCGGGTCTATTATCCTCGCCCTCATTATCCTCGCCGGATCCTTGACACCGCACCGGGGGAAAGAAAAAAGATATGCTGATCACTCCTCATCACTCCTCACAACAGGATCAAATGTCTCAATAACAGAAGGTCGTGGCAACGTTTACGTGGCTGCTGAACGTCTTTCACTGAGCACACCGCTCACCGGAGATGTCTACGGTCTTGCAACCATCTTTTCTGTCACAGAGCAGATGTTCGGTGACATCGGTTTCGTCGGCGAAACCCTTGACGTGCAAAGAAACGTACATGGTGACATCCGAATGCTTGGCGACCGTGCCATTATTCAGCAAAGAGTCGCCGGTGAGATTATGTTCCTCGGAACACTCCTGAGCATTGACGAGCAGGCAGTGGTGCAGGGAAATGTTACCTCAAACGCTACTGAACAAGTCATCAACGGTGTGGTACGGGGGAATGTCTCGGCATCAGGAGATCGACTCGTCATCGCAGGAACCGTTACCGGCGATGTGAACGCTGCCCGTGTCAAAGAGGTGGTGCTCACCAAGGGATCAATTATTCGGGGGTCCCTCACTTACACGGACAGCCCGCGAAAGTCCTTTGTCATGGAAGACGGTGCATTAGTCAGTGGCGAACTGGTCAAGATCTCTAAGAAGAAACCATCCTCTATGATGCACGGACACTTGTACGGCATCATCAAGATGCTTATCTTCCTCGTCGTGAGCTCATTCCTTATGTACGGCCTCTTCTTCCGACGTGAGAAAAAACTTGCGAGACTGCCTCTCAAGAACATGCTGTTCCGTGCGGCACTCGGTGTCGGATCTGTTGTGGCATGCAGCATTCTCGTTATCATCCTCGCCGTGACTCCCGGGTTTGGCTTTGTTAGTTTCGCCCTCCTCCTTAGCATCATGCTCCTCACCCTCGCAAGCTTCTTTGCATCACCAATTCTTCTCGGAGTCCTCGTACAGCGACTCATGCGGAGCAGAGACGGTGTGTCGATAAAGACGGTGATAACCGGTATCGCTACCGTACTAATCCTGGTCGCCATTCTGAAACCGCTTGCAATCATCCTCATCCTCATCCTCGGAAGTGCCTTCTTCGGACACGCGATCCGTCACCTCGTCAACACAACACTTCGATAGCAGGGGAACTATTTCTCCACAGCAACAGGATACGATAATTCTGTCAAGAATGCCCTGTTGAAAACTCTTGCCCTGTACTATACTAGTACCAGCAGTTCTCATTTCTTTACCTTACCACACTACATCTTGGGGAGGATGTATTATGATACAGTACGTTAACCAGGGAACTCTGCCAGAGCAGTACCAAAAAACCGGCTGTGGCTTTGCCTGCACCCTCATGACCCTTCGCCACTACGGCAAAGAGGTCACACCCGAGGAGGTTATTGACCGGATTGTCAGCCGGAACGGGTACCTTGAGGGTGTGGGGTGTCGGCATGCAATCATTGCCCGCACCCTCGTCGATTACGGCATTCCTGCGTATAACCAGGAGTTCACGCCACCCACAGCAAACGAGTATGAAATGCACATGCGTGGGGCGGAGAAAATCGTGAAGTGGGCACAGATCAACTCCCACTTCCTGGTAATCGCATCGGTTAACCGATTGGCAAAAAACAACGATCACGTTGGCACTGATCGTCGTCGGGGGGGGCATCTTGTCCTCATCCACCAAGCAGTAGCACGCAGCACCGATTGGAAGAAATCACATCTGCATCTCTGCGATCCCGATTACTCCCTGCCCCACAAGCAAAGGGTTTCGGATACCTCCCTCACATTTGAGGAGTTTGTGGACGTGTGGCGGGGACTTGCCATTTTTATTGGTGCGTGATGTAAAATCCACCGTATACCTCAGTATGCGGTGGTTTTTTGTGCATGAGCGATAATTTGGTATACTATTGGTGGAAGTTACTTTCCACAATACAGTAAAGGAGTACCGGTTTGATGGAATACTACTACAGTACTTCCTGGCTACCGGAACCGTATAACAGAACTGGGTGTGGTATAGCTTGTGTTTTAATGGTGTTGCCCCGATTTGGCATTGTCGCAAACCCTCACAAGGTCATCGAGCACCTCTTGACGCTCGGGTACGATACGAGGGATCGCGACAGCCAAACACGCGCCCTTACCCAGATTCTCGTTGACTACGGAATCTATGCATACAGTCAGGATCTCAGAGGAATCCCGCACAATAACCATCTCATGATTCGAGGTGTGCGGGAGATCGTGAATCACGTACGAGTTGAAGGCAATCTCACCATTGCACTGGTCAAAGACCAGATAACCGGAAAAAGGACAGACCATGATCGATATACCCTCATCCACGACACAAAGCGCCCGGATCCTGCTGTTAAAGCCCGTCGCCCTCGTCAGGCAAGTATCCCTGTACTCAGCGTTGACGACCCGGACGAACCGGGGATAGCGCTGGCACTTCCGATATTCCAAGAAGTCTGGAAAGGAGTCGCCATCTTCATTAAGGTGTAACCGACAACAGTACAGCACAATCAGTAACAGACAAAGACACTGTGTAACAACACGGTGTCTTTTTTTTTGCATGGTACCGTGCAAGCACATGCAACGACTCGTTAGTGTCACCCTCCTTCTGCTCCTCTTCCTCGGCATGACTGTACTCATAAACGCGCCGAAAGATGACCTTCTCACTCTGTCAGTTGCCAACACAACCTTGCACGTGGAAGTTGCCGAAACACCTGCTGAAAGAGAGAAGGGGCTTTCCGGACGGCAGGCGCTGGGGCAAAGTGATGGTATGCTTTTTCTTTTTGAAACGGACGGTCTGCACGGATTCTGGATGCCCGACATGTATCTCTCTCTCGACATCATCTGGCTCAATGCTGACAAGACCGTGGTGCACATTGAGCATAACGTCTCCCCCGACTCATACCCCGCCATCTTCACCTCCACAGAGCCGGCTCGGTTTGTTCTTGAACTGGCTGCCGGAGAATCAGAACATCTCGGTATCACAAACGGAAGCCGCTTCTCCTGGTCCGACTAGCATCGCTACCACCCTTCGTCTCGCAGGTCTTCAAGGAGACTCTGCACCTTTTTACTCATCTTCTTCGGCTGCACCACGTTACAGAGCACAACGACCCGATCCAGCAGATTTGATTCCGGCAGTGCAACGTTTGTTGCAACGTAGGTGTCACCGTGACGGGTTCTCTCAGGTATGGTCACTGAAAAGGTCTTTCCGCTAATCCAGGGTGCTTCCTTCTCTATTCCAAGGAGTGCTTCACTCACCGTGAGGTCAAGGGTGCAGACAATGTCACGGTTCACGCGCCGAAGATGCGGGTGTTCTTGCACACGAAATCGAACGCGGAGGTCACCCGGCTGATGTCTGCCGTCAGGTGCCGGCTCTCCTTTTCCCCTGATCACCAGTTCCGCACCGTCATAGACGCCGGGTGATGCGGCGATGCGTACCGTTTCAGGCGATTTCTTCCGGTACGGGATGGTTACCTCCTTTTCGGTACCGAGGATTGATTCGTCAAATGAAATCATGAGGTCAATTGCAACATGATCTCCATGAAACGACTGACCGGTAAATGCAGTGCGAACCGCGTCGACAAAATCATCAAATGATCCGTCACCAAAGTTGACGGAAAAGTTTGAAAAATCGAACCCTGCCTCGCCTTGACCGGCACCGCCGGCAAAACCACCGTGGTCATACTGCGAACGTCGCTGCTCATTGCCGAGCACCTGGTACGCCTCATTTATCTCTTTGAACCGACCGGCATCACCGCCCTGCTTGTCGGGATGGTGCTGGTGAGCAAGTTTGCGAAATGCTTTTTGAATGTCCTCCTGACTTGCCCCACGGTCAACACCAAGAATTGCGTAGTAATCTTTCATATACCACAGACAAGAATAGGTGCATTATATATTAAGTCGTATTCTCGCCTTTGGGACTGTCTTGCTGGTCATCCGGTGGTGTCTCTGTGCCTCCCTGCGACTCACCGCCTTGTCCTGTTTCCGACGGACTCCCTTCCGGTGTCTCACTCTTTCGATGCTTAACGAAAACACTGGATGCGTCCGTTACCGCCTTCTGAACCACCTCTTTGTCTTCGGACTCTTTGGCTGTCTTTATCTTTGCTATCGCATCCTCCACCTCTTTTCGTGCATCATCGGCAAGTCCGTCCTGTTTTGCAATTGCCTCACCTTCGTAAACAGCCTGCTCAGCAATGTTCCTCACCTCGGCAAGTTCCTTTTTCTTTTCGTCTTCGCCGGCATGTGCCTCTGCATCCTTTTGCATGCGTTCAATATCTTCTTCAGACAGACCGGATCGGGCTTCAATTTTAATAGACTGCGTCTTGTTACTCTTCTTATCCTTCGCAGTAACGTTCAAAATACCATCAGCATCAAGATCAAACGAAACTTCAACCTGCGGCATGCCACGAGGAGCGGGATCAATGCCGTCGAGGATAAATCGTCCGAGACTCTTGTTGTCTGCCGCCATAGACCGCTCACCCTGTACAACGTGTATCTCAACAGACGTTTGATTATCAGCGGCGGTTGAGAATACCTGTGATGCACCGGTTGGCAATGTTGCGTTCTTCTCGATGACCTTTGTCGCAACACCGCCAAGCGTCTCAATACCGAGTGAAAGCGGTGTCACATCGAGGAGAAGGACGTCACGAACATCGCCACTGAGAATTCCTCCCTGTATGGCGGCACCGAGTGCAACGACCTCATCCGGGTTAATAGATCGGTTCGGCTTTTTGCCGAAGAGTTCTTCAACGGCACCGACAACTGCCGGCATACGGGTCTGACCGCCGACGAGAATAATCTCGTTAATATCACCAACCGTGAGCGAGGCATCACTGACAACCTCCCTGGTTATCTCCATTGTTCGATCAATATATGACCGTGCAAGTTCCTCAAGGTTTGATCGGGTGATCTTCATGAGCAGGTGTTGCGGACCGGCATCGGTAGAAGTGATGAACGGGATGTTAATTTCTGTCTCCTGTGCCTGAGAGAGTTCCTTCTTCGCACGCTCAACCTCTTCATCAAGTCGCTGCATTGCAAGCGGGTCGCCGGAGAGGTCAACACCGGACTCCTTCCGATATTCTTCAATAACATGTTCAAGAAGCTTTCGGTCAATGTCACGGCCACCGAGGTGTGAGTCACCGCCGGTCGACTTCACCTCAACGGTGTCATCGCTCACCTGAAGGATAGAGACATCAAAGGTACCGCCACCGAAATCAAAAACAACGACCCGCTCATCTTTCTTTTTGTCAAACCCGTACGCGAGTGCAGCGGCTGTCGGCTCGTTGATAATACGCTTTACCTCAAGCCCCGCAATCTTACCTGCATCTTTCGTTGCCTTTCGCTGTGCATCATTGAAGTATGCAGGAACCGTGATGACGGCTTCGGTAACCTTATCACCGAGACGGGACTCCGCATCATCCTTCAGCTTCCGAAGAATCATCGCAGAAATCTCTTCCGGACCGTACTGCTTTTCACCCAACTCAACGGCGATGCCACCATTTTCACCTTTGGAAACAGGGAACGAGGTGTGTGAGACATCTTTCTGTACCCCTTCATCATCAAACGAATGTCCGACAAATCGTTTAATACCGTATACCGTGTTAGTCGGGTTTGTCACCGCCTGCCGCCGGGCGGCAACACCGACGAGACGATCTTTTGTTTTTGAAATGGCAACGACCGACGGTGTCGTTCGTGCACCTTCTGCGTTTTCGATAATCTCAGGACCGGAAGACTCCATCACCGCAACCGCAGAGTTTGTCGTCCCTAAGTCTATGCCAATAATCTTACCCATATTTATTTTATTCTAGATGCAATATACTTACTGATTGTATACTAAAAAATCTTACACCAAAACTAACCTTTTTCTTCACCGGCACCTTTCTTTGTACCGACGTAGACCATTGCGGCCCGCACCACCTGGTCACCCATCAAAGCTCCTACCTGAGCAACCTCCACTACAGCATTCTCTTCTTTCCCTGACGACACCTCCCTGCCACCAAGAGACTGGTGACGGTGCGGGTCAAACGGGTCACCAATCGGATCGATAATGGAAACACTGAGGTCGTCAAAGGATCGAAGACACTGTGTATAAATTTGATCGATACCCGCCTGTGCCGATGTTTCACTGAACTGTGCTTTTGCCAGGCGAACGGAATCAAGAATCGGCAGCAGTGCCATTACCGCCTGTGCCTTTGCAGAATCACGCTCAAGGTTACGTGCTTGCAACTGTCGCTTCTTCTCATTCAATGCGTCCGCCTTTGACCGCTTCCACCCGTCAAGGTATTCTTTCCGCTCTTTCTTGCAAAGTGCAAGATCTTTTTTCAACTTTGCAATGGCATCTGTAGCACCAGACTCTTCTTCGGTAACTTCAACATCATTGTCTGTCATGTCTCCAATATACCGCAAAACAAACGGTCAGACACTGTTTCTGACTAGAAACCGCCGTTTGTCAGTGACGGGATCGCAATACACGGTGAAATCGTGCTCTCACCGGCTTTGTTTTCAGAGCGAACACTTGTGAAGTAGGGTCCGTTTGTCAGATTAGTGAACACATGCCTTGTCCCGGCAACATCCTTGTGTTGCAGTGGGTAGATGCAGGCACTATCTCCATAGAGTGAGATTCGGCTTCGCACAATGTCATTGGTCACGTCCCACGTCACAATAACGGTATCGAATGAAACACGATCAGTTTGAACGCCTCTCCCCTCATCTGTTGTCGCCGCAGATGGCTGTTCACTTACGAATACCGGTACCGTAATACACGGTGAGGTCGTGCTCTCACCGGCTTTGTTTTCAGAGCGAACATTTGTGAAGTAGGGTCCGTTTGTCAGGCCGGTGAATGTGTGCTGTGTCCCCGTGACATCTTTGTGATCCAATGGATAAATACAAGTGTTGTCCCCGTAGAGTGAAACCCTGCTTCGGATAACATCACGACTGGTTTTCCAGGACACAACAGCGGCGTCAGATGAAACACGATCAGCCCGAATGATTTCGATTTCTCCGTCTTGCAGCGGGTCTTTCTCCTCGAGGGGTGCTATTTCTTCTGTCATGACACATTCGGAAACCGGTCCCCAGCCAATGCGGTTTTCTGACCGAACGTGTGCGTAATAGGTGATACCAGACGAAAGACTGGTAAAGGTGTGCTCAGCTCCCTTCACTTTGTTTGTCCGTACCGGGTATGAACAGGTGTCATCTGCGTACAGTGTTACCTGACTCTGAGCAATCTCGTCAGCAGCGTCAACGTCCCAGGTGACCGTAACGTGACCGGAAACGTCACTGATTGATTGTACGTTTGTCGGAACTGCCGGCACACTGAGTGACTCGGTTGTTGCCGAAACACATGCGGACGGCTCACTCCATTTCCCGTTAATTCGTGCACGAACAGTGAACGAATAATCAGTTCCTGGTAACAGTAGTTTGGATCCGATACCGGTCACGACCGCTGACGTGTCTTCCACCTCATCAAACCCGCTTCCCCCCTCACAAAGTCTGCCGACATATTTATGTACGTGATATTTTTCTATCGGATCTTCGCTGACCGGGGCATCCCACGTCAAAGAGATGGTGTTTTGAGTAGCATCGGCAGCGGTAACATTCGTCGGAGCTGCAGAACCTTTCCCTCTGACCTCTTCAGTCACAACTTTGACACAATCAGATAATGGACCCCAGCCGGCTTCATTCTTCGCCTGGACGGTAAAGTGGTATGCCGTTCCTGCGGAGAGCCGGACAAAACCCGCTCGCAGTTTAACCATGTCTCCTCGTTCTGTCGTGAAGTGTGTTACACACTGTGAATCCGCATATCGGCGAACTTCATATTCGGTAACCGGGGAGCCGTTGTCTTCCGCTTTGTCCCACGTCATCACGATTGACCGATCTGACACTTGGTGTGCCCGAAGGTTTTCCGGTGCTTCCGGTGCTACGGCAGGATCTGTCGTTGCCGAGATACATGAGGAGAGGTCACTCCACCTTCCGTTGCTTCGTGCCCGAATTGCGAACGAGTACGTTGTGTCCGGTGTCAGTCGATATCCGCCGGCAGTAGTAACGGTTGCTGATTCTGATGTGACCACCTGCTCACCAAGATTTCTGCTGCCACACGCATCACCTGTGTACTTTCTGATGTGATACTTATCAATGACATCAACATTGCCCGGTGCGTCCCATGAGAGAGAGACGGAGTTTCGTGTCGTACCGGTTACCTGCACATTCGTCGGCACTGACGGTGCCTTGTGCTTCGGAACACCTGTCTCAAGCGTCACTGACAGACATGTGCTTTCTCTGCCGAAACCGCCAAACAATTGCACATCAACATGGTAGGTGGCACCCGGTGTGAGGTTGGTGAATGTATATTCAGTACCGGTAACACGTCGTGACATGATCGGGTACACGCACGTTTTGTCCGCATACAGTGAGACACGGTATGATTGATCTTTATCTTTACTATCCCAGAGAACGATGAATGAGTCATCAGTCACCGAATTCAATCGAATATTGGCCGGTCCTGTTGCTCCCTTCTGAGTAGTTGTCACTGACACACACGGAGAGAAACTGCTCCAACCAATCTCATTTTGTGCACGGACAATGAAGAAGTGGGTACTTCCCGGCGTGAGGTCATAAGCGGTTGCAGAACGCTTCAATCGGTCATTTGTTACCTCGTCGTAGTGAGTGACACATCGGTGATCAGCGTACCGACGAACTTCGTACGCAATGATAGAAGATCCGTTATCCGCAGGCTTGTCCCATGTCAGGGAAACGGAAGTTCCTGTCACTCTCTCTGCTCGCAGGTTCTCCGGCACATTCGGTGCTTTCGGGTGTTTCGTTGTTGCCGAAACACAGTCTGAGAAGTCACCCCAGAGACCGTTGCTTCGTGCCCGTATGGTAAATGAATAGACGGTATTCGCCGCAAGCACGGTACCGCCCGCAGTGAGAATGACTGCCTCCGAACCCGGTGCTATATCAAAACCGAGGCTGCCGCCAGAACACTGGTCACCCGCATACTTGTGTACGTGGTACTTATCGATACCAGACCGACTCTCCGGCTCGTCCCATGAAAGAGAAATTGAACCGAGCGTTGTTTCAGTAACCGTAACGTTTTCCGGAGCCTTCGGCTGTTTACTGATCAAAGAAAGATCTCTTTCTGTTGTGACCGACTGACAGCTTGACGTATAAACAGCACCGAAGTCACCGTTCGCCTGGACACGAACTGAGTATTCTGTTTCTGGCCTTACTTTTGTAAATGTGTACTCAGATTCCTGTATCGCTTCTTTACGGATTAACGGATACATGCAGAACGGATCAGCAAACAGTGTTGTTTGGTACTCACCCTCACCACCGGTCCAGTGCACCGCAATGGTATTGTGGGTAACCGCGTCAACTGACAATTCAAGTGCCGTTCGGTACACCGGCGACGGATCAGTCACCGGCTCTTCCTCTTGCTCTGTTGACAGGGAAACACAGTCGGACACACCACCCTGTGCACGAACGGTAAAGAAGTATGTTTTTTCCGGAGAAAGGCCGAAGAAGAACGTGTTGTTTTTCTTCGTTTGCACCTCTCGAATGGGATACACACACTGATCATCACCGTGTGCGGTCACCACTCGCACAGCCTCTTCATCAGCGAGGTCCCAGCGTACGGCAATACCGTAGTGTGACTTTTCACCGTCTTCCAAACTAAATGACTCTACCGCAACATTCGTCGGTGTGAGCTGGTTCTCTTCTTCTCCCTCCGGAGATACAGTCGTCGCTGAAACACAATTAGAAAACTCACTCCACGCACCATCACCAAATGCACGCACCTCAAATGAGTACGTTGTGCCCGAATTCAAACCTGCAAAGGTGTGTGATACCGCATGTGTAATCACCGCAACAGAAAACGGCAAATCACAGGATTCACGTTCGTAGTATCGAAGTGAGTAGCCGATAATCGGAGTTCCGTTGTCAGCCGGCGTGTTCCAATCCAACGTGATCGTTTCATCGGTAACCGATCGTACCCGAAGGTTTTCCGGGGCTTCAGGTGCTGCCTTCTCTGTACTGTCAGATACTGAAACAGCATGGGTTTGCTCTATCGCAAAAACAGGGGAGGTAAAAAGAATAAATGATGCGGTGACACCGGCACAGAACATGCCGAGTATCGGCAATATCCGTGCCTGTATGGCAATGGATTTGGTAAACATGACAGGACTATATAGAAAAAAAGAGAGGTTGAGAAGTAGATTATTTATCCCATCTATTGCCTGAAAAGAGAAAAATGCTCATTCAAACCATATCCAATACATAGATGTCAACTACCGCTCTGCACGCAAAAAGAGCACCCTTCTCAGGTGCCCTTTTTGCTATAAGTCTTTTCAACTGTCAATGCTCTCTGTGCCAGATTACTCTCGTGTACTTGCTCTCTGACATGAGGAGAACGGACCGAAGCCAACTTTGTTCTTCGCTCGAACCTTGAAGAAGTATTCGGTTGCAGGCTCAAGATCCATAGCATGTGCCGTTACACTAGGACCAAATTGATCCGGTATCGGCAGTTCGTACTCATCTTGCGTACACGCTTCATCGGAGTATCGGTACCATTCATACGTGAGGATCGGAAGTCTCTCCCGAGCATTCTGCTTCCACGTTACGCTAATCGTACTTGAAGAAGCGGACCAGTTCTGTGGTCGGTGCCATATCGGTGCCAGCGGTACAGCGTCACCCTGCGTCGTAACATTCGCTTGCGCTGCCGGACTGACCCCATTTTCATTTGTCGCAGTCATCTCAAGACAGTAGGTTGTCTCCTTCATGAGATCTCTGACAGAAAACGAACGTTGTCTTCCGGTCCTGGTCGTAATCAATTGTCCGCCACAAACACCTTTGTAGACATTAAGGGTGTAACCGGTAATCGGTGATCCACCATCCGTCTCCGGGGCATCTGCTTGCACAAAGATCACCTCTGCAGGATTACTCAACTGAACCCTTCCTTGAAGATTTCTCGGAGCACTCGGTGCCGTCTTCACCTCAGCAGGCGCTGTTTTGAGTGCCGTACACGACACGGGGAATGGTCCCCAACCTGCACTGTTTTGCCATCGCGCCTTGAACCAGTACGTTGTATCCGGCGAAAGACCGGTGAACATTGGTCGCTGGTCGGTACTCACTGACAAACTGTTTGTTCCAAGCAGGTCTGAGACACAGGAATTTGAATCAGCGTACATAAGAACCTGACTGTTGGTGAGGGCACACACACTGTTCTCTACTGACGGCTTCCAGAAGGAAACGGCTATCTTATTTGACCACCTGACACCAAAGATATTTAGCATGACATTCGCAACGCTCGGGGTTTCCATACAAGTCAGCGGGTCATCATTTTTGTCATCGTCATCGGTATCAAACCGCAAAGTGTTGTCGTCCGAATCAGATTTGTCCGTTCGCACAGAGGAACAGAGTGACCAGTCACTGTACGCAATACCGTTATTTGTCCGAACAGAGACAAAGTACTGGGTGTCAGGTTTCAACGGGCTGCCATCAAAGGTTGCAATCTTCACCGCTCGTGCTGTCGCAGAAATGCGGTTGATCTCACTTGAGCTGACACACCTAAATACGTTATCGCTCCATACAACCTCATAGGTCACATCGCCCTCCTGAGCACCGCCCAGATCTTCCGGTGTGCTCCAGGTGATAATGATGGATTCGTTTGTTGCATCTACCAAGGTGACGGTTCTTGGTGCCGTCGGCTTTTGCGTTGGCGAATCATCAGTCACCGGGTCAGGCTTCTTGTCGTCATCGGTATCAAACCGCAAAGGGTCGGCTTCCGCCGTTCGCACAGAGGAACAGAGTGACCAGTCACTGTACGCAATACCGTTGTTTGTTCGGATAGAAACAAAGTACTCGGTGTCAGGTCTCAGCGGGTTACCGTCAAACGTCGCAATCTTTGCAACATTTGCTGACACAGAAGCACGGTTGACCACATTTGTGTTAATACAGCTAAAGTCGTCATCCCACGCAACCTCATAGGTCACATCGCCCTCCTGAGCACCGCCCAGGTCTTCCGGTGTGCTCCAGGTGATAATGATGGATTCGTTTGTTGCATCTACCAAGGTGACGGTTCTTGGTGCCGTCGGCTTTTGCGTTGGCGAATCATCAGTCACCGGGTCAGGCTTCTCATCGTCAGTATCCTTGTCCTGATCTGCATCACCTTCCGTATTATCACTGCCGTCTTTACCACTGTCCTTACTATCATCAGTTTCACCCCCCTGACTCTTTGTTGCTACCTCAACACAGTCTGTATACGGAGTCCAGGTGTTGCCGTTGTATGCTCGGACACGGAACCAATATGACGTGTTCGGCGAAAGACCGGTAATTCGTGCAGTTCGTGCCTCAGTATTCTCACCGATGACATCAGATGTTTCCGTTCCTGAATTACAGAGGTCCCGACTGGTAAACTGCTCAAGATCGTACGCAACAACCCATGAGGTGTCACCGAGAGTGAGGGTCCACGCGTTCAGGGTACCGACATCAGCATCAGCGTAGTCACCGACTCGCAGTGTCCAGTCACCTTGCGAAGAAATACCGATGAGGGGTGTAAGGATTCCGTCACTGTATGCCGTGCTAATGTTACCATCCTCAATAATTTCCCGGTCATGCAACCGAATACCGTTCTTGTTTCTCGGAATGACGAGGTCAACCAAGAGATCCCGTGTGTGCGGGTGGGTAATGTCAACGGCTACGGAGATGTTCTGAATATTAAAGTTCTCCGAAACAGAAATGGTGCTGGTAAGGTCCTGCTGCCCTGAGTTATCCGGGATACGGGCATTCGGAACGGCCGTTCGGGAGAATACGTCAGCAACATCCCATCCGAGGAGTACCTCTGAATCAGTCGTTGTGAGACTTCGAAGATTTGTCACACTCCCGATAACCGGCGGCTTCCCTGTCGCTACAGAAACACAGTCTGAGAACGGACCGTCGGCACCGTTTTGAGACGCTCGGACACGGAACCAATACGTTGTTGAAGGATTCAATCCGGTAACCGTGACACTCTGACCGCCTGTTCCGTCAACACTCACGTTGACACCGCCCGTTCCGGACAGACATGCAGACTCAGAGTCAAACCGCTCGATATCATACCCGGTCCCTGAACCGCCGCCGATGGTCATCGTCCATGAGTTGAGAACACCGGTGTCCCGGTCACCGTAGTCACCGACAGAGAGCTGCCAGACACCCTGTGCATCAGTGCCGATAAGATCAGCAAGCTCACTCGTAAAGGTCCTGACGAGGTTATCCTCAGAGGCACCGGCCCGATCATGCAGCGAGATAGACGTGCCGTCAGGCTTGATCAGCTCAACAACAAGATCACCGACGTAGGTGTGGGTAATGTCAACAGAAACTGACATTGAACTGATTGATGTACCAGTCGGCACCGTAATAGCACTTGTCACTGACTGTGACTCGGTATTGTCAGCAATCGCTACATTCTCAGTTTTTGTCTCTGAGAAGGAGCCGGAGATGTCCCATGCAAGCGAAACCGTGGTTTCGTCTGATCCGGTGCTTCGAACGTTCGTTACCTGCTGAACATTCTTGCTCGTTGCAGCGGAAAGACATGAGGAGTACTCACTGACAATTTCTCCGTCAGTCGCACTGACTCGGAACCAGTAACTTGTACCTGCCGAGAGACCGGTTGCAGTTGCTGTCTGCGAATCGACGTTAATCGGGGTAACGGCAATTCCGTTTACACCGCCGTCACAGTCACTCTGTGAGGTAAATTGTTCGAGGTTGTATCCGGTAATTGCGGTTGAATCACCGATGGTGAGGGTCCATGCATTCAGAGTACCCGTATCGCTTGATCCGTAGTCACCGACCCGAAGCTGCCACTGACCGGAAGCATTACCTCCGCGAAGTGATGCGAATTGGCTCGCGTATGTCGTTTTAAGATCATCCTGCTCACCGCCGGACTTGTCATGCAGAACGATAACGGTTCCGTCCGGAGCAACAAGGTCCACTACCAGATCACCAACGTAGGTGTGGGTAATATCAACAGAAACTGCCATGTCGTTTATCGTGGTACCAGCCGGTACGGTAATAGTACTTACCGTTGACTGCGTATCGGTGTTGTCGGCAATTGCTGCATTCTCAGTCTGTGTCGCCGTAAAGATACCGGAAACACCCCATGCAAGATCAATTGTTTTGTCCGTTACCCCGGTACTTCGAAGATTGGTCGGCTGTTTAATTGTTCGGCCGACTGAAACTGCAACACAGTCTGAATACGGACTGTTGTTTGTGCCGTCGGTTGATCGAATGCGGAACCACAGCTCTGACCCGACCGTGAGACCGGTGATGTGTGCCGTTCGTGATCCGGCATTAACGGTATTTATGATGGTGCCGATTGCATCGCTGTTACATGACTTGGCTGAACTGAACTGCTCAAGACCGTAGCCGGTAATTCGTGACGCATCCACAATGTTAAGCGTCCATGACCTTAGCGTTCCCGTGTTCTGACTTTGGTAGTCACCGACACGAAGCTGCCAGTTTCCTTGTGCGTTACCGCCTTTGAGTCCGGCAAGCTGTGATGCATACGTTGTCCCCAGGTTTACCTGATCAGCACCGGTACGGTCATGCAGAACGATAACGGTTCCGTCCGGAGCAACAAGGTCCACCTTCAGATCACCGATACGTGAGTGGGCAATGTCTACCGCAAGAGAAATATCGCTAATCGTGGTGCTGCTCGGCACTGAGATAGCACTGACGACAGACTGTGATCCGCTGCTGTCTGTAATGACACTGTTGTCAGTGTTCGTTCGAGAGAACGATGACGGAAGATCCCATGCGAGCGTTACGCTCTGATCTGTTGTCTCCGTGCTTCGAAGATTCTGAGGAACGAGAACACCGGTCCCCGTTGTTGCAGAAACACAGGATGAGTACGGGCTGAACACCGTTCCGTCCGTTGATCGGACACGGAACCAGTGAGTTGTTCCGGGTGCAAGGTTTGTCGCAGTTGCGGTCCTAGCAGCAACATCAACACCTTCAATCAGGATTCCTGACCCGGTGCCGGAACAGGTCTTCTGTGAGGCAAACTGCTCAACTTGGTAGCCGGTAACCCGTGACGTGTCACCGATAGTCAGTGTCCACGAGTTGAGGTGACCCTGGTCTGCTGATTCATAGTCACCGACACGAAGCTGCCAGTTTCCTTGTGCATTTGCACCGATAAGACCTTGCAGTTGTGTTGTATAGGTCTGCGTGAAGTTGCCGCGGCTGCTGCCTGTTTGGTTGTGGAGCATATATTCTGTCCCGTTTGGTGCGACAAGATCAACCTTCAGATCACCGATAAAGGTGTGGGTAATATCGATAGAGACGGAAACAGCATCAATAACAATACTGTCTGGCACGTTTATGGTACTGACCGTTGACTGCCTGTCAGCGTCATCAGCAATCGGTGCATTCTCTATCTTTGTCTCTGAGAAAATACCGGGAAGGTCCCATGCGAGAAATACGCTGTCAATCGTTGATCCGGCACTTCGGAAGTTCTTCGGTGTGAGGATTCCCCGACCCGTTATGATTGAAACACACCTTGAGTTATCACTTATGTTAATGTTGTCCGTTGATCGAACACGGAACCAGTAGGTTGTCTGTGCAGTGAGACCGGTTACCGTCGCTGTTCGGGAATCAACGTCAACAGAGGTAATGAGCGTGCCCGTTGCCGTATCGTCAGTACACGACTTCTCAGAAGTGAACATCTCAACGGTGTAGTTGGTAATGGTACTGATGTCACCGATGGTCAGTGTCCATGAGTTGAGATGACCGGCGTCATCTGCCTGGTAGTCACCGACACGAAGCTGCCAGTTTCCTTGTGCGTTTGTGCCGACGAGACCGTTCAGCGGTGTGTCAAAGGTGATTTTAAGATTCTTCTGACCGCTGCCTCCTTCATCGTGAAGCATGATAACCGTCCCCCCCGGCGTTACAAGATCAACCTTCAGGTCACTGATATACGGGTGACTGATGTCAACCGAAACAGAGATGTCATCAATGGTCAATGCATTCGGAACGTTGATGGTGCTGATAAGAGACTGTGCCTGACCGTTATCAGGAATTGATACGTTGACCGTCTTCGTTTCTGAAAAAATACCGGGAAGGTCCCAGGTGAGATCAATACTCTCGTCAGTTTTTGACGTGCTTCGCACATTCGTCGGCGTCGGAACACCGGTATCGGTTGTGGCAGAGAAACACGCTGAGTATGCACTGCTGCCCTGACCGTCCGTTGATCGGACACGGAACCAGTAGGTTGTTCCCGGATCAAGGTTTCGTGCAACTGCTGTTCGGGCATTGACGGTAACATCGGTTATCTGAGTACCGGCTGTCGATGTATCCTGACAGCTTGCCGCTGACGAGAACTTCTCAACATCGTAGTCAGTGATGCTTGCAACGTCACCGATAGTCAGTGTCCACGAATTCAGCCGACCGGTATCTTCAGATCGGTAGTCACCGACCCTGAGACGCCAGTTCCCCCGTGCGTTTGTGTCAAAGAGACCTACGAGTGCCGGCAGGTTTGCCGTTGTGTACGTCGTCTTGAGGTTTTTCTGGGCACCGGATGTCCTGTCATTAAGTACGATGGTCGTTCCGCGAGGTGTCACCAAGTCAATCTTCAGATCACCGACATAGGTGTGATCAATATCAACGGTCACCGAAATAGAATCAATGGTGATAGAATCCGGCACGTTGATGGTGCTTGAGGTAGACTGCGACCGACCGTTATCAGAAATATCCTTCTCCTCTGTCTTTTTCTCTGAGAAAATACCCGGAAGGTCCCACGCGAGGAATACACTGTCCCTGGTCACTGCAGTACTCTTCAGGTTCGTCGGTGGGAGCAGTCCCTGGCTTGTTTTTGCCGCAACACATGCGGTGTACGCACCAAAGTTTGTCCCGTCACTTGAACGAGCCCGGAACCAGTACGTTGTCGCAGCGGAAAGACCGGTTACCGTTACCGTCCGCCCTACCGGGTCAATACCGGTAACTGGGGTGCCGGTACCTTTGGTGCTTCCGGCATCAAGACAGGATTTTTGTGTACTGAACCGATCAATTTCGTAGGCGGTGATTCGTGACGTATCACCGACAGTCAGTGTCCATGAGTTGAGATGACCGGAGTCACTTGCACTGTAGTCAGAAACCCGAAGCTGCCAGTTTCCTCGTGACTCTGTTCCGATGAGACCGGAGAGTTCACTTGAGTATGTCTGGTCAATATCGTCAGTTCCGTCCCCTGACCGGTCATGCAGTGCTGTTACCGTTCCGTCCGGGGAAACAAGTTCAACCACCAGATCACCGATGTACGTGTGGGTAATATCAACAGCTACAGAGATGGCATTGATGGTTGATCGGGTCGGGACATTGATGGTGCTCACCAACCGGCGGCTGCTTTGACCGTTATCAGGAATCTGATTGTTTCTTTCAGTTTTCGTTTGTGAAAAAATGTTCGGCAATCCCCATCCGAGCGTAATCGTTTCGCTCGTTCGTGAAGTGTCTTCCAGGTTAACCGGCGTATCAAGGACACGCTCCGTTGTCACCTGCGTACATGCAGTCCAATCACTCGGCGTCGGTCCGCCGTTATCAGCCCGAACTGCGTACCAGTACTGCGTGTTCGGCTCAAGCCCTTCTCCGCCCCGGAACGAGTCAACACTGTAACTTGTTTCTATCGTCCTCGCACGACCATATACCTTGTTGTCAGTACAACTGCTGTCAGTGTCCCAGTAAACATCGTAGACAACGTCAGTTGCCACGGCACCACTACCGACATCTGTCGGTGCAGTCCATGAGAGGTCAAATGAAGACTGTGTTTTTGTACCGATGGTAACGGCTGTCGGAGCACCCGGCTTACCGGCATTGGTATCCAGTGCGGCGGTTGTTGCGGTGAGACAGTTCGACAATGCCCCCTTACCGGCCGAATTCAATCCACGGATTTGAAATGAGTAGTCAGTAGTATGATCAAGCACTGCAAAGGTGTGACTCGTCGCGTCACCGGCAACGGTTGTTGTTGTCGGTGTCCCCGTCGTACAGTCACTCGCTGCACGCCAGGTAATTTCATACGACGTTACGGTCTCAGGCGGTGCTGTCCACTCAACAGTTACCGCTCGCGACGTTACCGCCCCCTGCGTAAGTGTTGGTGCAGTTGGTGCAGCTACCGTTTGGGCAACGACACTCAAAGCAGTGGTGGAAAGTGCAATAAAAAAGACAACCAGTCCGATAGCGGCAGGTCGTCCGAGGGTCCGTGGGCTTGATGCATATATAGTCATTACTTTACCCATACCATAACCGAGCATACATCGTCAAAGATGACAAAAGATTTTATTTATTATATAAAATCTTGACAGAGGTGTTGACATAATAACAATATATGTCATAACCTGAATAATTTTTTACACAATTTCTGTTATCCGAACGCGACAAAACGGTTGACGGTGTCCGTAGTGACGACGATGTCGAGACTTCGATCGAAACCGAATAACCGGTATTTTTCTCTTTTTTCCGACTGTTTCGATAACACCAGATATCTTTTTCTTTGTCAAATATGGGGCTCCTATTTCTGTGGTGGTCCCGTCATCAAAGAGCAATACCTTATCAAAGGTAACGGAATCCCCTTCTTTATACCCGGCAAGGAGTTCTACCTCAATACGGTCATCACCGCTCACGCCGTACTGCTTCCCCCCCGTTTCTATAACCGCAAAAACTGCCATATGCCTATACTATACCGCACCAATCCTGTTTGCAACCTGCCATACCTATATATAGTACTATTCCCTGAACCCGAGAGAGCCTCCTTCTTCGTCTCCCTCCCTCTTTTTCTGCAGCAAATGCATCAAATCCTCATACGTCCGCGGGGTCAGTATATTCGTCACAGCGAGGTCGTGCGACTGCTGGAAGCAGCGGAGGGCCTGTGAAGTCCTGCTGCCGAGGTAGTTGGTCTCCCGCCCGGGTGCCCCCGCACCGAAGTGTGCAACGAGGCAGTCAGTGTAGGCATTGAGGATTCGTTGTGCTTCCAAGATGTAGGTGTTTCTCTCGCCGATGCCGACGATTCTCGCCAGCATGATCTGGTTGTAGACGTCCTCTTCTATTTGTGCGGCAAGGGTAATAAGTGAGTAGTACGTCTGCGGGGTCAGTGTACTGGTCACAGCAAAATCCTGCAGCTGCTGGAAACAGGTGAGGGCCCGTGATGTTCTGGTGCCGAGGTAGTCGGTTTCCTGTCCCGGTGATCCTGCACCGGAGAGTGCAACGATGCAATCGGTGTAAGTATTGAGGATTCTCTGTATTTCCAGAACGTATGCACTTCTTTCGCCGAAACCGATCGTTTCTGTCATCGCGAGTTGGTCATACGTACCTCTTACCCGTGCAACAAGTGCCCGATACGTTTGCGGTGTCAGGGTGCCGGTCACGACAAATCCTCGTGAACGCTGGAAACATCTGAGAGCCTGCGACGTTCTGGTGCCGAGGTAGTCGGTTTCCTGCCCCGGTGATCCCGGTCCGGATTGGGCAACAGGACAGTTGGTATGGGCGTTGAGGATTCGTTGTGCTTCTAAGACATAAATGCTTCTTTCACCGAAACCGATCGTTCTCGTCAGTGTAGATAGACCGTAACCGCTAACCGAAATCCTTCTTGACAGAACTCTTGACTCCGTCTCACCATCGGAAATAAAGAAATCACCGGAACCAATCCCGTCACCCGATACACTTCCACTACTGCCACTCTTTCTCTCTCCTATCGCAACCGTCACTTCCCCGCCACGGTATTCGTGGTTAACGCAGTACCAAGACCCTCTCCTTCTGATCTCAGAACTTTCTCTTTCCGCATCATCAACAAAAACTTTGATTTTTCTTGCACTGCTCGGCAAACCACCGGCATCAAAACAAACGATCATCGTTTTCGCAGAACTTAAAACAGGAACCGTTATCGTCACCTCCCGGATATTTTTCGCTCCCTGATACGTCGCGTCCGTAGTATATGTGTACGTCGGACTACTTACCGACTGAGGCAGGTGGAAATAAGTATCGGTCTCGGTATCAATAAAGAAGGTATGGGTTGCACTGCCGCTTCCAAAGAGTGTTACCTGACCGTCTCTCGTATAAACATCGGTTGCTGTTTGAGGCAAGCCCGTTGGCAGCACCGCGATTTGTACATTTTTTGTCGCACGGTTGCCTACTAAGTCTGTCGCGCTAATAACACCTGTATGAAGACCGATGGTAACCGGGTGATCAATGCTATGAGCAGCAATACCGGTCTCAGCATCAGTGATGGTAATACCGTCTGCACTTGAATCTACATCGTATTGATACAGTAATCCTTCAATGACAGGGATCGTTTGCGTAGTGGTAGTAATTATCGGTGCACCACTGTCAGTACTAATTCCGGCAATGAGCGCCGAGAGCCCGAAGCCGGTGTTGCCGCCGGTGTCCGTCGAGCGGAAACAGAGTTTGGTGTTGTTCGCCTCCTCCGTCAGGGTCAGGACGGTCCCTTCGGTGTACGCATGCGGGGCGGTAAAGTCGGCATCGTTGCAGGTCTCGTCATGCGCGACGGCGACGTAGTGCATGGACGTGCCGGTTTCGTCGTCGGTCGCGGAGACCGTCTTGCTCTTCTCGGGATCGGTGTTTGCGGGGCCGACCACGGTCACCTGCGGATCGGTGCGGTCAACGCCGCTGATAACGGGGGAGAGTTTGAAACCGGTGTTGCCGGCCGCGTCAACGGATCGGAAACAGAAGGTGCGGTTGTTGTCCGCTTCCGTCAGGTTCAGTGCCGTCCCCTCGGTGTACGGCTCCGGTGATCCGGAGAAGTCCGCGCCGTCGCAGGCCGCCTCGTCGTGCGCCGTCCTGACGTAGTGCCAGGTGCTGCCGACGGTTTCATCGTCGGCCGCCGCAATGGTGGTCGTCGTCAGGGTGACGGTCACGGTCGGATCGGTGCGGTCAATACCGGCAATGAGATCGGAGATACCGTAGCCGATGTTGCCGACCGCATCGGTCGACCGGAAGCAGAACCTGCTGTTGTTGTCCGATTCCGCGTTGAGCGTGAGTGACTGCCGTTCGGTGTACGCAACGGGGGAGGAGGAGAAGTCCGCGGCGGTACATTCCGTCTTTTCCGCGGCATCCGCTATCTGTTTGTAGACCCACGTCGTGGCGGCACTGTCGTCGTCCGCCGCGGAAATCGTTTTG
>JAPPJI010000018.1:24258-29163 GCA_028820405.1 Candidatus Kaiserbacteria bacterium
TTTGTAGACCCACGTCGTGGCGGCACTGTCGTCGTCCGCCGCGGAAATCGTTTTGAACCGTTCGGGGTTTGTGTTGGGGTTTGTGACAGTGACAGTCGGTGCGGTGCGGTCAATTTCGTTGATAGGGTTAGTGATGGCAAGACCAAAATTGCCAACCTCATCCGTCGACCGGAAACAAATTATTGTTCCGTTGTCTGATTCCTTATCAAACGTCAACACCTCCCCTTCGGTGTATATATTTGAATCATCGAAAACCGCCTGAAGACAGGATTGAGCGCTTGGGATTATGTCGTAGTGCATGGTGGTGGGAGTGACGTAGCTGTCAGTCGCAAAGACCGTCTTTACTCTTGCAGGACCGTACACAGGACCGGTGACGAAGACACTCGGAGATCTGGATCCACCAGAACTTGCGTCCTCATCAATACCACCAATGACAGCAGAAAATGCGTGTCCTTTGTTTCCGGCAGAATCCATTGACTGAAAACAAATCTTACTGCCGTTGTATTCCTCATCAACCAATGATATGCCATAGCCTTCAGCGTATGGCCGTGTGTCTAGATTTTTATTATTAAAGATTCCTGCACGGCAGTTTCTTCTCGTACCCGGCACTATCACATACTTCCATGTTGTCGTACCTGCCGCATCACTATCATATGCAAAAAATATCTTTGATCTTGCAGGATCGGTGTTTTGCGGACTGAGAGTCCTAATGATCGGCGGTGTTGTGTCAATACCGTTAATAACAGAGGAAGCCCCATACCCTTCGTTCCCGACAGCGTCTACCGACTTAAAACAGACCTTTTGATTATTATTTGACTCAGATGTCAGTCTGATATTTTGTCCTTCGGTATATTGCCTTTCCGAAGTGAAATCGGCACTACTGCAGTCCCCGTCATGTGCAACTATGTCGTAATACCAGGTTGTCGTTCCCGGATCATCATCGGTCGCGAGAACGGTTTTCATATTTTCCGGGTCTGTGTCCGGACTAGTAACGGTAATTATCGGTGCCGTCGCATCAATGCCGTTAATAAGTGCAGAGGTTCCGTATTCATGAACATTACCGCTTGTTGATCGGAAACAAAGCTTTCTGTTATTGTACCTCTCCTCATTCAGGATAATCTCATTCCCTTCGGTATACGATACCGGACTTTCTCCCCGGAGTGCGACAACCCCTTGGATAAAGTCAGTGGCATTGTCACAGGTTCTGTTGTGAGCAATTGGGAGGTAAACAAAGGCGGTAGCGGTGGCATAGTTATCGGTGGCGGTAAGGGTCTTTTGCATTGCAGGGTCAGTGTCTTCGGGATTGTTGATGGTAATAATGAGAGGATCGTTATCCGGATCATCAATGGCACTGTCCTCGTCAATCCCGTTGATGAGTGCGGAAATGCCATAACCCTCGAGTCCGACACTGTCCGTTGACTCAAAGCAGACCTTGCTGTTGTTGTCCGTCTCAAGACTGAGAAAGATGATTTCGCCTTCCTTGTATACCGGCGAAGCGTCAGTGAAGTCAGAGATACTACACTCTGTTTTCGATTGGGCATTTGACACCTGTTGATACCGCCAGGTGGTGACACCTGCGTCATCATCTGTGGCGAAGGTGGTTTTTGCGCTCGCCGCATCGGTGGTCACAGGACCGGAGACCGTGACCACCGGCGAAGTGTCGTCAATACCACCGATGAGGTTAGAAAGGGCGTAGCCGTAGTTACCTGCCGCATCTCTTGAACGGAAACATGTCTTCTTGTCGTTGAATCGTTCATTTCTTAACGTAAAATCTGCACCCTCGGTGTAATCATGCACCACACCGTCGTTAATAAAGTCAGCCGCAAAACATTTTGTTTTTGCACCGTCTACAAAAACTAATTCAAACGTACTGGTCGTTTCTCCGTCAGTGGCAGAAACTATTTTTTGTCTTGCCCGCTCTGTATCTTCCAACCCGCCGGTGGTTATCACCGGCGGTGTCGTATCAATGCCGTTAATGAGTGCAGAGGTTCCGAAGCCATAGGTAATTTCATCTGTTGATCGGAAACAAAGCTTTTTGTTATTGTACCTCTCCTCATTCAGGACGATCTCACTCCCTTCGGTATACGTCACCGGTTCTTCGCCCAAGGGCAGTGCAAGCAACCCTCGGAGATAGTCAGTGGCATTGTTACAAGTTCTGTCATGAGCAATTGGTAAGTAGACAAGGGTGGTAGCGGTGGCATAGTTGTCGGTGGCGGTAAAGGTCTTTTGCATTGCAGGATTGGTGTCCGCAGGTCCCGTGATTGTTATCGTCGGAACCAGGGTTCCGCTTGAACCCAGTGTGTCATCAATGCCGGCAATAAGTTCGGAGAGACCGTAACCGACGTTCCCTACGGCATCTACCGATCGAAAACAGATCCTGGTATTGTTCTCTGCCGGATCAGATATTACGATAGAATTACCTTCCGTATACGGATTCGGTGAAGTGAAATCAGCGTCGTTGCAGGTTTGGTTCCTTGATATTGAGACATATGACCACGTGGTGTCAGTATCATCGTCAACGGCAGAGAGCACTTTTCTTCTTCCGGGTGCCGTGTTTAACGGTCCGCTAACCGTGATTACCGGTGCTGTCGTATCAATACCGCCGATAGCATTCAAGGAAGAACCATATATTTCAACAAAAAGATTGCCGGATCTTTTCACCGCCTTAGCACACAAGAACATGCCATTATTACTTTCGTCTGTCAGTGTTACCTGTGCTCCTGTCTCCGAAGGGATAAACGATGTAATCTGTTCATTGTTGACAACGAGGGGGCAGGTACTTTGAGAAGAAGTAAGCGTCCACCGTGATCCAAAGGAGCCGAAGGATGCGAGATCATTGGGTCTCGAAATGGTAATGGTAACCGTTTTTGACTGTTCCGGACCGGTCCCTTGCGGATCACCGGTAACAACGATGTCGGCGATGTCTGATTCCTGTATGCGGGAAGACCCTTTGTACGACACGTTCCCTGCCGTGTCCTGTGCCCAAAAACAGTAGTGACCGCCGACGTCACCGGAACGCAGCACAACACCTGATTCCGTATATACAGAATGTGTGAGTGACTGCACCGTACTCGCATCACACGGAAGTGAATTATCGCTCTGACGAGTAACCCATGCATACTGAATCGTCACTTCATTGTCTTCTCGCGTGTTTGAATCGGTTGCCGACACGGTCATGAATCCCAAAGAAATACCTGACGGACCATGCGGTCTGGTGGGTATCGTCGGCGTGGCAATGACCGGTGGCGTGGTATCAAGACCGACAATCGGCTTAGACAGTGCCCGCACCGGATTCATGCCGTCAGAGGCGATATAACAAACCCTTTTCCCGTTGTGCCTTTCCCAAGCAAAGTAAGCATCTGATGAATAGTACGGGAAGTTCGTATTAGAAAACGCAGAATTATTATAATCGTCAACGTTACAGTCAGAATCACCGGCACCGGGGGGAAGCACAACATATTTAGAAAATGTCGGGTTTTCTATATTGATAAATGCATACACCCGCTTTCTTCTTTGAGGGGTATCATCCGGTTCAACGAGCACAATACCGTATGCAGCTTTCCCGACGAGAGTCATTGCGAACCAGCGAGAGTCATCAAATGGTTGAAATGCCGCAGATCCCGATCTCCGGCGAACACCTGTGGAATGCCAGCCGGGTTGGCTTCTAAGAGCAGCCCGTGCATCAGACAAGTACAAGGTCGCGTCTCCTGTATTGGTACTCTGTGCGCTAAAGATAATCGCATATTCGGTGTCAGCAGCAAGCGGTACCGGATTAAAAGATCCGGTGATTGATGTCGAAGTACCTGTCCTGTCAATCGTATGCGACGTACGAAACAGTGCATCATTGGTGTCATATACTCCGTCGCTGTTTGCCAGGTAGAGATCAATCAATATGGTATTGCCCGTCCCTGCACTCTGCCAAAGAATAATATCTTCTAACACCGCACTGCCTGCGGCAGACGTACGAAATCGTTGCTCGTAGTCATACTGATTAGAGGAAGGTCCTATCACCTGACTGCTCCCGTCAGGAATTGTTGCACGGTTTGACAGCAGTCTCACGCCACTCAGTGCCGTCTGAGCAGAGGCAGCAAAGACAAAGAAAACGAGACAGAATCCGACGACAGCACTGATAAGCAGGAGAGAGGTAAGTCGCCATCGCATCCATTTTCTGTGTCTCCGACGAAAAAGAGTATTGATCATACAAATCAACAGGCCAATGTTAGCACCCCCCCCCGCCACACGGCTTAAGTACAATCCAATTGTATCACCTGTTTGTAAAGACCGAGCACCCTTTGTTCATAAACTTTTTACGATGACTGCCTTGTCAAAACGCACCCTACATGCTCTGTCACCGGTATGAAAAAACCCTTTGTTTAAGGGGTTTTTAGCGACAAAAGAACCTCAGCAGTTACAATACTTGACATATGTACTATATATTATATAATATATTTCATAAGACCTTTCCCTCATACAAGGAGAACTTGACATGACCCTGCTCATAATCCAGTTTTTTCAGCCGATCTTCGGCTTCATTTCCGCCCTCCTGGGAAACTCCCAGGAAGTGGAGGACGACCTTGATCGGACGGGGAACATCGTCCGCGGCTATGACTAGACAGCGGACAGTTCCACAGAACCTCTTGCGAATACATCGCAAGAGGTTCTTTTTTTGCACACAATATGCGGAGAGGGTGGGATTCGAACCCACGGTGCGGAAAAACCCGCACACTCGTACTCCAAACGAGCGCCTTCGACCACTCAGCCACCTCTCCAGAGACTATCATACCACGCAGGGGGATACAGGTCCTGCAAGAAGTGATACAATCATGGTCATGGTGCCTATGGTGTAATGGTTAGCACTTGGGCTTGTGGAGCCCACAGAGAGGGTTCGAATCCCTCTAGGCACCC
>JAPPJI010000008.1 GCA_028820405.1 Candidatus Kaiserbacteria bacterium
CCACGAAGGGGATCCCAGCAAACCCCCGTTCTACGCCATCTTCTTCAGCGAGAACAAGAGCGTTCTCTTTACCCGCATCGGCGGATAGGGGTGGGAAAACGGCATGCAAGTTTGCATGCCGTTTTTTCTGTTGTAACCTGGTTATTCGTCCTCCTCACCTTCCTCATGTGTGGGCTCTGGTTGTTGAGCAGGTTCTGATGAGGGTGTGTCTAGATGATGACCTGGCACCATTTCTTGGTCACCCTGATCCTCTCCAAAGTCTCGATCTGGACCGGGTATAGTAGGTTTTATTTGATTCATATGTGCAAATGATACTAACATGCATTAACAGAAAATCAAGTACAAAGGAGGGACGAGAAATATCAAGACACAAGTCAAGTAGAACAGAAACAGAAATTTGGGGATGTGAAAGATGTGCCACTCTCTTTCTTCATATGGTTTGACTTTGTGCCCACAAGGATCCTTCTTCTTCTTTTCTTCTGATCTGTTATAAAACTCTTCCCTAATGCAACGAGAGTGCCGCATCAGACTCCATTTATAAAGGACGAAGAATAGAACGCCAAGAAAGAGAAGTATGAATAGTACGATCAGAAGCAAATCGTGAATATTTGCTTGTCCCTGAAAAACAAAAAGACCAAACACGACACTGCCAGTGAGGGGAAAAATGAATGAATTCAGATCCTTTATCGCTTCATAATAATTTTGATTTGCAACCCTAATCCTACGTGGCGGTTCTTTACTCTTACTCATACTTCATGTGCAGTATAGAATACGAACTTTATCCCGACAATCGCAAATTCAACGACCGGCACAATGAACAAAAAGACACCCTTTCAGGTGTCTTTTTGTTTTCTATCCAGTTAATACTATCGCGTCTATATCTTACTGTTCCACCATTCAGCGTCGCCGTCGTCAAAGATGGCGTAGCCACTGTACCAATCAGTGTTAGCTGAGTCGGTAGTGGATCCACGCTTATCAAGTGTATCAGGTGACCATACAAAGTTCCCGATAGCTGCGGCATACACCTTACCCACTTTCGCAGGGGTACCCGCTTCCGCAGGGATAGCGGTGTCTCTGAGAAGTTGAACACTGAGTGTCTTGTCATCAACCAATCCGTCAACGTGTGCGTAGACTGAGTACGTTACTTCCTCTCCTGCGTCAATGATTTCAACATCATCGAAGGCAATCTTTGGATTGCCTGTTACAGCAACAGAAGAGTCAGAATTAGCACGTCCAATTATCGTTGAAGAAGATTGGGTTCCTCGTCTTACTCTCACATCTTTCAGGGTTGCACCACCACGAGTAATCTCAAGAGCAACTTGTTTCAAGTACACATCGCCTTCGTCACTCGCCCGCACGGTAAACTCATAGAGTTTTTCGTTCGGAGTGTTATTGATGGTTTGAGTCCTCTGACTAGAAGAGATAGTCGGCACAGTCGGGAACACGTTGACTTCGGTGAAGTCACTTGCAACAGACACTTTCGTGAACCCGTCTTCGTCAGACGTTACTCCTTCCCATTCAATGACAAGATTTCCAGCATCAATCCACGCACCCGATCGACCCCTTGACTTCGTAATACCACTGTAGTCAATAGAGAGATCAAAGGTCTGTGAACCGCTTCGCCCGACTTCAATAATTTCATTCACATTGTCAAACGCAACAAATCTCACCTCAGCCGTGCTGTCACTGTCAATATCTCTTGTTAGTACATAGTCGCGAGGTCGTGCAACCGTGTTGCCAAGATCAATTCGCATCGACTCAACAACCTCTTCAAGATAGTCTTCAACTGTTGCAGCAGTACTCACGCCAGAGACTGTGATGCCTTCCAAGTAAATGTCGGTTACTCGGATGTCTTCCTCTTCAGCTTCAAGCTCAATCTCAAGAACTTCAACGTCATCAACACCGGATTTGCCGACAGCTTGTGCATAGAGAGACTCATCGTCATCAGGATGCTCAGTTGTCACAATCAACCGTCCACTATTTGCCACTGTTATCGTGTCAGAACCACCGGCAAGAACACCATCAAACTTATCATCCGCAATCAGGTACTCGAAGATGTCGTTAGCAGTGTCAACAGATACCTTGTACTCGACCGTTGCTTTTGCATCCTCATCAATGCTACAGCGGATAGCAAACTCCACCTCTTCTCCACTCTCGATAACTGTATTGCTATCAAAGCGGAATCGCATTTGTTCTTTTGCTTTTTGACCGTTCGCCACGTCACTTTCCGCACTAAGCGTCGATCGTCCGTCAGCAATTCGATCATCACTCTCATCATAGAGAGCACAGTTATCCAGGTGACCAAGGTCTGCGTCTACATTCGGTGATCCAGCCTTACCGGTTCCTTCAAACGTTACTTTCAACTCCTTCGCGATAATGTCATCAACGGTTTCAGAGGCATCAACCTCAAAGCTACCGAACACAACATCTTCTGTACCAGCAACGAATTCAGAATCCTCAATTCCAGAGTTGGTGATCTCGAATGATATCTCATTTCCGACAATCTCGACACCTTCAAAGTTAATGGTACCTGCGAAGTGCTTACCGCTTGCGGTGAAGTCTTCCTCAGAATTTCTTCCTTCTGCCACTTCAACTTCAGTCAATGTAAGTGAGATCTCAGCACCATCAAAGTGTGCCCATGCCCGACTGAGGTTTGCAACAACCTCAAAGATAACCTCTCGGGTATCCCGAACATCAATGGTAAAGCTGTCGTCAAATTCAATCTCCAGCTCAATGTCGTCAGTAGCACCAGCGGCAGGCTCATCAAACTCTGCTTGATCGCCGTCACTGTCAAGTAAATCTCCGTATGCAACGACCTCTCCGTCAACAACAAGACGAATGTTATCAAGTGTTATGGAGTCTTCGTCAGCAGTCTTCCAGTTACTCTCTGTAGCACTGACGGCGCCGTACGAACCAAGAGCAACACTGAATGTCAGACCTTCCATGTCAACATCTTCACCTTCAAATTCAAAGGATCGAGCTCCGATAACGACATCTCGACCGTATCGAACTTCGTCCTCAAACTCACTCTTTTTGAGTCGACCACCATCCGATACCATTCCAGACTGAATGACAGACGGTGTTGAAACAACGACTGTCTCTATCTCTGCTGAAGTATCGTCGGTTGGGTCAACATGACCAAAGTCAACTGGTAGTCCGTACTTGTAGCTTGCCCCGACAACATAGACATCAGATTCATCGTCAATAGCGAATTTGATGTCTTCGCCAGTTCCCATGTCAGTGTTCACCTCGATACTAATATCGACAGAATCACCTTCTTCAATGAGAACACCTCGACCGTCAAAGGCAACGGTGTACT
>JAPPJI010000012.1 GCA_028820405.1 Candidatus Kaiserbacteria bacterium
TTATCAAGACACCACAACAGAACTTGTACCATCACAGATACAATGAGGAGTGAGATAAAAAATTGCATGCGAGAAGGAAAAAAGAAAAAAAGAGGTGCGGGAAGTTTGATAGACGGAGTGAAGGAGAATAAAGTATTCGCAATAGGTGTTTCAGTAGGAACCGTCCTACTGCTGTCTCTCATCTTTGCGACAGATATTGTGGTCGGCATATTCATGATCATCGGCTGGATGCTCGTGGTTTTGCTACCTCTCATTCTCTACTTCATACCGACAATCGTTGCAGAGAAAACGAAACACAAAAATGTTCTGGCAATCGGGATAGCCAACCTCTTTTTCGGCTGGACATTCATCGGCTGGATACTCTGTCTTATCTGGGCGGTGAAAAAGTAGGCGACAGCACTTCCCTAACACGTCCCCAGCATCTCCTCTAACGCAGACACCTCACGTTGGTCGGCAGATAACTTGTGTTTCTGCTTTATCGTAATCCATTCTTGTGCGTACCTGCACCACGCATCATCATTCTCTGGTTTCCAGTCAGCAGGGTCTCTATCACTCTTGCTGCGGTTTTCTCCTGACGGCATGACGTACAGGTTTTTCGTATCGTTGTAATAGTCCCGTTTCTCTCCCGACGACCACGCATGCCCGCCACTGTCGTGTGCTTCTTTCAGGGCAACGAGGTGGTCTCGGTCAACGCCAGAGAGACAGTGAGGTGCGGTGGGAGAATAGAACGCCCAGATGCACGAGGTCTCATCCTGTTTCCAGCGAAGGTAAACATCCACGGACTTCCGCCACGACCCCCACTCTTTCCTGTTGTACGGAGCACTCGCCTCTGGCTCCACAACGAGGTCAACGACAATACTGTCCGTAACAGTATCATCAGCGACTTCCTCGACGACGGGTGCTGTGATTACAACCTCCTCCTCAACACTATCGACCACCACTTCCCTCTCCTCGACCCGCTCCGCACTCGGTTTGTTTTCTACGTCTGCAACAGTAAAAGGTGTCGCCTGTTCCTTTTCCTTCACAACAGTTTCTTTTTCTGCAACATCCGCCTTCATCTCTGTTCCCGACGATGCTTTACGAGCAACATCTTGACCTCCCATCGGCAAAACGAAAACGAAAAGAGGTACCAGAACGGGAAAGAGCATCAAGAAAAACACAATCTCTTTTTTCGACACAAGTTTGTCAATCATCAGCAAGATTTTACCATCACCCTGAAACAAAATCTTTCTTGACCCAGTTTCCCTGCCCTACTCATAACAGGTTTGTATACAAACATCCGCACTATCAACATCCTGCAGTACAGAGAGCCGTGATCCCGATACAATGAGAGTGAGAACTTTACGCCATGCCCTTCCCTCTTGCAAAGAAACACTACATTCCCAGCATCGTACTTCTGCTCGCTGTTTCAATCATCACTATTCACGCAGAACCGATCCTTGCTCCGCAACTGCCGTCTACACCAGAACCAACTGGTGAGGTATTTTATTCACCTGAACCTGATCCAGAACTTGATACAGAACCTGATAAAAAATCAGAACGGAGACGCTTTCATAGCGATGATGCACGTGCAGAAAGGGCGAGGCAGGAGGAACTGTATGTGGAACGGTATGAGGAACTGCAAAGACAGTTGAAAGAGGAGGAGGGTCTGCTTTATGAACAGCAAGAGGCGATCGGAACAGAGGTGGAGATAAAGGTGAATGACATACGGAATATCAATATTGTCGACATGGGAAGGTTGAATTGCTGGACGGGGGCGAGTAGCACCCACAGTGTCAACGCACTCTTTGGTGTCATTGAAAACCAATTCGTTGTCCTTCTGGGGAGAAAGGTGAAAAATCGGCATAGATTGAATTACGACAAATGTAATATCACTTTTGGAAACACGAACTCCTTTGATGTCGGCAAAACTTTGTATACAGGAAAAGACGTAACAGTACACCTGCTGAAAGGCGATGACGGTCTCGATAAATCAAGAAACATGACCGTCGGTCGCTTTCTCAATGCTGGCAATACTAGTTACAGAAAGGTGCCATTCATCAAAGAAGAACTTGATCACATAAGACAGAAATTAAAGAAACTGCAAGAAGGAACTCGATGACCTCGAATAAACCAAACGGATTTACCCTCATAGAACTCCTCGTTGTCGTTGCAATTCTGGGAGTGTTGGCGGGTATCGTTGTCGTTCCATTGGTCGGTAATACTTTTCAGGCACAACATGCGGTATTGAAAAGTGATATTCGTACTGCGGAAAGAATTATCGGCTCTCTCACTGCTGTTGGCGGAGTGGACTGGGAGCACTGCACCAGTGAAACAGATGAAGGGAGACAACTGCGGCGGTTGGTTGAAAAACATTCGACCAGCGGCACCACCTATACATACGCACCACACCAGTGCTTTCGAGAGTGGAAACACTGCGGCGGGCACTATATCGGATCGGCGTACCTCACACCTCATTTTCAAGGAATACCAAATCTTGCTTCAACAGAGAGCGGCTGTGTATCAAGTATCGGTAACGGGGGTCTCTGGCAAAGAGGTGATGATCACGCACTCATGCTTTACCTGACGGGGACAAACAGTGAGGGTGTCCGCATCACAACCTGCATTGATACATACGGCATCGAGACAACACTTCCCTACGGGCACTGGAACGTAGGAAACGCAGGAAAAGATTTGGTGCCAAACTTCATAAGAGGTCGTCTGGGATGCTGCCACTTGTTTTGGCAGAACGAGGTGAACATTCGTAAATGCCAAGACGGCTATGACTATATCGGTAACGGAAAGTGGATCAAGTGATCCAGTTTTGTATACAAAATCAGCGGTCTACGCTATGGTGGGTGTCCATGGAAAACAAGGAAGGCGTAACAAGCACGATTGTGGTTGCCTGCTTTGTCCTGATACTGTTTGCGATCGACATCTATGTGGGACTGGCGATGCTCGTCCTCTACGCCCTCCTTCTTGTCGGCGACAGGGTCTTACGATTTTTTTCCCGCATTTTCAACATTAAATACAGAGACCT
>JAPPJI010000019.1 GCA_028820405.1 Candidatus Kaiserbacteria bacterium
CCCGCGTGTTCAGAAACCGCACAGTCTGCGCCGTCACTTCAAGTGAAGCCCGCGTGTTGCCCTCTCGATCTGTCCACGGGGTGGGCTCCTCCATTTCGCCGACAACCAGCACCCTCTGCCCCTTCGTAAGGTACTGGTTACACGTCTCCGCAAGCCGTCGCCACGCCGCCACGCGGAACCAGACCGTCTTCTCCTGCCGCTGCCCATCCTGACCAGTCCAGGATCGACTGGTGGCGACACTGAAGTTGGTTACCGCCACCCCACTGGGCGTGTAGTAGGGTAGGAAGCAAGCGAGTTTTTCCTCGTAGAGGCTACTTTTCCTGCTACCCCCCTCCGAACCGTGCTTGCAGCTTTCACTGCACACGGCTCTCCAGACTCTCTTTCCAGATGTCCCACTCTTTCCTGTGTTTTCCATCTGTGATTGCTCTGTGACAGTCTTTACAGGCCATGAGTGTTTTTCGTCTTATCGCAATCATCCGACGCATCCAAGCTGGTTTTTCCTTTCTTCCTGGCTTGTTTATGTCTTTCAGTTTGCGGACGTGGTGGACTTCAACGAATCCTTTCTCCCCGCACATTTCACATTCTTCTCTTAACATCCTGTCGATGATTTCACTTCTGTTTGTGTTTCTTTTTTGGATGTTGTCGTGAATTGTGCTTGGCATTATTCTTCGTTTCAGGGGTATCGCACCGAAGTGTGCTGTTAGCGGTTTCTTGTTCCTTCTTGACACTGTTGCTTCTAGCACTTTGTACGTCTTTCCTTCGATTTTTCTTGTGGCTCTATGTTTCTTAGCCATTTTTCTTACAGACGTTTTGTGCTTTCCTGCCAGTGTTTTCAGGAGTGATGATTCCGCAAACCATTTCACTTTGGTCAGAAGGTGGACGTTGTGGGCCATTATGTAGTATTGGACTAACCCTCTGTATTCTGCTTGGTAGCTGGCTACAATGTCGTACTCGTTGTTTGCCAGCCATTCCGGTCTGTGGATTGGTTTTCCATTTCTACTATATTTCCTCACTGCATCCTTTATGACTTCCTTTGGTATGCCGTACCAGATTTGTCCGTTGGCTCTTCTTCTCTCGTTACTTTGCATTACGCAGAGTTCGTATCCGAGGAATTTTGCCTTCTCGCTTCTGGCGTGAGTTATCAGTGTCTTCTCCAGAGACAGTTCTAGTAGTAGCTCTTTCTCCAGGAAGTTTCTGACGCTCTCTCTTATTTCCTCCGCTTCTTTCTTTGGTCCTGCGAAGCTGAGGAGGAAGTCATCGGCGTATCTGACGTATTCCAGCTTTCTGTAGCTGTCATCCTCTATTACTGTAGGGACGCTTTTCATCAGTTTGCCGTATTTCTTGTAGGCTTCTACGTCTCCCTTTTGTTTTGCTTTACTTCTTGCGTGTTCGTACTTGCGGTATTCAGGGTTACGTTTTCTGCCTCCCTGTTCTTCTCTGCCCCTGTTGTAGAGTGGCATCAGTTCTTCTTCTACCCATTTGTCGAACACGTCCAGATATATGTTCGCCAGTAGTGGGCTTATGACGCCTCCTTGTGGTGTGCCACTGTATGTGGCGTTCCACTTCCAATCTTCAAAGTATCCTGCTTTTAAGAGATACTTTACCAGTCTCAAAAACCTCTGGTCTTCGATTTTTGTTGCCATTATTTCCAGAAGTATTTCATGGTCAACGTTGTCGAAGAATCCCTTTATGTCGCCTTCGATGAACCAACTCACATTTCTGTGTGACTGCGTTATTTGCATGAGTGCCGTATGGCATCCCTTGCCCGACCTGAAGCCGTGGCTTCTTTTACTGAAAGTGGGTTCGTAGTAGGCTTCCAGCAGAATCTTCATGGTGGCCTGGAGTAACTTGTCATTTCCTGACGGTATTCCCAGTGGTCTTTCTCCACCGTTTTCTTTTGGGATGTACGTTCTTCGTACTGGTTGCCATCTGTAGGTTTCCTTTTTGATTTTCTGGATAATCCTGTCTATTTTTTCTCTTGACATTCCATCCAGCGTATCTTCACCCATTCCGGGTGTTAAGGCTCCCTTATTGGCGTATATCTCCGAGTACGCTTTCATGTACATCTTTTCATTGAAGAGTTGGCGGAACAGTCTTTCCAGGGTTTTTCCTTCTGCCCCTCTCTTCTGGATGACACTTAGTACAGTTTCGGCTGTTTGCATTTCGCAATCCTCCCTGTCTTTGCGTCTGAGAAATCCTGTCTCCCTTCGCCGTGTAAGTGGCTTTCCCACTCCCAGACTACTATGGAGACTCCGTAGACATAGGGCTCTCGCCCCTTAGTCCATCCCGATTTCCGTTACTAATGTCTGTATCTAGTACCCCTTAGATTTCCCGTTTGTCACCTTAATCTTGCTCTTTGCAAGCTGTCTCCCTTTGACGGGCTGTTCAGATAATGCGCTAATCTCTGAACCTTGTTTGGGAGAGAATGAGATAATCTCTCCTTCATTGGGACTTGGGTTATCAGCCACATTTCCCAAGGACGGCCGATTTACATCGACTGGTGACTAGGATTCAAGCAGTCTAGCTTTAATCATAGGGTACAGGTCTTGGCGGCCTGATGTTCATTGTGGCTATTCCACCATCCGCCTTTACCACCATGCTATTTTTCCCTCGCCCTTTCGGGTCTAGGTAAGGTGGTTGACCTACGGGGTTACCCGCTCCCCGTGTCTACTCTGTAGACATGACAATTAGTACGTTAATCGGCGCAC
>JAPPJI010000024.1 GCA_028820405.1 Candidatus Kaiserbacteria bacterium
CCTCCTGTTTGGTATCGTCGTGGCAATGCAAAAGTTTTGGAACGAGATCAACTCCATCCCATCACCCTGAAACAAAATCTTTCTTGATGCAGTTTCCTAACTACCCAAACCCTCACAGGTCGCACTCTCCACACCGCCGATGGTCTGTGTCGGGGCAATGACGAGGTTATCAGTGAAAAAACCGTCGGTATCATGGCAGTACACTATTGTCTCGCCCACGCTATTTTTTCCCTCGAACCACACAACAGCGGAACTGTCGGTCTCGATGAAACCGTTGCCGAACTGTGCAAGTGTTGTCGAAGCCGCTACTTCTCCGTCGAACTGACCAACATGGAGAAAGCATCTGTCCTCGGTCTGTACCATTGCAACAGCAAACATGCCTGTATTCAAACGAAAAAGTGATTGCTTCATCATATCAACGAAACGGCTGTCTTCCTCTCGTCGAGGAGAATTAGAACAGCCGTCTTTTGCAATCGTGTCTCGTTTCCAGAAATCCTGACTGGTGCTTGGAAGTGTATAAAAACCTCTCTGCAGAATTATAGAACGCAAGCCATCGAACACTCGCCTCGCCTCTCCGCCGAAGCCATCACCGATAACGACAATCTCAACATCACTGTCCTCCTCCTCATCTTTTTCAACAGATAGCGGTTTTGAATTGACGAACATATCCATCCCCGTCGGTGCGGTGAGGTTTGCCTGCGGAATGCCGACACCAGTGAGAGAGACAAGGGTTGTATTTTTCATCGTCTGCATCGCACCCGTAACACGGAAGTACAGCGGAACACCCAACTGTTGCAGATAGTTTGTGTGAACGATGCAATCACTTCCCTTCTGGTAAAGATCGGTCGGTATGAGTGCGACAAACTCGCCGTGTAGTAAACCGATAATCGAAAAACCCTCGACATCGTTGTCCTCATCAACGTTGCAATCAACGAGGGAATGGGCAATGAAATCAACATCGGGAATTGTTTTCGCAGAAAGAGAAAATCCTGTTATCAGGTGTGTGAGTAATAGAGAGAAGACAACCGAAAGGCAGATGGTTGTGAGTAAAAAAGGGGTTGGTTGGTTGAAATGGTTTTCTACATTTTTTCTTTTCTCGATTGTATACAGTATACCGTCCCTACACTTTCCCTATCGGTACACAAAAAACTGACAAATATCGCATAACAAATCTTGTAAACAGTGGCTACTATCGTATTAACCATTTTTATTTGTGAGAAAATGGTGCGAGCACCCTTTCACTAGTACATGAACGGGAACTTTTGATACTGACACTTGTGATATCGGTAATAATCTGTTTCGAGCACCCTCGCCTTCCACGTTGGATCGGTTGAAAGCCATTTTCTGTATACATCGTACGATAAACCTTCATCAGCAAGAATGGTTTTCAGGTTTCTGTTCTGCTCAAACTCGAACACTTTTATCAGTTTCTTTTTCAGGGAGAGGATTTTCCTCTGCTTTGGCGTGTTGTAACGTGCTGGCATATATACACAGCATAACAAGTAAAGCGTCCACATCCCATTACAATAAAATCGTCTCCCCTCTTGCCTACACAACTTCCGCAAGAGGTCGAGGCGGGAAACACATCCTTCTGTGGGCAATACAAAGGGGTGTGTTTTCCTTTTTCTGTATACAATATCAATAACCACTGAACTGTTGCATCTCAATATGCCAGATCAGTCATGGTGGCAGGAATGCCCTCACGAAGCGTAAACGTGGGGGGTTTTCTGCTTTTGTGCACGTACGATCACCGACGACTTCCCCGACCCGCCATACTGTTTACATGACAATCGAGGATGACACGATGACAGCGAGCGATGAAACAGTGGTGCCATCGGGCAATGCCAAAAATCGAAATCTGTCATCGTCATTACAAAGACGTGCGGATGACGGTGCGGATGACAGTGGCGATGACACGTATATTTTGCAGACCCATGACGTGTGCAAACTCCTGAACCGATCGCCACGAACGGTATCTCGCTACGTTACCACTGCACAACTAAAACCTCGGGTCATAAAAATCAACGAACACGTAACAAAACACTTCTTTGATCCTGCCGACGTAGAGGAACTTCGCAAAGACCTTTGGTATGCAAAATGGAAGGAGCGAAGCGGTGCCATCGCCGATGACATGGATGGCACTGACATCGAAAGCAATGACGATGACCAGTTACAGAGCCACGACACTGAACCTTCACCGACACCCTCCACAGACACCTTCACTGACACCGAGGACAGGGCTTTTTTGAAGGAGACGATCAGAGATCAAAGGGAGGTTATCAATTCTTTGCGATCTGATCTCCGTGATGCACATGCCTCTCATGCGGAGGAGAGAACCGCTGAAAGAGAGAAACAGCGTGAGGAGATAGCCCTCTACAAAGAAACCATGCAGGGACTTCTAGAACAGAATAGGTTGCTCGCCAGTGAGAATAAAAAAAATAGAGACACATCCACCGGTGGGGAAGGGGATAGCGAGTCATACAAAATCATCACTGACACCGAGGATGCTGGGTAATTTTCCGCCACGGCAATCGTGTATACTTGCAGTGGTTATAGCCAATACAAAAGCACATTCGAGAAGGGCATCTCCCGATCTGGGTTGATGCCTTTTCTCTTGCACCTTGACGTAACAAACTTTTTCTTTTGTACAATGCAGATAGCACAAGTGCTTTGTGCTTTTGTATG
>JAPPJI010000013.1 GCA_028820405.1 Candidatus Kaiserbacteria bacterium
AGCTTGTCAGGAGGAAGTCTCTCAACAATGCCTACGATAATATCCATATCATTCCTCTTTCACGATAAGGTGTGGTAGAAAAGATCAGTGACTGTACCTCCTTTGGACCTGGTCCTGCGGAAGTTTAGACACATATGCTTGCCAATAAGCCGTGCCGATCACGTCTCATTTGTAACGCTTGTTTTATAATAAAATGTAAACCATACAGTGTCAACAAATTCCTTGTGGGAACTGCCCTTCGGTCTTCTGTGTAGCTATGCACCTATGAAACCACCAAAGATTCTTTTCCCGATTCCCGTCTGCACCTTGCCTGCAGGAAACGACAAGTTTCCGTTGTTCGCCCGATTCAGGATCTGTAAAATCTGTAAAAAATGTTCCTACCTATGCTCATGCTTTCAAAACTTACAGAAAAAGCTTCTTTATCCTCCTTTTAACGGACAAAGCTTACCTATACAAGTTGGACCAATTTGTATGAAAATGGAGCAAAGAAACGACGGAAGGATCGGCACGGTCCCTTGAATAACTTCTTCGGTATTATTGTGCTACACCCATCAGATACGTTTCACCAATTTTACCCCTCCGCAAGTAACGAGTACCCTTGGTAATGGTGGGAAGAACGTCAGCACATACCATCTTTCCCAGAATCTCTGCCAATTTAACCGGAACCGCATTGCCCACCATCTTGTATCCATTGGCAACAGAATTATATTCAAACACAAAGTCGTCGGGGAATGTCTGCACACGTGCACACTCCCGTACCGACAACCGCCGATATAAGTCACCCTTTCCGCGAACGAACATGAAAGAGTCACTGTTGATACGAACCATCTTCGGTGCCTGCGGATGAATCGGTGCATGACGACCGCCCGCCTGTATGGTAAAAGACGGCTCATTCCACGAACGCACGCGATTGCGCGACATGTACATACTTGAAAACCCGCCGGTCATATACTCATGGTTCGGCACAGCAGGGTCACTGCCCTCACCTCCACCACGAACAGGCATGGCGTCCTTAAGATCAGCAATAGCATCCACAAGATATGTTTTCCGTATACATGGTTTCGAAAGAACAAAAGATCTTTTCATGTCTTCCCGATATCCGACAATAATCACCCGCCTCCTGTCCTGCGGCACACCGTAATCATGTGCATTCAATAAAGAATAAGATACGATATATCCCAAACCTTCAAAACGTTTCAATATATTTTTAAATGCATTTTCATGCCGTTTACTTAAAATGCCGGAGACATTCTCCGCAAGAAAGAACAGGGGTCGCTTATCCTTAATTACTCGAACATACTCATAAAACAATTTCCCGCGCTCATCCTCTATACCCCGCAATGCACCCGCCTCACTCCAGCTCTGACATGGCGGTCCTCCAATAACGCCCACGACATCGCTGGGGATTTCATTTGACGGGATGTCCTGTATGCTCCTTGTATCCAATGGAGTATCGGGAAAATTCCTCCGAAACGTTTTCCAAATGGTTCTGTCATACTCATTTGCCCATACAACTTTAAAGCCCGCCCTCTTGAAACCGAGGTCAAGTCCACCCGCTCCGGTAAACAGTGAGAGGATATTCATATGCGTTTCTGCAGTAACACGGCATCAATATTTTTTGCCGGATTGTTTGGAGAAGGAATATCTACGTCCTCAACAGAAACATCCTTCAATCCTTCCTTGCCCATACCAAAAGACAAAAATTTTTCTTTTGGTATAAGCATGAAAGCGTTATGATCGTCTGAGGTGAGGTGTCCGAATACTTTCTGCGGGTGCCGTATGCCCCACATACCGCGGACTCGTAAGTAGGTGATACCTAGCGGGTCTACTTCATTAATACGACCAATTTCATTTGTCTTCGCTACCCGATCCTCACCTGCAACAAGATTAACACCGTGGGCAAGGCGGTCCTTTACCGTGCGATAGACTTCGTCATCCGCTGCATAACAATCGCCGTACACAAACCATATATTTTCCAATATGTCCGTCCTGTCTTTAACGGTACCGATAACATATACCATATCCTTCACCTTCCATCCTTCCTCACACTCCCGACACCCAACGGTCAGCATTGGGTCATCAACTCGTAGTTTTGCTTTCGGAGGAGAACTGTTTAGCGCAATGTCAGTTCGTGCACCAGAAACCTTTTTTATCTCCAATGCTTCACCGCCTTCTATGATTAAATCAGGCGGATTGTTCGGATTACCAATGTACGAAAACAAAGAATCTTTCCCAAAAAGATTACGGACGTACAACTCCAAACTATCCCCAACCTTGTTTATCGGCGTGCCACTCCCTCTTGATTCATCTTTTACGATAGCACCCTCTTCCCCAAGGTGCATGAAGGCAGTCAACATGTCCATAATAAACAGTATATCCCGTAAACTGATCGGTCTAATCTGGGAGGGTCACACCCTCTGCTGTTTATACAATCGTTTGGTGTTAAGAATATTTTTTAACCAATTCCGTGTATCCTGCAGCAACCAACCTTGCACATCTTTTGTGCTAATTTCCACAATGAAAAGGCTGCGGTGAGGTATGGCAGGAAATATTAAGCACTTGCCTAGCCATGTGGTAGGCAACTTTACTACACTTATCGCTCATGTGATTGATTTTGATGGTGTACAGGTCTAAATTCATTTGACCTTACACCATATCTATTAAAGGATGGTTTTTGTAAATGCTTCTTGAAGTGATATGGTAAGGAAATATGAAGAAGAGGAAACCAATATTCATATTAGACACTAACATAACCTACCAAGGAGGAAACCTGTTTAAGCATTTTGATGAGTATGACGTTCAATATGAAATCTATCTCCCCGGATACGTCTTAAAAGAGATGAGTGAAAGAAAAATAAAATACTCTTTTCAAAAAGAGTGTAAGGTGTTAGAAACAAACATAATAAGCAGAAAGACCTTTGAGGAAATGACTGCCTCTTACTTTGAAAATAGTTCCACGAAGAAACTTGACTTCAAAGACATGCTCATATGGCTACAGATTAAAAAATCGCCAGTCTTAAAAAGGAGGAGAAATGTTGATATTTACTTTATCACTAATGACAGTGACTTTCTGAAAATGAAGGGTGGTTTAGAATCTGATTTTAAAAAAGAACACAAACAAGAAATTACCATCCTGTCTCGACAAGATGTAAACTTTGAACTTATGAATCTCTACAGAGACAAAATTAATGTTAACAGGAGTGACATGGAAAAGATAAAGTCCTTGATAAAGAAAAATAAAGAAAAAGTACTGCTTCGCTCAATTGAGACAATAGAAAATATGAAAAACCTGACCCCTCCAAACATGTCAAAGTCTTATGAAAATATCGACAACTTCCCTTTTTTTACTTCCTCCGATAACAGAAGATATGAATACCTCTTCTTTAAAGAATACCACCTATCCACTAGCCAAAACAGTGTATACCCTATAAGCGAAGAGGAGGAGGGCATCTTTAAAGTATCCCTTACCTTATCCGCCGAATGTATCGGACTTACACAAAACAATACTAGTATTTTGAGTCGATACGACCCTTTTAAAAAACCAGATATAGAAAGCAATGTGTCGTCAGATAATATTTTTCCAGCAAATCCTTCACATTTTTCACCTCTCGCTACCCAAAATTCAACCATTGCAAACCTGGTTCCCTTAGGTAAAAAAATCTTTTACTGTACTGTAATCATTAATATTAAAGAGAGTGTTGTTGAATTTGACGAAGTAGACCACTCACCTCATTACTGATTACCAAAGAAAGTGCGTCACAAACCAGTTACCTGTATAATCTTGTCATCTCCATCCCGTACACTTCCCCTTCCATCTCTGTTACTCGTCGTTACATACAGTGACGTACCATCAGGTGAGACAGCAACCGTTCGTATTCTTCCAAACACCCCCTTAAAATATTCTTGCAAAACAGGCACACCGTTTTCTTGGGTCACCTCATAGAGTGCCTCACCCCGCAGACCGCCAAAAAATATGCGATCCTCCACAATAGCGATACTTGCCGGTGCCCACGTGTCAGAACCAGAGTGCAGAGTCGGCGCAACAAAACCATGCTGTCGATCATCTCCCTGCAAGTCAGACCACCCGTAGTTGCCGGCCCGCTCGATGCGATTTAACTCATCTAATCCGGAAAAAATACCGGATCGTCCGTGCTCGGTACTCCACAAGACACCATTGCTGTCCCACGCAATACCCTGCGGGTTCCGGTGACCCAGCGAGTACACCAACGAATGAAACGGATTCCCCGGAGCGGGATCACCCGCTTCGGTAACACGCAAGATCTTCCCGGCAAGAGATTGAACATCCTGCGACAGATCTGGTTGCGTCGCGTCTCCGGTTGCAATGTAGAGATACCCGTCCGGACCAAAAGCAATACGTCCACCATCATGATAAATAGCGCCGGGGATATCGCCGACAACAACCTTCCTTTCAGAAAGCGAACTGTCGTCATACCGATATCGCTCAACACTATTCACCGTCCCGCCGTTCACTTCCCTGCTTATGTATAGGTAGAGCAATCTATTGTTTGCAAAATCAGGATGCAGGGCAATGCCCATTAATCCTCCCTCACCCGCGTGTCTCACACCACTAACGGGAATTGCAACCGTTGTGCCATCCGGTGCAATCTCCTTCAATGTTCCCGACCGTTCGGTAACCAGCAGTGCATCGTTTGGGAGAAAAGCAATATCCCAAGGAATGTGCAGCCCTTCATGCAAAACGCGATATGCAAGCACCGTATCCTGAGGCAGAGAGGGTTCCTGTGTGACCGGATTCGTCACAGAAAAATCCTGCTGCATGTTGGTACGAGAACCAGTGTGCATGACATACACCAGAAATGGTACCGTAACCACTGCCAGAAAAATCCCCGCCAACGTCTTCCCCGACTTCCCCATACACAACACTACTGTACCACGCTCGATAGTTCCGTAAAAATCTAACACGTCAGCCCTCTTGTGCAAATCATCGGTGAGGATATATAGTGAAGACATGAAAGTAGCTTTCGTCGGAAAAGGAGGATCGGGTAAGACAACGCTTGTCTCAACAACAGCCAGGCATCTCTCAGACCAACAACGACCCGTTCTTGTAATTGATGCCGACATCAACCAGCACCTCGGTCAGTCACTGGGGCTTTCGGAAGAAGAGGCTCTTCGTATTCCTGCACTGGGGTCTGAAGTCAGCAGGATCAAAGAGTACCTCATCGGCAACACGAAACACATCAGTGATGTCTCAGCAATGATAAAGACGACACCTCCGAGCACCGGCTCTCGCCTTCTCACCATTACTGAAAACAATCCCCTGTACGATCACTTCGTCAGAGACGTTGACGGCATTCGCCTCATGGTGGTCGGATTATTCTCAGAAGAAGATCTCGGTGTAAAGTGCTATCACGCTAAAACTGGATCGGTTGAACTCATACTCAATCACCTCATCGACAAAGAAAACGAGTACGTGCTCGTTGACATGACCGCCGGTGTTGATGCATTCGCATCCGGACTCTTTACCAGATTTGACGTGACGTTTCTCGTCGTTGAGCCGACGATAAAATCAGTACAGGTATATGAGCAGTACAAACGGTATGCAGAGCAGTATGATATCTGTATTCGTGTCATCGGCAACAAAATTGAAGACGAATCCGACACCGCCTTTCTCCGCAAGCACGTCGGAGATGACCTCGTTGCAGTGTTCTCTCACTCACCGTTCATTCGGGCAATGGAGAAAGGTGCAATGTGCCCGATATCTGAGATTGAACCGGAGAATGCAGCAGCACTTGATCAGATCGTTGCGGAAATTGACCGACAAGAGAAGGACTGGGACCAGTATCACGAGCAGGCAGTAGCGTTCCATCGAAAAAATGCAACGAGTTGGGCAAATGCCGCAACCGGCACCGACGTAACCGCTCAAATTGATCCGTCGTTTTCACTGAAAGACGCGGCCGCGTCTCTCTAGTCAATCTGCCGTGCACAACGAAGGTTGCAAATAAACTGAACGTATGGCAAAATCAAAAGGTATGTTCTTTTTTCTCTTTCACTCAAGATAAGAAAGGAAGGCAACATGTCTTACCCTTCACTTCTTGACGAACTCAGGAAGACTGGTGCAACGCCAGAAAACGCAACCGACGAACAGTGGGAGGTTGCCTATATGGGAGCGTTCCGAAGAGATCTCCCTCTCGGTCTTGCTCGAATGGAGGAACTTGTCGGCAGATTTAAAGACGGTGGTGAAGATCGGCTGTCCCTTCCTCCAAATTCAGCTGAAGGCAGACAGTTTGCTCGACTTTTCGCTGATATCCCTCAGGGAATATTTGAGCGTCGCTACGATGTCGCACTCGGCTTCTTCAACTGTTGCACCGGTGCCGTCGCGAACGACAGAGACAGTCTCAACATGACCATGCGAGAACAGTTTGAGCTACAGGACCCGAACTTCGTTGACTGCTGATTCGTTCAGCCGCCACATCCACAAACCCCCAACCACACAGATCGGTTGGGGGTTCTTTTTGTTTGTTGTATTGGTAAAGGCACTGCACTACCTGCGACCTAAAGAAAAACCGCCGCAAAGGATACAACCTTTACGACGGTTATCTGCAGCACACTACCGCTTGTCACCGAAGAGGAATATCAGGCTGAACAGCTCCCCATCTTTGACCTTTTCCTGCAGGACGGTAACACTGATGCAGTTCCATTCACTGCTGCGCATCATCTCCCGATATAGCGGGTTCATCCGCACCGATGACATCACCTTTTCTGCAACCCACCACGCATTATCACTGACGTTACCTTTTCTCGGATCTTCCTTGAACGAGCACTGTATTTCCCCAACACTAAAAAACAGGTCCTCGCATTGAAACAGTGACAGATCACCACGCTTGAACCTTCTTGAAGAGGTCTGCAACCGTGAAACAGGCATCCGCACTCCTGCTTCTTGCAAGTCAGATATCCGATATCGCACGATGCGCTGCAATTCGGTGTAGATGGGGATCCTCTGAACCCCACAGTCTTCACGATGGTTGTTGATGAAGCCGAGCACCCAGGTCCGAATACCAGGCACCAGGTTGTCCTGCTTTTTGTTCGTCATAGTACACCCCCTCGTGTTGCTGTGTTGAATGACTATCACCACACGACCCCACACTATCGGTACCGTATGTAGTGACTTGCTCTCACCATACCATTATTTGACAAAAACCAATAATTACAGTATTATACTCCAATACCGCTTTCATGAAAGGGGACACCATGTCACCAGAAGAGCAGGTAGACCTGATCCTTGGGAGACTGAAGAACGTCTTCTTCATACAAACTGTCTCAATTTTTCTCCTGTTTGGTGGTATCGCCTTTGGCATGCACAAGTGGGAAGCAAAGAATGCCCAACGCGAACGCCTAGAAGCATCCTTTACTTGGATGGAATACCGACTCGAGCGACAATCACTAGAGGTGCTTGAGATCGTCCTCTCCGCAGCAAAAACCTGCCGACGGTATCGACCGCTGACCAATGCTGAAATATTACTGCTGGGAGATCTCGGCGGCGAATCATGCTTCGTCCGTCACATTGATTCGGAGGAGAAAAAGAGGCTTCGAGAGGAGTACCTCACGATCGCTGAAGTCGTGCTGGAAAGAAAGAGGAGGCAGCAGAAACACAAGGGATCATGGTAACCGCCAAAGCCCGCCGCAACACTACGTTGTAGCGGGCTTTTTCTTTGCACGGCAGCTTCCTGTACTATACAAAGAATGGCACTCACCGCTCATGCAGCAGGATCCGGCGACATCGCCATCCACCTCTCATCTACCGAACTATTCTCCGTTGCAGGAATCGGCATTTCCAACACGCTCATGGCAGTTTGGCTGGCTATGATAGTCCTCATTGGCAGCAGCTACCTCATCGGCAGACGGCTCTCTTGGCGACCGGGAAAGGTGCAAATTATCGCTGAAACCCTTGTCGGTTTTGTCCATACCACGGTTCGCGATCTCCTTGGCTCCGACGCACACGCAACGCGGTTCCTCCCTCTCATCCTCACCCTTTTTCTTTTCATCCTCACCGTCAACTGGGTCGGGCTCCTCCCCGGCGTCGAGAGTATTGGTGTGTACGTCACCAACGACGGCGTGCGGGAATTCATTCCGTTCTTCCATCCGGGCAATACCGACCTCAACATGACCATCGCCCTTGCACTCATCTCCTTCGTCGCAATACAAATATCAGGTTTTTTCATTCTCGGATTCCGCACCTACGGCAGCAAGTTCCTCTCATTCAAGTCCCCCATTGCCTTCATCGTCGGCATCATCGAACTCATCAGTGAGTTCTCCCGCATCATCTCCTTTGCGTTCCGACTCTTCGGTAACATCTTTGCCGGCAGTGTCCTCATCCTCGTCGTCGCGACCCTCGTCCCGTATATTGCCCCCGTACCGCTCCTGGTATTTGAACTCTTCGTCGGTCTGGTCCAGGCATTCATTTTCGCTACCCTCACCCTCTTTTTCATCAAAATCGCCATCACCGCAGATGCCCACTAATCTGGTATACTGGGGCAGTTGTTACATATTGTAACGGTATTACCACACTTACAGAGAAAAGAGCACATATGGTGGAAGGAGATTTAACAAACCTAACCATGGCACTCGTCGTCGGACTCGGTGTCGTCGGTCCCGGCTTTGGTATCAGCTACGTTGTTGCGAAAGCCATTGAGTCCGTCGGACGAAATCCCGAAGCGGCGAGCAAGATACAGCTGATGATGTTCATCGGTGTTGCATTCGTTGAGGCGTTGGCCATCTTCGCCCTCGTCGTCGGATTTATCATAAAGTACGGATAGCGGAAGTATGGAGGAAATTCTCACCGTCTTCGGTATTGAGTGGCACTACATTACCATTCAGATCGTTAACTTCAGCATTGTCCTCATCCTCCTGAGACTCTTCCTCTATCGCCCGGTCCTCTCTCTCCTTGAAAAACGGAAAAAACAAATTGACAAGAGCCTCCTCGTCATTGACGAGGCACAGCATGCCAAACAGGAGACGGAGACGATGCGGGAGCAGGTTATGAAAGAAGCATACGGGCAATCAGAAGATATTGTCCGGAAAGCAAAAGAGACTTCACAGGCACAGCGAAACACCCTCATGGAAGAGGCCGAACGGGAACGACGCGATCTGGCGACAAAACAACGATCCGCATTGATGCAGGAAAAGAAAGCAATGCTCGCTGATGTTGATCGGGAAGCGGCAAAAATTGCCGTTCTCGCTGCAGAAAAGATTCTTCGTGAAAAAGCATAGTATGCAACCGAACATCCTCGCACGCACCCTCAACGACCTCTACCGAGACGGCACACCGATTGATGACCTCCTCGCTGCTATTGAGCGGTACCTCACTGACCTGCACCGAGAGGCGCTCCTCCGCCCTACCCTCATCGCATTTGCCCGCATGGTCAAACAGAACAGCCCGACCGTCACCCTTGCTGTCCCGCACGGAACCGAACTGTCTGAACAAGATCTGCAGTCAATCCTTGAACGACACAACTTGCAGAATCGACCGGTGCAAACGGTCACCGGCGACCTCATCGGCGGCTACGTACTTGAATATGACCATACCCGCATTGACCGCTCATACCGCTCCGCCCTCCTCTCTTGGTATACCCACTGCACTACCTAACCCTCTATGGAAGACGCACTCCGGAAAATAAAAGACCGTATCTCACACATCACCCTTGAATCAGAACAGGAGGGGGTCGGTCGTGTTATCGCCGTTCGCGACGGTGTTGCAGAAATTGCCGGTCTCTCTGACGCATGGTACTCGGAAACGGTTCGTTTTGAAACGAGTGAAGGTGAACCGATACAGGACGCCCTTGAGAAAAAACCGGTCACCGGTCTTCTGCTCAGTCTGAACGAGCATACTGTCAGTGCGGTGATTCTCGCCGATGCGGCACAGATCAAGGAAGGCATGCTGGTGAAGCGAACCGAATCACTCCTCTCCGTCAATGTCTCCGACGACTTCATGGGACGGGTTGTTACACCGCTCGGTGTCCCCATTGACGGCGGACCGGACCTTCCCGCAGGAACAGCGATGCCGCTTGAGCGGCCCTGCTACGGTGTCCTTGACCGGCAGTCGGTGAATGAACCGCTCCACACCGGCATCACCATCATTGACGCGGCGATACCAATCGGCCGCGGACAGCGAGAACTCATTATCGGTGACCGATCAACCGGAAAAACAACTATTGCCGTTGATACCATCATCAACCAAAAGCATGAGCCTGATGAGAAGCGGCCGATCTGCATCTACGTTGCAATCGGACAGAAAGACGTACACGTCGCCCGCACCGTTGCAAAACTTCGTGACGCCGGTGCCCTCCCCTACACCGTCATTGTCACCGCCGGGTCATCGGAACCTGCACCATTGCAGTACCTCGCCCCGTTTGCAGGTGCCGGCATTGCCGACTACTTCCTTGAGCAAGGGAAAGATGTTCTCATCGTCTACGATGACCTTTCAAAACACGCCGTTGCATACCGACAGCTCTCCCTCCTGCTCCGCCGCCCTCCGGGACGAGAAGCGTACCCGGGCGATATCTTCTACCTCCACTCACGTCTCCTCGAGCGGGCGGTCCGACGCCGCGATGACCTCGGCGGCGGATCAATCACCGCCCTCCCTATCATCGAAACACAGGAAGGTGACGTCTCCGCATACATCTCAACAAACGTTATCTCCATCACGGACGGACAAATTTTTCTCGACGCAGACCTCTTCAGTATGGGTATCCGCCCGGCAGTCGATGTCGGCATCTCGGTTTCCCGTGTCGGGTCATCCGCACAGACGAAAGCAATGAAAGGCGGTGCGGGAAGTATCTCACAGGACCTTGCCCAGTACCGAGAACTTGTAGCGTTTGTTCAGTTCGCCCAGGACCTCGACGACGAAACAAAGGAACGCATTGACCGCGGGAAGAGACTCGTCTCATTCTTCACGCAGGACGAAGGATCACCTCTGCCGTTTGACCACGAAGCACTCCTTCTGTTCGCCGTGCAAAACGGCCTGCTCAACGAGGTACCGGCAGACGATGTCCCGAACACCCGGGATGCTTTTGTCTCATTTATAACGGCACATCATCCGGAGATACCGGAGACCATCCGCACGACGAAAGAGATACCTGAATCGCTCGAAAAACGTATCACCGATGCCATCACTGCCTTTGCTTCCGCCAAACAAACACCATGACCTCTATCAAAGAAATACGGAGAAACATTTCGTCCCTGCAGCGCCTGCATACCATAACGAAGGCAATGGAAGCGGTTTCCATCACCAAGATGAAGCGAGCACAGGATCGTGCCGGAGCGAACGCTGCGTACTTCAGGTCACTCCTCCGCATCACCACCAACTACCTCGATGCCTTCTCTTCATACCTGAGCGAGAGAGAAGAAGAGCGACGGGAGGGTAAGGTGTGTCTGCTCCTCGTCACAAGTGACAAAGGGCTCGTCGGCAATCTGAACGCAGAGACCGTGCGCCACGCACAGCCGTTCCTCGACGAACACCCTGATGCTGACAGTATTTGTATCGGCAGAAAGGGCTACGAACATCTTCGCCGCCAGCAGCGATCTGTCTCATTCCACCGAATCAATGTCTCCGACCACGTCTCCCTCGAAGACCTTGAAGACGTTGCGGATCACATCACTGAGCAGTACACGTCGGGTGCCGTCTCACACGTCTCCATGATTTTTCAGCACTTTGTCTCCACCTTCACCCAACAGCCGACAACTATACAAATACTTCCCCTCAACCATCAGCAGGTCATTGACAACCTCAAGAAAACGGTCTTTCACAACAACGAGTCAGAAGATATGGGTGCAGCACAATACACCGTCGAACCGGACCTCAACCGCATCTTTGACCGCCTCTTTTCCCTGCTCATGAAGGTGTCGGTGTATAGTGCACTGGTGGAAAACAAAGCGTCAGAACACTCAGCCCGCATGATCGCCATGAAGAACGCCCGTGACACCTCCGAAGAGATGATCCAAAAGAAACACCTGCTTTTGAATAAGCAGCGGCAGACCGCCATTACCAACGAGGTCCTGGAAAGCCTCGGCGGTATGCAGGCGTTAGGTGTGTAGTATGGAAGGAACTATCGTACAAGTAATCGGACCGGTTGTTGATTTTCGCTTCTCTTCGCAGGTGCCGAAAGTTCGGGATGCGATTGTGGTGAACCACAACGAAACAGAGGCGGTGTTTGAGGTTGCCCAGCACCTCGGAGACCGTGTCGTCCGTGCGATAGCGTTAACGGACACGACGGGACTCTCCCGCGGTATGACGGCAACGAACACCGGCATGCCGGTACAGGTTCCGACCGGAGAGAAGACACTCGGCCGCATGTTTAACGTCCTCGGCAAGCCGATTGATGAAAAAGGTTCGGTACAGACAGACACTCATGCCAGCATCCACCGATCAGCCCCTGCATTTGTTGATCACGAAACAGACGTTGCAGTATTTGAAACCGGTATCAAGGTGCTTGACCTTATTACGCCGGTGATAAAGGGAGGGAAGGTCGGACTCTTCGGCGGTGCCGGTGTCGGAAAGACCGTTCTGATTCAGGAACTCATCAACAATATCGCAACAGAGCACAGCGGCTTCTCCGTGTTCGCCGGTGTCGGCGAACGGGTTCGTGAAGGAAATGACCTCTACCATGAGATGCGGGAATCAGGTGTTCTGGAAAAAACTGCCCTGGTGTTCGGTCAGATGAATGAAGTTCCCGGTGCCCGTGCCCGCGTTGCTCTCTCCGGACTCACCATGGCTGAACACTTTCGTGACGAACTCGGCAAGGATGTCCTTCTTTTCATCGACAACATTTTTCGATTCACCCAGGCAGGCCAGGAAGTCTCTTCCCTCCTCGGTCGCATTGCAAGTGCAGTCGGCTACCAGCCGACCCTTGCAGAAGAGATCGGTGCGCTTGAAGAGCGAATCTCCTCAACCAAACGGGGATCCATCACTTCCGTGCAGGCAGTCTACGTCCCTGCCGATGACGTTACCGATCCGGCACCTGCGACCACCTTCTCACACCTTGATTCGGTGATTGTTCTCTCCCGCGACCTCGCTTCGCTCAAACTATTCCCTGCCGTTGATCCATTGCAGTCTTCCTCTTCAGCACTGTCACCGCGCATCGTCGGTGAACAGCATGCCCGCGTTGCAGACGGCGTGAAAAAAATCCTGCAGCGGTACAAAGACCTGCAAGACATTATTGCAATCCTCGGCATTGAGGAACTCTCTGATGAGGACAAAACCGCCGTCTACCGTGCACGAAAGATCCAACGATTCCTCACGCAACCGTTCTCCGTCGCCGCCCAATTCACCGGCTTTGACGGTGCCTACGTTCCGCTGCAAGAAACCCTCGACGGGTTCGAGGCAATTCTCAACGGATCCTGTGATGATATTCCTGAGAACGCCTTCTACCTGAAAGGCACCCTCAACGACGTGCACCATGAGCAAAACACTTAACCTCCGCATCCTCCGCATCGGCGAGTCGCTCTATGCAGGAGAAGCGAACCGTATTTCCCTCAAGTCAGGAACCGGTATGGTAACCATTCTTCCGGATCACACCCCCCTCATCACATCGGTTGAGCCCTGCACGATACACGTCACGTCATCAAACGGCAGCGAGCACCGCTTCACCGCTGACGGCGGTGTCCTTGAAGTGGCACACAACACCTGCACCGTACTGTTATAGGTCAAGGTAAAGGGTCGGATTAAGGAGTGCATCCTGTGCGGCAACCGGTATTTCCAAACCGCGACAGCGACCGCTCTGCGAAAGCCGCTCGTACGGCACCACCTCAATACCGCGGGAATCGTAGACACCGAAGTGCAGGTGCGGACCGGTGCTGAACCCGGTGCTCCCGCTGTATCCGATGAGGTCACCTGACTTCACTTTCTGTCCGAGCCGTACCTTTGTCAGAGAGAGGTGGGCATACATGGTGGTCAGCCCGAACGGATGTTCAATGAGGACCCACTTCCCCCATGACTGACAGGACGGAACGATATCCGTGTTGCCGACCCCGACAATAACACCGTCCGCGGCGGCAAGAATCTCTGTACCGATCGGTGTGCCGAAATCAATACCGTTGTGAAACGGCCGCCCGTACCGGGAGGAGTTTGCCCGGGCAAAACTCGTCTCACCGAACTCCTGTGTCACCGGCATTGAACCGTCAAACGGCAACCGAAGCAGTCCCGGCTGCGGATCCGGGATTCGTGTCGGGTCTCTGAGGTAGTCAATACGCGACTGGTATTCAAGGAGGTCCCGCTGCAACTCAAGGAACTCTTTCTTTTTCATCGCGAGCATCTGCTGGTATACCGCCTCATCATTCTTCGTCTTGCTCACCAGCACCCGTTTTTGATTGAGAGAAAACGCGTGAATCTTTTTTCGATCCGCCAGCTCCTGCTGACGACTCTCCAGGGTGTCACGTTCGGTAAGCACCTCCTCACGGTTATATTCAAGCCGCGCCGTCTCCATTTCTAACAAATCAAGGTGGTCTTGCAGTGCTTCCGTGTACCGACCGGTTTCTTCTGCCCACTGCAATACTTCAAAAAATGACGGGTGGAGAAAAATATGCGTCGCAGATCCCTGCAGGTCAAACTCATTCTTCCGTCGATAGTTTTTCTGCAAGACGTGCCGAAGCAGCTGCACGTTCAGCGCGTTATCCGCAATGGAGCTGTTGAGCGACTGTATCTTGAGCTGGCTCTGCTTCACCGCCTCCTCGGTGGATCGGAGATGCACCTCATTCTGTCGGTCAATGAGCGAGAGGGTCTCCAGTTCGTTTTGCAATGTCTGCTTCCTTGTGTGCACCCGTTCCAATTCATTGTTAATCTGCTCAATCTCTTCATGTGTTTTTTGAATACGGTCTCCCTGTTCTGTGATCTGTCGCTGCAAATCCTGTATCTCCGGATTGTCCCGAATGAGCGTTGTCTCTGTCGGCTCATAGTCTCCGTCCTGCACCGATCGGTTAATGGTAACCCCCTCCGCCTGCAGATGTATCACGCCGACAAAAAAGAGGGCAAGTATTCCCATAATCATGCACCACTGTCCCGTCCGTGTGTCTCTCTGTTCCATATATCCTGATTTACTCCCTCAGCAGGTTGAGTGCGGTCTGTATTCGTGCCATAGTCTGCTTCTTCCCTATTACCTCCATGATATCAAACGGACTGGGGCTCTTCTCTCTCCCCGACAGAGCCGTTCGAAGCGGCCAAAAAACGAGGGATTTTCCTTCTTTTTCCGCGTACGGGAGCAAGAGTTCATGTGTCGAGACCGCATCCCACCCCCGATACCCCGATCGGGTCGCGAGGAGCTCTTGCACTCTCGTCAGACTCTGCCGAACCTGTTTCTGATCCTCCCCGTCCGGAATGAGAAGCGGCGGTTCGTATACAGGGGGGATGAAGAAGAAGTCGTAGTCACCGCTTTGAATCCGATCGCGAACGTCCGCAAAGAGCGTTCCCTGTTCACGAACACCCTGCACGATGGACGACAGGACCCGCGGATTAAGGAGTGACCGAAACGGAAACCGACGCAGGAGTGCCGGCATAACTTCGCGGCGAATAGCTGCTTCCGGCAGTGCTTGGACGTACTGTCGGTTAAACCAGGCAAGTTTTTTCTCACGGAACAGCGCTTCCTTCTTTTGAATCCGATCGAGTGAAAACGCTTGCACCATATCTTCCAGCGGGAACACCTCCTGTTCATCAACCGGACTCCACCCGAGCAAAAACAGAGCGTTGCACACTGCGCCGCTGACATATCCCCGCCGCTTAAAATCAAGCACCGAGAGTGCTCCTTTCCGTTTTGACAGCTTTCCGCCTCCTTCTCCGTGAATGAGCGGGATGTGTGTGTACGACGGCGGCTGATAGCCGAGTGCCTGCATGAGGAGAATCTGCCGGGGCGTGTTGGTGATGTGATCGTCACCCCGCAACACGTGAGTAATGCCCATCACACAGTCATCAACTGCAACCGCCAGGTTGTAGAGGGGATCGTCAATGCTCCTTGCGATGACAAAGTCACCGAGGTCACTGACATCAATGGTGATAGTACCCCGAACCGTGTCCTTGAAGGAGACGTTACGTTCGGTATTCTTGTATCGGATCACGACCACCTCCTGCGAAGGGTCTTTCTTTGACGGCTCACGTGACTCGTACGCGTGACCGCTCGCGAGGAGTCGATTAATATGACCGCGGTACACTGACCGTCGTTCCGACTGCCTCGTTATGACGTCCGGCGAGATATTGAGCCATGAGAGAGACTGAAGGATATCGGATTCGTATGATCGGTCACTCCGCTCGCTGTCCGTATCCTCAAAACGGACCATAAAGGTGCCGCCATGTTTCTTTGCAAACAGGTAGTTATACAATGCCGTCCGTGCGGTGCCGAAATGAAATGCACCCGTCGGACTCGGTGCGATTCTGGTGATAACTGGCGGTGTGTTCTTCATACCTCGTGCATCCTTAGTATCCCGGTCACGAGACGGGCCATTTTCTTTGAAGCGTCGGGCTGTGCGAACGCCTGTGCCCGCTCCCGCATTGTTTTCCTGAGTGATTCACTGCTCAGTATCTTGTCAATTTCCGCCATGAGGAGGTTCGGGTTGAGGTTCTGCTGCTCAACGACAACACCGCCTGCTGATCGTGCGTAGGCGTAGGCATTGGCACGCTGATCGTGTGAGACATCTTCCGGTATGGGAACGACGATGGTGGGAATCCCCCACGCTGCAACCTCAAACAAGGTGGTTGACCCTGCCCTCGTGATGACGATGTCGGCGACAGAATAGAGTGCACGCAGATGAAACGCATTCAGCGTGGCGAACGAGTGGTAGGTGTGGATGTCTTTCATACCCCGGAGCGAACTTTCCGACTCCTGCTTCACGGACTCGTGGTGCTGAGCACCGGTGACGTGAACTACCTGATATTTTTTCAGTGCGAGGGGAAGCATGTCGAGAACATTGACGTTTACGTACTGTGCCCCTGAAGACCCGCCGAGCACTGCAACAATCGGAATATCTTTTTCCAACTTGAGAATATCATACCCGTCAGGATTCGGATTATAGAGAAGCTGCCGACGGATCGGAATACCGATGAGGGCGGTTTTCTTTTTCTGCCCCTCGCCCAGCTCACGTTCCGCCTCAGGGTATGCAACGGCGATGTGTGCCGCAAATCGTGCCGACCACTTATTCACCCGACCGAACTTCGCGTCAGACTCGTGCACCACGACGGGGATACGGAGCAGTCGTGCGGCGAGGAGAACCGGGAAACTGGTATATCCGCCCTTGCTGACAATAACGTCAGGAAAGATGACGAGGAGACTCATGAGTGCCTTCAGAAACCCAAACCCCGTAGCAACGGCTGAAAAGGCATTACGAACCTTTGAGCCGATATCCTTTGTCCGTCGCAGCTTCCCTGCAGGACAAAAGACATACTGCATATCCGTGTTGTACAGAGACTTCTCGTCGTACGGCTCTGTTCCCATGTAGTATTTCTTCGGCTGCACCAGATGGTTCTCGTGTGCATACCGATTGATCTCCTCAGCAACGGCGATGAGCGGGTAGAAATGACCGCCCGTGCCGCCCCCTGTGAACACGATCTTCATACGACACCAGTATACACGCTACACTAACGGACCGCGGTATACGTCCTGACGGATAATCTGCTGACGCAGGACACTGAGCACGATACCGACTGAGAGCAGGGTGATGACGATAGAGCTTCCGCCGCGGCTGAAAAACGGGAGCGGAATACCCGTTGCGGGAAATCCGAGCACCACGAGGATGTTGACGAAGAACTGTGCGGCGAGGAGCGTGGCAATACCGACAACCACACACTTACCGAACGGCTCTTTGGTGATATCCGCAAGAGCATAGAAGAGGTAGAGGAGAAAAAGGAAGCAGAGAATGATGAATATGGAGCCGAGAAAGCCGACCTCTGCCGCAACGAGTGCAAAGATAGAATCGGTGGTGATCTCCGGCACGCTGAGACTCACGTTCTGAGACACGTGCCCGAGCCCCTGACCGAACAGTCCTCCCGTTTGCACCGCCTCAAGGTTCTGCAAGGTGTGGTACGCCTCTCCGTACCGCTGCGTGGGACTCACCTCACCAAAATTGACGTTGTAGAATACATGGAAACGGTTTTCAAGGTATGTGGGAGCAACAACAAACAGCGTCGTTGTCGCAAGTGTCCCGGCAACAAACATAACAACCCACCACATTCTCGGCAGTTTTGAAACGAGTGCCATGCTGATAACGGCGCTGCCGACAATGAGAACGGTTCCGTAGTCAGGCTGGAGGTAGGCGGTCGCGGCGAGGAAAGAAAAGGCACCGAACGAATAGAGCAGCATCTTTGAGAGATGCTCACGAACACTCGGTCGGGTAAAGACGAAAGCAAAAAAGAGCACGATACCCAGCTTCATCACCTCAGAAGGCTGAAACTGTGTAAACCCGAGGTCAACCCACCGCACCGCACTATTCCTCGCAATCGCAAGCGGTGTGATAAGGAGTGTCATCGCCAACACAGAAATGGCACTGATGACAGCAATGTGCCGTGCAAGCACGTAGTACCGAAGCTGTGCAACGCCGTACATAACGGCGATACCGACACCAAACGCAACAATCTGCGTCCCCAGCTCCCGAAACACGTCAACGGAGGTATCTTTCGTCGCTTCTGATATGTAAGCATAAAAAAGGAAGATGATGCCGAGAAAGAAGAGCGTGAAGACCGATATCCATATCATCTGCTCCAGCTGATCCCGGCGACGAATATATTTCTTAAACAATGCCCGCATGCTACACGACAAGAAGTGAGAGACCGATCGCGACACAGAGCATCGTCACCAGCATATACCACGAAACAACCGCCGGTCCCGGCACCCCGATTGCCTCAAAGTGGTGATGAATCGGTGCAATGCGGAAAAGACGACGACCGGTCTGTCGGCGGTAGAGGAGCTGCAAGATGTTTGACACCCAGGTAACGATGAGAATGAAACCGAACACAACACCGATCCAGAGCCCCCCTTTCGGTGACCCCCCTACCCCGAGCAAAAAGGTGATGACGGAAAAGAGCATGATGAAAATGGTCATTCCGACCTCTGTCAGGTACGCCCGAGCCGGTGCGTGATTGACAAAGAGCCATGAGACAACGACACCAACTGCCAGTGCACTGAGTACAAGGGCATCCATTTGCTGCTGCATAACACTTACGAAAGCGGTACCGATGAAGAGAACGAGAAAGACACTGCCGGAGAGACCGTCAATGCCGTCGATAACGGACGAGAGCTGCCAAAAGAGAAACCAGCCTGCAAAAAGAACCGGAAACAGGATGCCGAGTTGTACCTGTGCAAATATCCAGAACGGTAGGAAGGTAATGCTGTTTGGCACCACGGTGCAAAGAGCAACACCGACAACAAGTGCGGCAACACCGAGGAGGAGAAGTCGTTTTGCAATGGTGACACGGCGGCGGCGGATAATGCCCATGTCGATAAAATCATCATAGAGGGCGACGAGCGAGACCAGGGCGATGCCGAGAATAGTGATGAGTATGACCGGTGAGGTGAGATAGTGTGCGAGAGAAAGACCGACAATAACGACGGTCGGAAGAAAAAGTAAACCGCCAGATCGAACAACCGGTGACTGCTTCACGGTTTTCTCCTCCTGCTCACGTATTTTATTAAATTCAACGGCTTCTGTCCCATAGATTGTCTTTTTTCGATCTTCCTGATATCGATTGTACAGACGAACCTTTTGCAGATACCGAAGCATGTACGGTGTCACCAAGACACCGACAAGGAGCGTCACCCAGAACGTCCACACTGCCATGATAATCCCCTCCATATTTTCTATTCTAGCACCCCACAACCAGACCTAAACTGATACCACTTGTTCAAAAAAATCCCCCCAACACAGAGTGCTGGGGGGGTATAGACCATCACGGGCAGACGTTGAATCTGGCAAGACGACCACTTAGACTACCAGATACGTCAGGATTGAGTAAGACATGGTCAAAGATCCTGCTGTTCCCGCCTCTCCCCTTGGATATTGACACCCCAATATCAACTGGAGTGCCATCCGTGCAGGTATACGCTTTACCGCCTTCACGGACATAACTTTTTCCACTGCGTACAGCGGCAACACCAACTATCAGTACCTCATTCACCTCATTGGGTGACGTTGCGAAAAATTCATTGACGGAGTTTCCCGCATGTCTAACCTTGTCCGGAGAGAAATTGACATTGCTGTACGTACCACCAATATCCGCTACCGGGTCTCCGATGGTTAGTTGACCGAGACCGATGGGAGCCAATCGTATCTCAACCCCACCAACAACCTGTCTCCCCGTCTTGAGGATTACCCTGCCGTGCGTAACACTGTACTCGGTTGCAGGGGGCATCGTGCCTCGGGCAACATCATTTACTCCCCCATACACAAAGTTGCACGTCGCCCGCGGCATAGATCGGTAGTCGGTACCGGTGACGGACATGCGGAGCGGCCAGCTGTTTGCTTCGGCCTGGGCGTTGACCCTTTCGACGAGTTCGTAGCCGTCGATTCTCCATGCCGTTACATTGTCGCCGCTTCGGGGTACGTACAAACTATGTACACCTTCTGACCCGGCACCGATCTCTAGTAAGGCTACTGTTTCGTTCTCACCGAACGAGGTTTGGAGGTTTTGATAATTCACTGCGTAACCTACCGACTTGCCCAGGTCTTTGTTGAGCGTCAGGGTCACCCGCTGGGTTCCCAGCTTCAAGTTGTTGCCCGGTACAGTCCCCACCGGCCACGTCATCGGATCACCCCGGTAGTAGACGTCGATGTTCCATGAGACCGTCGACGGTTTCGCCTGAGTGATCACCTGCGGTTTCCACTCAACGTATATGGTAGTTGAGTCATCATCCGCAACCTGAATCACGGTGTCGGTTTTTTCCGCCACCGTGCCGTCGGTCGGGATGGTGATGTCAATGTCCCAGGTTCCCTGAACGATGTTGTCATCTTCCGGAGATCCGACAAGGACAAGGGTGCGATTGTTTGCACCCCAGTGAATACCTTTCGTGTACTGACCGCTGATGGCCGTTGTCGGCCACGAATTGTCCAGCGTACACGTGTAGTTGATGAAGCCGGTACCTTCCTCTCCCGCTACGGGAAAGGAGCACGGATCGAAGGTCATGGCTTTCGCCGCCGCGAGGAGTGTTTCGGTGTTCGGCTCCTCTGCTTTGACCATACGGTCGTGCTCTCCGCTACAGGCGGTAACGGCTACCCCCCCCCACAACACCAGCATCAGATACCTGATGGTTCTCATGATACGTCTCCCTTCGTCTCTTTGTTGAGACGAGGTTAGATGTGGGTACAGACACGGTGGCAGGCAGTTTACCCCCCCCCCGTTCCTGCATTGCAATACAGCAGACACCTCCTTTCGGTGTGATGGTTTAAAGGTGCAGGTCTACCTATGACTATACCACAGATTGCACTGCATCGATGCATGTGCAAGGGTATCTCATACTTCTTTGGGGGTGTCAA
>JAPPJI010000009.1 GCA_028820405.1 Candidatus Kaiserbacteria bacterium
GGTATTCAAGCCGACCGATGATGTTGTTATAGTCAAGGTCGGCATTGAGACGGAATATCTCAAGGTCAACATCACCGATCTTTTCGCCACGCGGGTGTGGAGTATCGTCATCGCCGTAAGCACCGTAGGCGTAATTTACACGCATCGCCCCACCGACTTTTAATGGACTCTTCTTCGGTGCTTCGGTCTCCGTCCCTTCGGTTATATCGGCAATAGCATAAGAAGAAATAATGAGTAACAACACAATGCTGAAGCCAGAGAAAATTGATTTTCCGTTCATAATCATAACCTTATCTCCTGTGGGTATTGAGAAACGTAAAAAACACTTTTTTACCCGATTTTTCAAGTGTTACCTGTTTGGCTTGAATCTCGGTAAGTATGAGATTCCCATTTATCGCATCGGCAACAAACCGTTTCCGATACGCTCCCGTCGTCTCGTGGATCCAATACAATCATTATCGTAGGAGGGAACACCTTTCAGTCAGTTCTCGGATGTTCCTGTGTGCAGAAAAAGGATAACTGAGTTGTCAATCAAAATTTTCATTGTCACTTACCCCCATTTTTTTTGTGAAGGATTGTGTTGAAAAGCATTGGTTGATAAAAGTGTGAGAAAATCAGTGGGTTGACGAATGCAAGTATACCTACCAACGCCATATTCACCAAGATGTCTATCACAATGGGAGTCCCGAAAGCCATCGAGAACTATGTTCCACGTAGCCATGAAAAGCCCAACGCAATAGTACCACCAATACTGCTTTTTCAACCACCGAGCGGCTCTGCAAAACCTTTGTTTTTCAAATTATTCATAATAGTCCACATATGCATAGAAGGATTTTCAAGACCCCCTTGGCTCTTATGGAACTCGGTTGTACCATCTTCGATGTATTTCCTTCTGATGCTCGACGTTCCTGTGAAAAGTGTGAGTATCAGAGACTCGGCTATTTTGGGTGTCAGGGGTTTCCCTTCATATTTATACCTGTTTGGCATGTGGTTCTCCCTTCTAAAAATTTTCGATTAGTTGCCCTCGTATACAGGTCTTGCGATAAAGCCGTGCCTCTTACCATCGGGGGTCTCGTAGTGTCCGACAACGGAGCCGTCCTGATTGATATTATAACCCTCCGTGGAAACGCTGCCTGGAAACTTCAATTCATGGAGTCCCCCAAGGAATGAACCGACATAAGTGCGGGGGACATCACCTACCACTTTGCCGCGAGCAACGGAAATCTTTGTATCGGTTTGACCGTGCACATAAAAGAATTCATAAGTTTCTTCGGTTGGAAGGTTGAAAGATACAAACCTGCCATCCCCAGCGCGTAGGTATGGCGTATATGTACCCTCGTCATCTACGTAGCTGCCGACCATACCCCCTGACGCATTGATAAAATCGGCGAATGTTTCCGCTGCCCCCGGATACTCAACGATGAGGTCCCTTGTGAATCCGCGACGCACGCCGGAAGCATCTGTCCAGTTACCCGTCAGTGCACCTGTGGCATCAGAAATGCCGTATATCTCCGTTTCAACGGCACCCGGAAAATCGTATGGACGTAACTCGCCATTTTCCAAGACGATGCCGCGGTGGTGTCCCTCACTATCCTCGTAGTACCCAGCAGCATCCCCATTATTACCAAGCGCAAAGAAATAGGTGTTCTCTGCGCCGGGGAAATCGTAGGTCATAAAGACACCATCGATGAGCGTAAAGGCGACCTCTTTTCCGCCATCCGCAGATTTCGTGTAGCCGGCATAATCCTCATAGTCGGAACTCGCTGTTAACGACAGAAAATCTACGCCCGGCACATCAATACTCTCATAAGTATAGGTGAAACCGCTACTTTGGAAAACGGGTTGCTCAATAGGTACTATCGGGTTAGCAATAAACCCATATCTCTTTCCATCAAGTGTCTCATAGAACCCGACAACAGAGCCGTCCTGATTGATATTATACCCCTCTGTGCTAATGCTGCCCGGAACCTTCAATTCACGCAGACCGTCAACAAATGTACCAAGATACGTGCGTGTGACATCACCGAACACTTTACTTCGGGCAACCCTTATCTTTGCATCATTATAACCATGCACATAAAAGAATTCAAGACTTTCTGCGTTTGCGAGATCGAAAGGGATATACCTGCCATCCGCGGAATATGCGTATTCTTGAAATATCCCGTTAGTATCTATGTAGCTGCCGAACATATTGCCTGCCGAGTTGACAAAATCGGCGAA
>JAPPJI010000014.1 GCA_028820405.1 Candidatus Kaiserbacteria bacterium
CCACCTTAGCTCAGTTGGTAGAGCAACGCACTTGTAATGCGTAGGTCGTCGGTTCAAGTCCGACAGGTGGCTCAAAAGATAACCGGCACTGGTCTTGTGTGATATGGTGGGTGTATGAGTGACGAATCATCGGTTCCTGAAGAACTGCTCCGCCCCTACGATCACCACAGCCACGAGCGTGATTTGTATCAACAGTGGGAAGAGACGGGTTGCTTTTCGCCCGACGGGTCCGGTGACCCGTATACCATTGTCATGCCGCCGCCGAATGCGAACGGACTCTTGCATGCGGGACATGCGTTTTTCGTCACCCTTGAGGATATTATGACCCGATATGCACGGATGCGGGGGAAACGTACCCTCTGGGTACCCGGTGCTGACCACGCAGGGTTTGAAACACAGGTGGTGTATGAGAAACACCTCTCCCGTGAAGGTCGATCTCGGTTTGATCTTTCTCGAAATGACCTCTACCGGGAAATTCTCACGTTTACTGAGGAGAACCGGAAGCATATGGAACAGCAACTTCGCCTGCTCGGTGCGAGCTGTGACTGGTCATCCGCACGTTTTACATTGGATGAGGATATTCGTGAACAGGTGTACCGGACGTTTTACCAACTCAATGATGACGGTCTTTTGTACCGTGATCTCCGATCAGTGCACTGGTGCCCGAAGCACCAGACAGGGTTCTCTGACCTTGAACTTGTCCACGAGACGAGAAAGGATCCCTTCTACTACTTCCAGTACGGTCCGTTCGTCATCGGCACCGTTCGTCCCGAGACAAAGTTTGCAGACAAATACATTGTGGTGCATCCGGATGATGATCGGTATGCCCAGTATGAGCATGGTCAGACGTTTGAAGTGCCGTGGATTGAAGGGACGGTGACCGCAACACTCATCAAAGATGAAGCCGGTGATCCGGAGCGGGGAAGCGGAGTCATGACCATTACCCCGTGGCATGCGGCGATTGACTGGGAGATAGCAAGGCGGCACAACCTCAGCTACGAGCAGATTATTGATGAACGCGGAAAACTGCTTCCGATTGCCGGCGAATTTGCCGGAAGAAATGCCGTTGAGGCACGCAGTGACATTGTTGCAAAGCTCAAAGAGCAGGGTCTTCTCGTTCGCATCGATGAGTCGTATGAACATACCGTTCCGACCTGCTACAAGTGCGGCAGAGACATTGAGCCGCAGCTCAAGAAACAGTGGTTTGTCAACATGCAGCCGCTCGCGGCTCCTGCAATTGACGCAATCACCAACGGCGATGTCTCCTTTGTTACCGAACGCTATCGACGGATCGCTCTGCATTGGTTGAAACAGGTGCAAGACTGGAACATCTCACGGCAGATTGCGTGGGGTATTCCGATTCCTGCACTCGTTTGCAACACGTGCGGTCACGGGGTGGTGTCAGATGAAGAGGGAGGAACGTGTCCTGAGTGCAGTGGTGTCATGGAAAAAGACCAAGACACGTTTGATACCTGGTTCTCTTCGGCACAATGGCCGTTTCTCGTTCTCGGATATCCGGACGATCCGATGTATAAAGAGCGGTATCCGATTGACATGATGGAGACGGGGCAGGATATTCTCTTTTTCTGGGTGATCCGTATGATCGTGCTCGGTCTGTACCGAACGGGGAAGGTGCCGTTTCGTGATGTCTACCTCCACGGTCTCGTGAGTGACAGCAAGGGGGTGAAGATGAGTAAGTCGAAAGGGAATGTTGTTGACCCGATTGATATTGCCAATGAGTATGGTACTGACGCACTCCGTATGGCATACGTTGTCGGCATTGCTCCGGGTGAGAATATGCCGTTTTCTGTTGATAAAGTGCGGGGGTATAAAAAGTTTGCAAATAAGTTGTGGAACATGGGACGGTTTGTTTGTGGTGAGTCAGAAAAAGTCGGTGACGGTCAACTCGCGGAAACGGATCAAGCAGCACTGACCGCATGGAAAGATTGCCTCAGAGATGTTACTGACGATATGGAGTGTCATCGGTACCATCTTGCCGGGGAAAAATTGTACCATTACACCTGGCACACCTTTGCTGACACCGTCATCGAAGAGAGCAAGGCAGTGTTTTCAGACGGATCTTCTGATGAGCAGGCGTCTCGGGCAACATTATTGCTCAACGTCTATGCAGAATCTCTTGCCGCCTTGCACCCGTTCATGCCGTTTGTCACCGAAGCACTATGGAAACACATACCGGAGGGGTCATGGAAATCATCACCGCTCCTCATTAAACAGCAGTGGCCGTCTTTGTAGTATGGTTGCATGAAAAAAGGGCACCGCCGAAGCGATGCCCTTAAAAAAGAACTACTTAGTCACGACAAACTTGTGACCCGGGAACACCGCAGAGGCGTTCCCTTGGGAAAAGCGATGGGCAGCGAGCCAATCGCCTGCGGGCTTGCCGTAGGCTTGCCCGGTGACCACCAACATGTGGTCTTTCCCTTGAAACTGCAGATACTCACTGACGAACAGAAGATGCTCATCAGCTGGCTGGTCTTTGTAGAAGAATCGTGCCAGCACGGCAACTTCCATCGGTACCAGTCGATAACCGGCTTCCCATGCGGCGATTCTGACGTCGCCGATAGTGTAGTTGCCGGATAGACCGAGATCCTGTTCAGTTACAATGTAAAGGTTTGTCTCTACCGCCGCACCGACAGTCCAGGACGGACCGTTGATGGCACCGCGTGCCCAATCGGTTATGCCAATGCCTTCAGCGTCCAATGTAGCCGTTACAACAGACCCGTCTTCGGTCAACACACCGGTGGTTATCGAAACCCACAGGTCTCCGTCCACGACCGCTGTCTCGTCGGTGGTCTCGGTTTCCTCATCAACAACCTCTTCTCCCTCGATGTCAAAATCGAAAGAAAAAGGAGGAAGGTCTTCGCCGTCCACCTCGAGTCCTGAGCGACCGTTGTATTCAACAGTGTATTCACCCGGGAGCAGTGTTGTTTCCGCAGTGAGGATGATCCTGCCTCGATCCTCTTCTATGAGGTCGATGACGATCTCTTCACCATTGCGGGTGACTGTGATATTTCGCAGGGCACTACGGGACCTTCCGATCTCGACACGCTCGGTGAGCGTGATGGTGATGTAGAATGTCGACTCAACATCGACATCTTCCACCTCAACCGCAGGTCCTTCAACCTCGAAGCCGGCAGAGAACTCGTCAAGATCTTCACCATCCACCTCAAGCCCCGACCGACCGTTGTATTCAACAGTGTATTCGCCGGGAGCAAGCTCGTCTTCAGTGAAAATAATAAGGCTACCGTCGTCCTCTTCAACATCATCAATGACGATTTCGTCGTCATCTTCGTTGAAGATTGCGAGGTTCCGAAGCGTGCTCCGACGGTTTCCGATTTCAACATCCTCGGTAAAGAAGATGGTGAATTCGTCAACGTCGTTTAGCTCAATGTCTTCGACCTCTGCTCCAGGACTATGGTCTTCGACTGTTTCTTCCTGGTCATCCTCGGCCTCGGTCTGATCGTCTTCGGTTGTTGCCGGCTGATCGTCGTCACGACTACCGCTTACCGTAATACTTGCGGTTTCGGTTTGGTCGTCACTGGGATCGTTTTCAGCAATCACTACGCCGTCTCGTGCGATACGGACAATGATACCACTGCCTTCGGCAATACGTGGATGAGGATCGAACGTGAGGTCCACTTTTGTCCAGTAAACCTCTTCCGAAACCTCGACGCTGCCGATGAATGCCTCGTTGCCGTCCTCATCCACGTAGAAAATAGTAATAAAATCTTCGTAGACAATACCGCCGGTTTCAGCGGCTACGGTGACAACAACTTTCTCACCTTCGACACGGTAGTCAACATTGATTTCCAACGTCGCCGCGCCAGTTTCTGCGTTTTCAAGTTCTACAGCGGCTTTGCCTGCTGCCGAGACACTGTTGGTGACCTGAATGCCGCCGGTGGTCTCAACTTCTGCTACCGTATCCACTTCCGTTCCAACGTTTACGGGGTTGCGATTATTGCCGCAGCCGACCGTGATGATTGCCAGTGCAATCAGGGTGCCAATAAACAGTCTCATGATTTCCTCCACGCCCTTAGAAGGGCATTAGTGTGATTTGACAAAATTGCCAATTAACAATCTTATATATTTATATAATAAACTTGGATTATTGTCAATATTATGGTATAAAATTACCTGTAAATTATAGATTATACGCCGTAAAACAAGGGTTTTTTACCTTTTTATCGTGCGTGGAGAGAAATATAGATATGTTCCAGTGCCTTTACCGCATCCCCGGCCGCAATGTTATTCTGGTGAAAAAGCCCGTCAGAACAATCTCCGGCGGCCCATATATTGGTATGAGAAGACTGCTGCGTCTGGTGGTCAACGGTAATACGACCAACAGTATCAAGATTAACCACATTTTTTACAAACCCTGTTGAGGGAATGAGACCAATTTCAACAAATACGCCCTCAACGGCAAGATCATGCTCAACCCCGTCTTTTTCATACGTTATGCCCTCCACCATAACACTGCCGTGTACCTTCGTGATATTCGCACTGGTAATACCCGTCATCTGCTCGTTGCTGAGAACCTTTTTGACGGTAATGGCGTCAGCTTTGTCATATGTCGGGCTTCGGTGCAAGAGGGTAACGCTTTTTGCGTAGGCGAGCAGTTGTGCGGCTGTTTCAAACCCGGCGTTTCCGCCGCCGATAACAACGAGGTCTTTTCCGGCGAAGAGGGGGCCGTCACACGATGCACAGTAGGTGAGTCCTTTGTGTTCAAATTCTGCGGCACCGGGCACGGTTAGCTGCCGTCTCGTTGACCCGGTCGCAACGAGCAGTGTTTTTGTCTCAATGCGGGATCCATCATCGAGAGAGACCGTGAGCGGGCTGTCACCGGAGACGTCAGTTACCTTTACCTTTTGCACGGTAAGCCATTCACCTTCGTACTCACGAACATGCTGTTCAAATGACTTTGCAAGATCTGCACCGCTGATGCTCGGTGTTCCGATCCAGTTTTTAATATCCGGAGAAACAATGCTTTGACCGCCGAATGATTCAGTGATGAGAATTGTTTTTAACTGCTTTCTGGCGGCATACACCGCTGCCGCTGTTCCGGCCGGACCGCCGCCGATAATTGTTAGATCAGCTACCTGCCCCATATGCTCCACTCTGCAGTATCTGTGTTTTTTGATGATTCAGTATCTTTTTCTTCTTTTTCAGGAATGCTGCTTTCAAGCACTTCACTCCCGAGCGTCTCGTTTCCGCTTCCGTACTGATCAAACGTACTGATTGGCTGTACGCTGCTCCGAGATGCTGTCGGTCGCTGCTCTACCTGTGAGCTCACGTCTTCGGCGGCGGTATCATTGTCGTCTTTGAAGTCGGTGGCAATGAGGGTAATCTGTACCTGACCTTGTTTCAGGTCTTTGTCGGTAGAAGTGCCGAAGATAATCTTTGCATTCTGGTCAACGGACTCGGTAATACGGTCAGCAATGGTCTGAATTTCTTTCATTGAAAGATCTGTTCGTGACCTTGATGCGATTGAGAAGAGGACACGCTGAGCCCCTTTGATGGAAACTTCGAGAAGCGGGGAAGAAATCGCTTTTGCAACGGCGATTTCCGCCTTATTTATTCCCCGACCGGATCCGAGACCGAGGAGAGCTGATCCGGAGTCTTCTAGGATTGCCCGAATATCCGCAAAATCAATGTTAATATCACCCGGTTTGATGATGAGCTGTGCAATGCCGCTGACTGCCCGGAAGAGCACTTCATCGCTGAGTGCAAAGGCATCTGCCATCGTTGTTTTTTCACCTGCCGTTGCGAGAATGAGGTCGTTTGGTATGGTCATGATTGCATCAGTGTTCTGTGCGAGGTCAACGACACCTTCTTCCGCGATGGTACGCCGCCGTCCGCCCTCAAAGGTGAACGGTTTTGTGACAACGCCGACGGTGAGGACGCCGAGGTCCTGTGCAACCTTTGCAATAACCGGTGCCGCACCGGTGCCGGTGCCGCCGCCCATGCCGCATGCAATGAAAATAAGGTCAGCCCCTTTAACCATCTCATTGATCTCCTGCATGGATTCTTCCGCAGCACTCTTGCCAAGTGTCGGGTCCATGCCGGTGCCGAGTCCTTGCGTTGTTCGTTTGCCGAGGTGAATTTTTTTCTCAGCCCGGGAACTTTGCAGATCCTGTGCGTCGGTGTTTGCTACGATGAACTCAACAGAAGGAATGCCGCCCCGCATCATATGATTCGTTGCATTTTTTCCTGACCCACCGACACCAATAACTCGTATCCGGGCAAACGTTTCACTTGCTGGCGGGATCACTTTCTTCATGTATAACCAGTATACACTACGTATCCATTACCTTTTCACCTCTCCGTTATTGGACAACCTTTGCAATCGTGTGCATGACCCGCATGACCCGTTGCCAGAGCGAGGTCGGCTTCCGTGTTGTCGCAGACCCTTCCTGTGCCGAGGTCGTGATGCTGTGGAGAAACGCATAAGCAGCACACCAGCTGTTCTGTGTCAGACCGTTTCTGTTCTGTGCATGCCAGTCGGTATCAGAAGTGGTCGTATACAGACCGAGTGCTTTTTCAACAATGCGATCCATATCTTTGTACTGTGCACCGCCGCCGAGCAGGACAACGCCACCGGGGAATGATTTGTCCGGGTCAACTTCTTTAATGTAGGGGAGGATGTGTCGTTTGAGGTGATCAGCAATCCGTCGGTCAATTGCCTGCCATGCTTTCTTCTTGAGCAGCGGTTCTTCACCGCTCAGTGACAGTTTTATTTTCTCCGCCTCTTCAATGGCGATTTTTTCAGAGAGGGCAATATCATTGGTGATGGTGTTGCCGCCGAACGGGCAGGTGTGGGCACCGACCAGCATATTATTTTTATACAACCCGATTGTCGTTGTCTCCGCGCCGATGTCACAGGAGATACCGCCTTGCTCCCGCTGCTCTTCGGAGAGAAACATACCGTTCGTAACAACGGCCGGCTGTGCAATGTGCACGGTGACGGACTGTTCAACACTTTCAAGGATAGTTTCGATAAATGTGGCGGGGACAAGGATGTAGAGGTAGGTGAGTGCTAATGACTTTGTCGCACTGTGCTCATACGGGTCGTGCACAATTTCTTCGCCGTCAGCAATAATTGACGCAACTTCAAGATATGCACACTTCTCATTTCGGTACGTGTGTTCCAGTGTTTCAAGAATCTGCCGTTTTTTCTGTGATAGCCATTTCTCAGTGATGGCGATACCTTCGGGACTGCTGATCTCTTTCGTGCCGACTGTTTTGCGAAAGAATCGCATGTTCGGGTGTGAAAATAAAACGTGCACCTCCTCAATCTCATATCCGGATGCCTTTGATGCGTCGTCGATGCAGGTGTGGATTGATCGGGCGAGTGCCCGCCGATTACTCACCACCCCTCGTTTTGATATCCCGCCTGTCTTTGCATGTGACCCATGCAGTTCAAAAAACGTTTTGACACGCTGGTTTGCTTTGTTGAAAGAGCCGATGAGTGTCTTGACGCTGGTGCTACTGAGGTCGACGACAACGACGTTTTCCCTCTTTTGCCTCATACATATATGTTGTAGCATACTCGTCCTCCAATGATTCCATACGAGGTCCGTGTTTGTGTCCGAGCAGGTGCAATAGAGCGTGGAGGTAGAGGAAGATGACACGTTCCGTGACCGAAATACCTTCTTCACGTGCAGTTTTTTGTGCGTGATGCATGTTGAGATAGATTTCAGCCGGCTTGTTATCCGGCGGAAATGTGAGCACAGAGGCAGGTTTGTCAGTGTTACGATACGCTCGATTGAGTTTTTGTGAAGCACGGTTTCCAACGCCGATAACATTCAGCGGACATACTGCCTGCATAAGGTCGGTGTATATCTCGGTAATTTTTTTGCGCGGTATTCGAATATTCGTTTCGTTGAATATGCGCACCTGGTGCAAGGTCACAAGATTTAGTAGCCCCCTCGCTTGCCACTCGGCGATATCTTTCCGAGCCGGTATGCACGCTCAAAGATGCTGTGTTTTGTGATGCGGGCAATGCAGTCTTTTCGTCGGATACTTTTTGACGGTTTTCTCGCCTGGAACCGACGCTTTTTAGTGAGGGTCTGCACGCCTGATGAGCGAAACTTTTTCACAAACCGGCGATACATGAGCATCGATCCCTCGTTGTCCCTCTTTGTTGTTACAATGGTGTCTTTCATGTGGTAGGTAGTATATCAGTAGGTGTTGTTTGCGTGCAACTGTCAGTCTTGTGCAAAAAAATACCCCGCTGAGCAGTATGCTCAACGGGGTACTGGGGAGATGCGGGGAGACTTCGGCTATCCGGACAGCTCTTTGAGCAGTGCCCGGACATCCTTGTCCGACAGTTGCCGAATCTCGTCGACAACGGCCTGTACGCTTGTGGGAGCATCTGGCAGGTGGTTCCGCCGGACCGCATTGTGTGCAAAGTCAGCGTTACTCTCTGCCAGCTTTCCCGAGCGAATCGCATCTTCCGTTTTGACCGCTACGATGAAGTAGCTTTGTGCCGCACTGCCGCCTGTCTCGTCAATCTTTCGCAACATTGCGTCGACAGCCGTCTCTTCGGTCTCTTCTGCCGCGACCTCTTCGACAACGGCAATCGAAGACTCATCTGACGAGTCAGTGAGTAATGTGGATGCGAAGACAATGGTGAACGCGCAGGCAGCGAGGATCGCAATCCAACGTTCAGTACTCATAAAACACAGCCTCCTTTGTTGCAAGTGATGAGGTGCTGGAATGACCCAACACCACTATACCAAAATTATGCAAATATACTAGTCTATTTTCGGATAAATTCCCGGATAGTGCGGACAAACGGTCCGTTCAGTGGTATAATCTGTGATGCACGGGTGTCATTTCGTCGAATACAGACGGCATCCCGCTCTACCTCCTCCTGACCGAAGACGAGTGTATAAGGATATAAGCGAGCAAGGTCTGTCAACTGGTCGGCAACACGGGTGTGGTGGAGCCGCTGGGTCACCGGGATATTTGCCTCGCACAGTCGGGAGAGGGTAAAGAGTGATTTGAGCCGTGCCTTCTCTCCGGCGTGGAAAAAGAAGATACTCGGTTTTTTAATTGTGCTGGTCGGGGTGTACGTTGGTGACGTTTTCTCCGGCATAGTAATTGAGATTGAAATGATCGGCACCTTGCGTCGGTACATGGTGTAGGAAAAGGTGTCATACCGACCGCCGGTTGCCCGCAAGCATGAGTCATCGTCGGTGATATCAAAGATAGTGTGGATGCCATGTCTCGTTGTCTCAACGAGTTCCGGTGCAAACTTATACTGCAGTTCATGAGCCTCCAGGTACTCAATAACACGTTCAAAGTGATGCCTTGCACTGTCAGAGAGAATACGGAGCGTCTGCGTGATGTGTTCTGACACTTTTTGGTGGTTCTCGTTGTAGAGGAACGGGTGTGCTTCAACAACCTGTGCTCGATCAACAAGATGTCTGCATTCAGGATGTATGGTATCGCGAAACCGACGCAGTGTTCTGTTCAGTTTCGTGAAATATTCTTTCGAATCATCCTGTGTTCCCATTGAGTTAATGCGAACCGTTGCATTCTTTACCTTGAGAGACCGGAGGATGTGGTTGGCACATGAAAGAACAAGTGCTTCGGCGAACGGTTCAGCGATACCGACAATCGTGAGAGTGAACCGTGACTCTGTCAGCTTTCTTGTCCGGGGAAAAAGTGATTGCGTCTCTTTGTCAACATTACTGTGAAAGACAAAAATGGGATCGTTGCCCATGTGGAGTGACCGTTCAAAACAAAATTTCAAAAAATATGAAAGATTTTTGAGGTCTTGGCGATCCGTCTGGTTATATGTGACGACATTTGCCTTTTTGGGTGTTTTTTTGTGTTCTTCAACAAATTCGTGCAGTGGTCTGAATCCGTAAAGACACGCTGTTTTCCGTGCCTTTTCAAAAAAAGTCTCCGTGGATGTGTTCGAAAGACGCATAATGCTTCACGGGCAATCATAGCGTGTCATCTGCACTCACGTCAATACTGTTTGTGCACGTCTGCGACAGAACCGGGGTGCACATCTATCTGATCAAACGGGTACAGACGGACTAAAGCACGACCGACGATGTTCTCCTGATCGAGTGCTCCCCAGGTGCGAGAGTCAAGACTATTTGCCCGGTTGTCACCGAGGACAAAATATTGTCCGTCACCGAGTCGAGTGGTCTGATTTCTGTAGTGTAGCGATACCTGTTGGTTGATATACGGCTCATACAGAGTTTTCGTCTCTCCGTTTGCGGTCATGATCCTGACTGAGTCACCGGAGAGACGAACCGTTTCATTCGGCAGACCGATGATTCGCTTGAGAAGATGTTTGCCCGGGTCATCGGAGCTCACGCTAACGACAACGTCAAACCGTTTGGGGTCGCTCAGGAAGGTGTATGAGAAAAGGTCAACGATGAGGTAGTCGCCGGTGATAAGGAACGATGATTGGTTGTCGGACATGTTAAACGTCGGGTACATCGAGCTGCCATTGACGACAAACGGACGGAATCCAAAAAACCACGTGCATAGTGCAACAACAATTGCAATGAGGATGGTGAACAACTTTCCTCTTCCTGATATCGACGATTGATTGTTCATATTTTTTTCAGTGTAGCACGCTGTTTGTTACCACTTCTTCCCGGGCAGCATCGTTTTTCTTAGCACTGGTATACTGACAGCGATGGAGTTTCTTCTTGTCGGTCTGGGCAACCCCGATCCCTATATCGGGACACCGCACAACATCGGAAAAGATTTTGTCATGGCACTGGTTCGTCACGAGAAACAGCGATGGAGTACAATCGGCGGCGGCAAAGTCAGCTCGGTGCTCGTCGGATCCCACCTCGTCGCCTGTGCAGTGAGTGACGGGTACATGAATGAAACAGGTACCGGTCTTGCCGATGTGCTCAGTCATGCGGATCCGTCTCGGGTGTTGGTGGTGCATGACGAAACCGATGTACCGCTCGGCAGTGCTAAGGTGTCATACAGTCGAAGCTCCGGCGGGCACAAGGGTGTACTGTCGGTTGAGCAGACACTCGGCACAAAAGGTTTCTTTCGAATTCGTGTCGGTATCGGTAAACATGACAACCTTGCGGAGTACGTCCTACAGCAAATGTCGGAAGAGACAAAGACCGCTATTGCGTCGGCACTTCGTCAGTCGTTCCCTGAGGCGATTGCGAAGATGGTTGAGCACCACCGGATCCCTTTTTCCCCTCAAGAGATTTCTTCTCGTCATACCGATCTTTCGGAACGAGTGTGAGTTTTTGATCTTTTGGCTCAAGGTTGGTGATGACAAACTCATACGTCTTTCCGATCTCAAGTGAGTTTCGCAGGTCATCGTCGTCGGTAAAATTTGAAATGTGAATTAATCCGGAAACACCCGCTTTGATTGAGGCAAATGCACCGAACTGTTCGTATTTAATAACAACACCGGAAACCGTGTCGCCAACCTTGTGGTGGTCAAGAATATCTTCCCACGGATTTTTGTACAGTTCTTTGAATGAAAAAGAGTATTTTCCGTCTTCAACGGCAATGATCTTTACTTGCACCTGGTTGCCAATACTGTAGAAGCGGCGCGGGTCATCAACGAGTCCCCAGTCCATTTCTGAAATGTGAACCAGTCCTTCAATGGTATTGTCGACGGTGACAAAGACACCGAAATCAACGACACCGGATACCACGCCGTTCTTGATGTCGCCCACATTGTATGACACCTTGCTTCCGCTTTCCTCAGACTGTTTCTCTGACTGCTCGTCCCGATACTCTGAGAAGATGAGCACATCGTTCTCCGGTTCGGTGTTCTCAATCGTTACCCGCAGCTTCTCTCCGACCAGTTTCTTCAGTTCGTTGAGAATACCTTCTTTGTTTCCGTTGAGGACTTTCGGGTAGTGTTTTTCGGTAAGTTGTGATGCGGGGAGGAAGCCGCGGATACCGTTCCACTCAATGACGAGACCGCCGTAGTTCGCACTCTTGATGGTCACCTCCTGCACCGTTTTATTCTCCATTGCTTCCTTGGCTTCGTTCCAGACAAATGCCTTTCGTGCCTCTTTCAGCGAGAGATCAATATAACCGTCCGGCGTTGACGGGTCGATAACTTGTGCAGAAATTGTGTCATTCGGCTTTATTTTCCGAAGGATGTCTTTGACAACCGCAAATTCACGTCCGTAGATGATGCCGGTGCCGATGGGGGAGAGGTCAATGTAGACGACGGACTGGTCAACTGCAATAACCGACCCTTCGACGACATCGCCGATACTGTACCGATCCACCTGTTTCTGCTCTACCTGCTGTGTTTCCATTGCTATTGCAGTATATCAGGCACTTTCATTTCGTGCCACAGACGTGTTTGGGTACCCTGCCGATGCAGGTGTGGTACCATATCGCTGTATGGATATGCACGTTACCTCACCAACAGGGCTTTTCCTTCGGTTTCCGGAGGGCGGTGTCGGGATCAATCCGGGTGATGACAAGCGGGCTGATACGGCGTCTCTTCTGCTGAATACATTCCCCGTTCCGGTATCCGGCTGGTCCGGTGTTTTTGTGTCAAACAAAGAAGGTCAACAAGTCTTCTCCGGAGCGGGGGAGTTTGAATGCAATGGCTTGCAGGTACATGGGTACGGATCGGAGACAACCGTTGACAGCGCCCCCGTGCAGACCACGTCGTGGCTTATTAACGGTGACGGTATGCGCGTACTTGTTCTCGGTGCAATCAGTGACGGAAGCAGTGCACAGCAGGCACTTGCCGGAGTTGATGCTGTTGACGTGTTAGTGGTATTCTGTCCCGCTTCCGGGGGACATCTCAAGGCGGGGGATATTACTGATCTGGTCGCCGCAAAACAAGCGGTCAAGGTTGTTCTCACCGGAGATGATTCAGATTTGTTGAAGAACATGGGGAAAGAGCTGGGAGATCCGATACACGTTGCCGGCAAGCACAGTATCAAAAAGAAAGATATTGCCGGTGAAGGGGCACAGGTGATCATCCTTGAGTAGTGGTATAGGTGCGGTATACTAGGCGGGTATGGATCCGCATAATGGCGAGGATGCTGATGCCTTCCTTCAGGAGCGAAAAGAGCGGAATCGACGTCGACGTCAACAGGTTATTGGCGTGTGTGTCCTGATCGGTTTCCTCTATCTCATGATTACCTTCGTTTTTTAGAAAGTCGGTTGTGGTACACTAAAGGTACATGGCAGATGACCGCGAA
>JAPPJI010000007.1:0-134 GCA_028820405.1 Candidatus Kaiserbacteria bacterium
ACCGCACAGTTTTCTTATTTTAGTAGCAGTGCTTGGAGTGCAACCTCTATTATCAGTGTCACACCCCACCTCCGGATCCGTCCCATCATCGTCTTTCGGTAGTGCACATACCCCGATACTACACACTGCAGTTT
>JAPPJI010000007.1:234-12494 GCA_028820405.1 Candidatus Kaiserbacteria bacterium
TCGCCATCTTGTACTTATTGACCCGCAGTTGCAGGAGGTGCCTCGGCAGGAGCAGGGTTCGACTGGGATTTCGGTACAGGTCCCATTGTCAGTGCAGGTCACGCTGGTACGATCGGTTCCTGAACAGGTCCACTCTTCCTGTCCTGAATACCCGGTAGAACAAGCGTTCGTCTTGACACTCGGAGAACATCCGCTTTCACAACCGCTACTGGTACAGATACATAGTGGATCTGACGGCGTTACACACGTACCGCTACTCCGTTCTTTTTCGCACTGACCCGATCGCACGTGATCATCGGTACTGCCGTCACAATACCACGTATCAGCTAGCTTTCCGGTCTTTCCTCCGGTGCATGCGTTCTTGGTGTCGGTGTCGGTGTCGCTGCAACCGCTGCCGCCACAGCTGTTCTTCGACGAACCGCAGGTGCACTGTATAGTCCCATCATCGTCTTTCGGTAGTGCACATACCCCGATACTACACACTGCAGTTTGATAGCCACTGCGCTCACAGGTCCACTCTCTTCCGTCTGCACAGACATTTAAGTTTTTTCGCCATCTTGTACTTATTGACCCGCAGTTGCAGGAGGTGCCTCGGCAGGAGCAGAACGGGGTTGAAACACAGGCACCCTCTGTCCTGGTACAAGTCTCTGAGACTACGTGAGAAACTGAAGCACCGTCACATACCCAGGTATGCTCTAGTTGCCCCGTCTGATTGCCGGTACAGGCATTCGTTTCTGATGAATTATCCGCCGAACAGCCGCTGCCAGAACAGCCGTCAACGACTGTTTCATCGCATGAACATTGTATTGCAGCAGGACACGTACTACTCACCTCTTTGGAACAATTTTTTGTAAAGCCGTCTGCTGCACCGGCACACGTCCAATCTTTATACTCCGCACTTCCCGTCCCTCCCTGACAGGTGACGGATCGATCAACCGCCGCACTCGCCGTCCCCACGGCACAGGTGCCGGCTGTTGTACCGCACTTCACGCAGTTGTCATCAATCTTCGTGCAATATGCAGTACTCCCGTTCCCCTTTATCTCACAGGTCCACAGGTACCGTGATTTACTTCCGTCCTGACCTTTCGGACACTTAAACTTAGACGGACCGTAACTGCTCTTTGCTTTGAGCGTTCCCTGAGAACAACCGTTTATTACCGAAGTATCACAGACTGCTACCTGCTGACATGTGTTTGTTTGTTTCTCGCACGTCGTTGAGCAGCCGCTGTTCGTACAGGTCCAGGTATCCGTTCGCTTCACCCCTTCATACCCCTCCTGACAGGTGCCGACCTGCGGCGTTACCTGACTTGCAGTGCCGACGGAGCAGGAGCCGACCTGACCCACGTAGTCACAGGACGGCGGTGTTCCGCTGCCGCACGGCAGCTCTTCACAAGAGACTGCGTGACCCGCATTGGTACACGTCCAGGTGTACGCAATACCGAAGGCGGTGTTCCGGCTCGCCGAGTCACTTGCGACTCCGACCGTACACGTATCATGTGCCTGACCGCAGGACGGCGGGGTGTAGCAGGTGTCAATGGTCCGGTTGCAGAGTTTTTCAACACAACCAGTCGCACTACATGACCAGGTTTGTGTCATTTTGTTCCCCTCCTGATCGGCCGCACAGGAACCGGTGGTTTCCTCAACGGCACTTGCGGTCCCCGATGCACACCCGGATACGTCACCGCACTCAGGCTGTACGAGGCAGACACCTGTCGTCTGACACGTATTGCTCACCCCTTTACACGACGTAGCGGGGCACCCTGCCTTAGTACACGACCAGGTTTTCGTGACAACTTCTCCTTCCTGACCGATCGGACATGCGTTCTTTTTCGTCGTCACCGACGTCGGTGTCCCGGTTTCACATGCACCGGATGACCCACACGCAGGAGGACTTGCACAGGTGGTGGCAGAGCAGCTGTTGACCGTCTCACTGCAGACGACCGATTTTTCGCCACTGACACAGATCCACTCATAGTCAGCGTCAGTTCCCGTCTGACTGCCCGGACAGGCACGGATCGTTTCCGACACCGTACCGGAGAGTGCTCCGACCGAGCACCGTGCTCCCGCATAGGAGCCGCACTCCGGGTCTTCCTGCTCCGTGTCAGGATCGGTAACGGACAGCGGGGTACACGCCGACCACGAGCCCCAGCCGACACCGTTCCGTGCTCTGATTTGAAAATAGTAGGTCTGACTTTGCAGTCTCGTAATGGTCTCTGACGTACTTGACCCGGTCACCGTGTATTGATTGTCAGAAGCACCGACACAGATACTGCTGGTGTTCCACTGATTAATTTGTGACCGATCAATCGGTGATCCGTTGTCGTCAACATTCCACGAAATGGTCATTGAGGTTTCGGTACCGCCGGTCTTGGTGATTCCGTTGGGTATCCCGGGCACCTGGGCAACGTCTTTTGGCGGCGAGTCGGAACAGGTCAGAGTGCTTCCCGTCAGATCAAGGTACTGATTATTGTTGCAGAACCCTTGCAACACTGTCTGGATCCCGACACACTGCAGCCCGCTTCGTTGCATGGTGAGCACCCTCCCGACGCCGCAGGGGGTAACGACCTGACCGGGGGTCTGCTGTGAGATGGGTGCGGTCGTGTAGGTGAGGGACTGTTCGGTATTCGGCGGTGCCTTGAGACGACACACCGGTGCAACATTGGTGCCCCGATAGAAGAAGGCTTTGCCGGCACCACAGACACTGAGGAGCTCGGAAAGTAAACTGACGCAGGAGAGTCCTGCGTCAGTTATCTTCAGCACCTGGTGCGAGTCACACGCGGAAGATTGCACCTTATTTCCATAGGAGAGACCGATGGTACCGACTGAAACACAGGAGAAACCGGTATCTGTTGTCTGCAAGACCTGACCGGTACTACATGTCTGACTCGTCTGTGCATGAGCCCAGAAAACCGCAATAACGGCAAGGAGGAGCAAGGGAATAAAGGTTATCGGAAGATTGACACCGAACAGCTTCATAGAATAACGTACAGTACCAGTATTACCCATATATGAAAGGAGAAGACAAAATTATCGCATCTCTGTGGAATACGTAAGCGGTTTTGACAAGGCACAAAGATTGCCCTTCCTGGAGTATGTGATATAACCGTATTTGGACACATTCATTTCCACTCACCACACACCTAACAGAGTGGGTACTCATGGAATTTTTGAAGTTTGTGGGATCCGTGGTTTCGTATATTGAAAACCCGCCGCCAGAAGATCGGATACCGATGTCTTTATTGGGATTCTGTTTTTTGTACCGTGTTTGTAACCGTTTTAGGCAGCGTCGTTGCTCTCGCAATTGAATAAAATAAAGGGTATGCATGAAAAATGCCCCTACACACAGAATGTGTGCAGGGGCAAGAAAAGAAAACCTAACCTTCGATCGTCGTGATCTTGGTCTCAATGTCTCCGGCGTAGCCGGAGGCGTTGAGCCATTTGGTCACCACGTTGAATACCACAGTAGCCCGGTGGTAGTGACCACTCTCAACCTCGGCAGTCATGCTGATGTCAGCCTGACCACCTTGGGTTCGGATCTGGCTGCTGAACGTGTTGTTGCCGATTAAACCGACATCGTCCAGGATTATTTGCCTGGCAATTTCTACCGCTGCGGACACCACGGCGTGGGACTTGTCGTTGGCGGGTAGGTCGATCATTGATTCGACCTCCTCCAACGCCACCAACTTCTTGTTGGTGTCAAGCGCGACGACCGTGAGATTGTCTATCATCTCAACCGTTTCGGCGGCGGAGACATCGGCATCAGCCGGTGACAACGAAAGGGCGAAAGCAGCGGCTGCTGCCAAAATTAGAGTCTTCATGAGGTTTCTCCTCTGTGAGGGTTAAAGAACGTATAGTTACTTTATACAAGAATACAGCAGTATTGTCAATACCCTCCTTTCTCCTTTATTTTCAAGGGTTTTTCTCAATTTAGTATAGGTGTTAGTGGGGTATTCGTCCAGAGACAAGGTTAAACGTCATACGTTCATTTCCACTCACCACACTCAATGAAGGAGCTGTGTTATGGATATCATGATTATCAAGGTCATGCACCTTTGTAGTGCTGTTGCTGTAACTGCCATCGTGGCATTTATGGTTTTTAGTGCTAGAAGTTTCCATCATGAAGATAAAGGATCTTCTGTGTCTGATTCGGTACATAATCACTCCGATATATACTGCCTTTATGACAACATACCCGCTCGATGAAAAATACATACCGGAGTGGGTGTCTCTTTTGCAGCAAGATCTTCTTTGTATCTATCCCACTGACAGTATCTATGGTATCGGCGGTGTTGCCCATGAGCACACTGCTGCTGCCATAAAGGGGGTGAAAGGGCGCGGTGCGGGTAAGTCATTTTCTGTTATCGCACCGTCGGTCCAATGGATCACGACGCACTGCACCGTTCCCCCGTCATTTGACTTTTCATACCGGCAACCAACCACCTACCTCTTTCGAAAAAAAGAGGCGGGATCGTTTCTCTACCTGTCAGAAACGGACCGCCTCGGTGTCCGTCTCCTGCCGCCCGAACACGTTATTCAAAAACTCACTGCAACAGTGCAGCAACCGCTCATCTCAACCTCAGCAAACCACTCTGGCGAACCGGTTGGCAGTACCATTGAGGAGATTCCCCCATCTCTTCGGGAGTCTGTTGCTTTTATTATTGATGCCGGTACCGCCCTCACCACACCGTCAAGACTCCTTGACGCGGATACCGGGAAAGAGATTCTTCGGTCATAAAACATTTTTCTGTTCTTTAGATATTGCCTAAAACCCGATAACCAACCTCCCTCCAGAAAATGCAGGATTTCCAGCATACTGGAACATCATTTTTCCAAGAAGATCCATACCGACGATGACATCAAACCCTCTCGTTCTTTGCTGTTTTGGCATCGCACTAACTTTTGTTAGATGCAACTTAAAGTGATTTGTCTGTGCAGCAGGCACCACCTTAGATTCGTTACTTTTTTTATCAACAATCTCGTGATATTTGTGTACTTCAGTAACCGGTATACCGAGCAATACAACATACTGACTACAATCCACAGGGTGACCGGCTGTTCCGATTGTAGATTTCCCAACCGGACTCAGATGTAGTTTTTCAGCAAGATCCTCTGTGATACTGCAATGCGTGGCACCAGTGTCAATCAGGGCACGAGCAATAGAACGATCATCACCTTCAAAACTTTCTTCACTCAGGCATCTTTGAAGTTTCTCTTGATCTAATTTCTGTGCATCAAAGACAATGGTGTTGACTATAAATCTATTATTTTCTAAAGGAACATCAAAATACGGCACAGACAGACATAGAACCAAGGTCAACTGACTCTTCGGTTATCTCTTGAACGGAAAATTGATTATCTTTGAATTTCTCCTTACCCGCAAAGAAAGCTCTCTCAAATGTTTCAAAACATCCTTCAATATGTTGACTTTTGATGAGGGCAAACTCTCCTTTGTGATCCTTCAATAATGCCGGCAACTCTTTTTTAAAAAATGCATAGTTTTTATCAACTTCTTCCTGTGTTGGGGTAGGTTTTTTATTCATACCCTTACTATATAACACTGCCATAAAAACTTCAATTATTCTATGAACTCCCAACTGAGTACAAACAAGATTGCTATTCGCTATCAAAGAGCTAACACCTCAACAGGGTAAGCATGGTTGTAATCAACAGTTTTGTACGGCTTTGCATAGATTCAAGGTGAGTCTGTGTGACAATTTTATTTGTCGAGTAATCAGTAAACTCCTTGCAGATGGCGGCAATGAGTATTTTTTCCTCTTCGGAAAAAACAGACATATCAGGCTTTGCAAGTGCAGTAAACGCTTTCCGTCCTGTCTCACCAAACAGTTCACTGTCAATTCGTATCTCCCCTTCCTCCTTTTGAGCGAATCAAGAAGTGCATTCATGTGCTGAGGCACCAAATCTTCACTTCCTGCCGAGGATCAAGAGTGGCAGGCACCACCCCGGAGGATCTGCCTACACCTTTCTCACCACAGGAAACTTCTTCTCCATAGATCCGATTATGGTGATACCAAACACTTCTTCACCAACACCTTGGCTGATCATTTTTTTCGCAATCTGATTGAGCGTTGCCCCGGAGCCGACGAAATCATCCACAAGCAGTACCCGATGATATGCTTTCTCTCCTTCAGTTGGAATATAAAATGTCTTGTCAGCATTCTCTAATCTTTCAGCCGGATACTTGAGGTTCTTTTGCTGTTGAACCGTTTCACCGTGCTTTTTCTTGAGAGGGATAATCGGCATATCACCTTTCATCTCTGAAAACAGTTTTTTCATTCTGCTCATTATCTGAAACTCTCTTGATGCCGACGGCGGGACAAAGGCAACGGCATCAATGTTCTTTTCTTGAACAAAACGCTCCAAAGCCGGAAAGAACAACGCGATGAGCTCTTCGGCATATTTTTTGTTTCGACTATCCCCCTCTTTTGCCCGCTCAAGAAGGAGGTACTCTTTTGTCTTCCCGAAGTCCGGCAAAGCATAGGGAAACAGGAATAGTATCTTTTTGATGTGGAGCGGTTCCCCCACTTCCTCACGCAATCGCTGCTCCTTCTCGTGAGAAAAAACATGCACGTTCTGTTCTTTCAATTTCTGTATATATGCTTCATAATCTAAAACCTTCTCATAGAGTGTTTTCTGTTTCAAGGCATGCCGAGACCATTGCAAGAACCCTTTCGAGCCGACAAGTATGTTGCCGACCGGATCTTTAAAAACAAAATGGTTTTCTACGACATCTGACGGAATACGATCAATAGACTCCTCCGGAACGAGACGGTAGATAACGCTGGGCGGTCGTCCCCACTTCTCAACATAGCCGTCCTGACAGAGCTCTTTGAGGTGGTGATGGACCGTGACCAAACTAACCCCCATCTTCTTTTGCAAGTCAGCGGGACTATACTCGCGACGGTTGAGAAGACGAATGATTTCTTGCTTTCTTGTCTGTTTCATGGTCATAGTATACCACATACTATTAAGTAAAAATAGCCAGTAAATAGAGGGTCTATGTTTTGAAACCTTGAAAATACAAGATATTTTTACTTAATAGTTATACCCTTACTATTAAGTAAAAATAGCCAGTAAATAGAGGGTCTATGTTTTGAAACCTTGAAAACAAAGGATGTTTTAGATTAATAGTCATCTCTCACTATTAGGCAAAAATAGCCAGTAAATAGAGGGTTTTTATTCGCACACCTTATAAACAAAGGGTATTTTTAGTTAACCGTGATCATTTCTTGAAAACCCATATCAAAGGTTACGTCCACAACGTTGGATATGGAACGTCCTTATACCACTTTAAGGCCATAACGTGTTATATACTATATATATGCAGGATCACCTTTCGGAAAATTCAGGTTTTGTGTCAGGAACGTACAAAACCCAATTCCGTGGAAAAGACACTGAATATCGTAGTTTTGTGCCGTCACCGGTGAACAAACCGTATGACGTACAAGATGAACGCATATTCTCTTTCCTCGAAGAGGCAGTATCCCACCTTACGAGGCTGGATGCATACTCACACCTTGTTCCAGACTTTCGACTTTTTATCAAAATGCATGCCAAAACCGAAGCAGTGAAGTCAAGCAAGATTGAAGGAACGAACACAAACATAGATGATGCGGTTCTCGAAGAAAAAGAAGTCGTGCCGGAACGACGTGATGACTGGGAAGAAGTGCAAAACTATGTGAAGGCAATGGATTATGGAATAGATCGGCTGTCTGACCTGCCTATATGCATGCGATTATTATGCGAGGTGCACAAGATACTCATGCAGGGTGTGCGTGGAGAAGAGAAACAACCAGGCGAAATTAGAAAATCACAAAACTGGATTGGTGGATCAATTAAATCAGCATCGTTTGTCCCTCCGCATCCTGATGATCTTTCAGAATCTCTCAAGGATCTGGAATACTTTTGGAACAATAAAAACTTACATATCCCCAACCTCTTAAAAATTGCCATATCGCACTACCAATTTGAAACGATTCATCCGTTTAATGATGGAAACGGAAGACTTGGACGCATCCTTATCGTTTTGCAACTCAAACAGTTTGGCATATTGCAACAACCGGTACTCTATCTATCAGACTTTTTCGAAAGGAACAAAGGTGATTATTATGATTCCCTCATCCTTGTTCGCAAACAGAACAACATGGACCAGTGGTTACTGTTCTTCCTTGAAGGCATTATTGAAACAGCAAAAAAAGGAGAGGAAATGTTTCAAAAAATAATTGATCTAAAAAAGGGATATGACGAGAAGATAGTAACCTTCGGTCGCCAGGCAGAAACTGCAAACAATTTACTTCGGTTTTCCTATTCCACTCCCGCATTTGACATAGCAACAGCCGCAAAAAATATTAATATGTCAACAACAGCCACGGCAAACACGATAAACAGGCTTGTCTCGGAAGGCATCTTGAAAGAAATTACAGGTTATTCACGAAACAGAATATTCACACTACATCAATACATTGATATATTCAGGACATAGGTAAAAAGAGACTACGACACTCCCTCCTTTGACATCTACTGCCAATTGATGCGTGCCCGCTTCCACCTTTTGGTCCAGTGCTCCGACTCCGGCTGCACGTGCCCTTCACGAACACATTTTCCGATGTTCTGCTCCCACTCATCCAGTACCTGAAATGATGCAACGTTTCTCACAACATATCCCTCGCAAACAGGACCGAATTCACTCGTCTCCGGTATCGCCAACTCCTCAAGGGGACCGATTTTGATAGTGGGTGCCACCTTGAGACCGAGCTCTGCCGCATACCCGCTCACATCCTCAAAACTCAGGTACTCCGAACCGTCAGTCATGCCGAACACGTAGAAAAAGTCGGTGAGGTTGCCATACTCAACTGAATGAACACCGGTCATGTTTTCACCATAGATGGTAAATCCTTCAGGAATGTCGTTCCGTATTGCTTCCCACCTCTTCTGCATGTCTGCCTGCCACGGACGACCATATGCACCGGAAACACTTCTCGCACGTATCTGATCAGATGACATGCAGGTGTTTTCACCGTCCATTTTCTCCAGGTACACCAGTGTTTTTCCTGCAAAGTTTTCAACAGCCTGCTCAGGAGTCATCTGGCGGTCATCCCTCGTTACCGAACAGCTCCACGGCAGATGAGGGATCTTCGGGAACTTCAGAAGCTCTCTGTCTTCCTTCTGTGCTTCACGGTTCTTTTTTCGAGGCTGCTCAAAAGAGGGTATTTTCATTATTTAGACAGTATACCAAACAATCTCATCTGCTATACTCTAAACAATGACCAAGAGAGGTACGTATACAGCTAACAGTGTCGCAACATACCTGGCGTTCCTTGCATCGCAAAAGTTTGTCGGCGACAGTGAGGAGCGTGAGGATCACCAACCTTAAACTGCAAAAAGTTTTATACTTCGCACAGGCCTACTACCTTGCAAAGTTCAAAAGACCTCTTTTTTCAAACAAAATTGAAGCATGGGAGTACGGACCGGTTGTTCCGAAAGTGTACGAAGACTACAAAAAACACAAGAGCAATCCTATCATCTCTGAAAAAGACGCATCCTCACTCTCTGACAAAGATAAGGAGATTGTTAAAAACATTTGGGATGCATTCGGCGGCTACTCAGCGGGTCGACTCGTTGACATAACGCACGCACACACACCATGGAAAGAAGCGTACCAAAGAAAAAGAAATACTATTTTCCAAAAATCTCTCAAAGAATACTACACACCTATCTTTGTTTAAGCAGTAGAGATACGGTATGCATGAATCTGGCGTGTCAACAAAGTTTGACCTTCAGTATGCGGACAAAAATATTTGTTTTTCTTTTCTTTCCTGCTCGTTCGACAAGAAATATGCATTCTGGAACATCACCAAAGATGAACTAACACCTTGTTACATGGATGCAATGCATTGACACGACATGCAATCAACAGTATTGTGGTACTAGACACACTCTGTCCACCCCACCCAAGGAGGTAGGAAAATGAACCAGATACTGGCAATGGCTGTGGCTGTTGCATCAATTGTAATTGTCGTAGGAGTGGTTGTGCTGGTGATAATAAAAGACAGGGACTATGCCAAAATAGGCAGGCAAAACTTATCCATCGGCAACCGCCCGAGTGACCTCGTCCGTGCTTTTTTACCCCTGTTGGATGAAGCTAAGGATATGGTTGAAATCCATGAAGGGGTAGCATTCTACAACGACGCCGAACTTGTGACATCTCTGCGAAACAAGCTGGCAACTAACGCAAACTTCCGGGTACACGCCTCCATAGGCGGTCGGGAGTACTGCCGATTTGTCAATGATTTCAGGCACGATAGTCGTGTTACGATTGTCTTTCGCGAAAGAGACAATGACATGTGCTACAAGATAGTTGATGGTGGCATGATCTCGCACCTCTATGATCCTGCTCATGGACACCGGCAGCTGGACCTCCGTCACGTCAGCAACAACCTGAGAGAGGGCATGAACCGAAGATCTCTTGACAGGTGGCGCAACCTCACGATCCCGAGAAACTACCGAAGAGGTGGCGATGGATCCTGGATCCCAGCAGTCGGAACAGATGGCGGAGGTGCCGGTGCATGTGCAGCTGATGGTGGCGGAGCAGCAGGGTGTTGAAGAAGTTCCGTTCCGATTCGGCAAAGGTGAAGTCTTACCACATGCTGACCTCTATTGTTATACCGAAGCCCCTGGCAAATAATTGTCAGGGGTTCTCTTTCTTTAAAAACACGACACCTCTTTTTGTTTGTATTGCATAGAGCATGGAATTCCCGCTTAGATGCTTTCAGTTTTTACCCGACCTAGCGATGCCGTTGGCACGACAACTAGACAAAATGGTCATATTTAAGTAAGGTGTGGTGAGTGGTATGAAAAATATTGCATTCATAGACGGACAAAATCTACATCTTGGCACAAAGTGTGATGAGGTCCCGTGGTCTATTGATTATAAGAAATTAAGAGCATATCTAAAAGAAAAGTATCATGCCGATGAAGCATACTATTTTCCCGGGTTCTTGAAAGAACAGAACCAAGGTTTATACACAAACCTACAAAAAGCAGGGTTCATTGTTATCTTCAAAAATCACAGTGAAATGCATGCGAGTGAGAAGAAGGGGAATGCTGACACTTTGATGGTATTCCACATGCTGAAAACACTGCATGAAGAATATGCCGTATTTGAAAAAATTTTACTTGTAACCGGGGACGGGGATTTCTTTGAAACAGTGGAGTACCTGATTGAAAAAAATAAGTTTTTGAAAGTACTACACCCTGCACAAAAAAATGCCTCCTCACTGTATAGGGGGCTGGGGTCTGAGTACTACGACTCTCTTAGCAAAAATGACACAAGAAAAAAGATAGAATTGCAAAAAGAAAAGGGCTCCTAACGCACTAACACGCTTCGGATCCCTTTTCGTCGTTATACAATAGTGTAGAATATCTAAAATTTACTGAAAGTCAATACTATTGTGCAAAAATTACAAAAAACCAGACTATCTTGTGGGACAAAATCCCGTAAGATACGATAAACAACACCTCTTTGTTCTGGCAACGAGCTACTCTCCCGCAAAAGCAGTACCATCGCCCCTGGAGAACGTAACGGCCGTATTCGGAATGAGAACGGGTGTGACCTCTCCGGTTTCATCACCAGAACAAAACGGTGTTGTTTCTTTTTCGTTTATATTGCACAGAGCATGGACCATTCATCCAAACGGCTACTGACTTCTCACGAAGAATCGACGAATTAGTACTCCTCTGCTTAATGCATCTCTGCACGTACACATAGAGCCTATCAACCTGGTCATCTCCCAGGGGTCTCAAACGATACCTAATCTTGAGGTGGGCTTCCCGCTTAGATGCTTTCAGCGGTTATCCCTTCCCAACATAGCTACCCAGCGATGCCGTTGGCACGACAACTGGTACACCAGAGGTTAGTCCATCCCGGTCCTCTCGTACTAGGGACAGATCCTCGCAAGTATCAACGACTACAGAAGATAGAGAACCAACCTGTCTTACGACGGTCTGAACCCAGCTCGCGTACCACTTTAATTGGAGAACAGCCAAACCCTTGGGACCTTCTCCAGCCCCAGGATGTGATGAGCCGACATCGAGGTGCCGAACTCCGTCGTCGATATGAACTCTTAGACGGAACCAGCCTGTTATCCCCGGGGTAACTTTTATCCGATAATCTCTAGCCGCATCTAAGGCGTACTAGAGGTTCACTAAGTCCTGCTTTCGCATCTGCTCGGGATGTCCCCCTT
>JAPPJI010000006.1 GCA_028820405.1 Candidatus Kaiserbacteria bacterium
TGTACGAACCATAGCTGCCGCAGCTTGCTGTGCAGGTCTGTACCCTCGTGCATCGACTGTCATAGTCGTAATCGGTGTAGGTTGAGCAATTAGTTCTGGTACACGTTCTCTCTCGTCGGTACTCACCGGCTCCTGTGTAACCGCTACCACAGTTTGCATACTTGCTGTACGAACCATAGCTGCCGCAGCTTGCTGTGCAGGTTTTTGAGGTTGTCTTCGTACATGATCGAATCTCATCAGAACAGCCTGACCGACTCCTACAAGAGGTTCCCGCATCACAGCTCCATGTCACCGATTGTGTATAGCCGGTGTATCCTGAACCACACCCGGTATAGTCTTTGGTGCCGTATGTTTTTGATTGTGTACTGATCGATGATCCTGGACACTCACTTCCTTCACTCCCGCAACTGCATGACGGTTTCGAGCAGGTACCCTTTGTACACGATTTACTGCGATGGTTTTTTCCTGTTTTTGCGACACAGTTCCAGGTTTTCTTTCCCGATTCACCCGCTGTACACGCATTGCCGTCATACGATCCTGACTGTGTTTTGCAGTCACTGTTACAACCCCCGTCACCGACACAGGAACACTGCGGTGTCGTCGGTGCCCTGCACGTAACATCTTCGCTATAGGTACAGGCTATTGACCGGCCGTCATTGGAACAGTTCCAGGTGGCGGATCGTAAGGCATAGAGGGCTTCGCTGTTATCTTTATTTTTCTCTCTAAGGGCAGGGCAGGGGTCCGCCGACAGGGACGGATTTGCATCATCACTTGTTCCGGCAGAACAGGAACCCTTGCTGCTCCCGCACTTCGGCGGTATGTGACAGGTGTTGAGATTCCCGGTACACGAGTTACTGCCACAGGTCCACTCAAAGTTATAGATGCCGCCTGATTGATTAGAATATGGGCATTCGTCGGTGCTTGCAAGGGTCGCAGTAACGGAAGAGTTGTCGGAACACTTCCCTTTACTGCCGGTCCCGGTTGATTTGAAACCACCTGGTCCACCACAGGTGAGACCAGGGCAGGGCGTGGTTACCTCACTACACGATGAATTTTCTAAACAGGTGGTACCGGCACGGCATGCCCAAAAGCTCTCCACACGTTCTGCCTGACTGTTAGTACAGGCACTGTTTGTTGTTGCTATGCTTCCGATCACCCCCGGCCTCACGTCACCCTGTGACGCAGTTGAGTCCGGACACGGTGCCGCTGTGGTTCCGCAGGAACATTTCGGTTGGGAGACACACGACTTATCCTCAACAAAGGGACCGCACGACTTATTACTCGGACAGTTTTCGCATTCCCACGTATAGGATGTTCTCGACCCGGATATACAGGTATGAGGATGTGCCTGTTTCTTTTTCGCAGCGGCAGACTTCCCTCGGAGTAGGCATTCGTATTTCTCCGTGCCACAGGTATAGTTCGGTTTAGCACATGACTTACTGTTACAGGTAACCGTTTTCCCCGGCGGCTCTTCCTTGCACCCTTCTTGGTTCGGACAGTTCCAACGTTTTATAGCAAGACTCACTATCTTTCCGTTTCGGATTCTGCACGTTGTTTTGTCGGTGAGTTTCCTAACTTCTCCGCCATTGGTACAGGTATGTGCACTTTCGCCACAAAGACTTTGGTCAGAATCATCAGGGGTTATTTCGCATTCACCTTCATGCTTTGAACAAATATCATCGGAACAATCGTCTCTTGCATTGGGTCCGGTCCCGTTGTTACATTCCCACTCATAAAGGTTTCGTTGACTGTCAGAATCACCGCAATCGTCTTTGGTTGGTTGACCGTTATTCAGCTTATTCAACACGGATCCTTCTAGACAAGTAAATTTTTGACTGTCTGCATCGGCACAACATGTGAGTGGTTGAGGGGTTTTTTCGATAGGGCACGGGATACACTCTTTTGGTTCCCCATCTCCGATTTTACATGAATATCCATATGATCCATCACCGCACAGTTTTCTTATTTTAGTAGCAGTGCTTGGAGTGCAACCTCTATTATCAATGTCACACCCCACCTCCGGATCCGTCCCATCATCGTCTTCCTCTGGTGCACATACCCCAGACGTACCAGAACAGGTTGCGGAGAGGAATCCCTGTTTTGTACATTCATACCTACCGTTTACACAGCTACGAGAGCAACCGTTGCCACAGACACCACTTGTACAGGTGCATACGTCTTGTGATTGTGGGCAAGAGTAGGTGCACGTCGCATGAGGAACCAAAGAGTGTATCTCGTGCCTCTCTGGTTTGAAACTTTTCGGGAAATATTCTTATTCTCCCCCGACAGGTTTGAGGTCAAAGCTGTCTTCAACGTTTTCCCAAGAAGAGTAGATACTGCGATGTGAGTCGTCGTCGATAGTTCCAACGAATACTCCGAGGATATGAACATTCCCGTTTTCGTCAGGGGTCGTGTAGACGGGGGCACCACTATCGCCGTTACGAGTTTCTTCGCTGTCAGAAAGAGATGTGGCATAGTATAGCCACTCAAGAAATTCCCTTCCGTCAGCATCCAATCTTATTATAGCGATTTCGGTAGTTCCTCCTGCAATGTTTTTGAGGGGTATTCTGGATCGAGAACCGGAAATCCAAATAGCCTCCCCCTCTATTGGTTCTCTGGATCCGATGACCGTATAAACAGTGTCACCTTCACCTCGTATCTTGAGCGGTGCGAGGGTTTCACGATACGTGTTTGTGCTGGCATCCTTTGGGTATGCAACAAATGCGGCATCAGCTTGGAGGATATCTCTTCCCACAATCCGTGGTGCTTTGAAAACAGTACCGAGAGAAACTATTGGTTCATTAACGTAGATGCCATGTGCTGTCATTTGACCAGTTTGTAAATAGTCTCTGCGATTGTTTCTTACTGGAGCAACAGCATGACCGGATGCGATGAAACCTCGCACGTCATCAGTGTCCTCCACGCCGCCGAGGGTGATAGTACCAGCACAAACAAAATTGCCACTGCCAGGCGATGTTTCAACGTCCAGTCGGTCACCACCCATGGGATTTGGTTGTTCTGGTACCTGTTGACAATTTTCATACGGAGGACCAAGATCTTCTGCTTGGACACCAACTGGTATTTTTTTGGAGCATGCGACATCAGTGCAGACTTCGTACCGCACAAACGAGCGTCGGGAGACCTCCGGTGCCTCATGGGTACTGGTGATGGTGACCGATTCATTCGGTGCAAGGGTAATGGTGGTGGTGTTTGGTTCTTGAGTGCGTTCTAGGACAAAAGCAGGTGAAACAGTGCGGTAGACCGTAATAGTTGTAGTGCCAATTGCTGTCCCTGTGTTGGTGACTGATATGGTCAGGGTAACGAGGTCTTTTGAGTGAACGAGGTGTGGGGCAGCGGTGACGGAGGTGATGGAGAAGGTAGGGGATCCGGTCTCCGGTTCTTCTGTAGGTTCCGGTTCCGGCTCAGGTGCAACTTCTTCCGGTGTCTCCGGTTCGGGCGTCTCTTCTCCCTGCACGGTTACCGTTGTTGATGCACAGTTGTTGGCGGTGTTTTCGTTTGAGATCTCTTGTATGCATGCGTAGTAGTGGTAGGTGGCGGGGACAGTGTGTGTGACAGCACTAATGAAAAAGATACGTTCCTTGTTTGTCTCAAGTGATATCATTCTGTTTGCAACGGGAACACCCCCTACCTGCGGGGTATCGGTTGCTTGAGTGTGTCGGTAGAAGGAGACGTTGTATTGGTCGGTTGGTGCGTCGGTGTTTTTGACCGTTGTTCTCAGGAGTATGCGACTTCCCGGTTTTGTCGTTTCCGGTCGTGCGGTGACTGCGGTCACTGCAAGATCTGCCGTTGTTTCGGTCGGTTCCGGCTCAGGATCCGGCGTCGGCTCGACGACCACGGATCCCGGTGCTGCCGTGATCATAACGTTATCGATTGCCATGGCGGCGAGGTCTGTGTTGGTGATACCGAAGAATCGTATGGAAAAGGAATCACCGATCTGGTCACCGGAGAGGGTGAAGGTTTCTTGGTGCCACTCACTGTCTGCATCCCTGCCGCTCCAGTTTCCCAGACGTTGGTATGCACCGTTGGTAGCGATATCAATGCCGAGGAACTCGAAATCACCGAGTCCGTGGTCAAGATACCGGGAGAACGAAAGGGTGACCGTCTCATGTGCAGAGAGGTCGATAGGGGACTTGAGGGTGAGGAAACAGATACCGCACCGCTGTGCCTTCGCGACAATGTTTCCCGGTCCTTCACCGGGGACGCCTTCGAAGGCAACCGCTTCCCATTTCGGTCCCTGCCATGCACCGAGTCCTTCCTGGAAGGTCTCAAGGAAGAGGTTGACCGGTTCTTCCGTTTCCGGTGCATCCTGTGCGGGGGTAATGGTGAGATTCCAGGAGTTAACCGTACCGGTATCACCCTGTCCGTAGTCTCCGACCCGGAGTTTCCAGGTACCCTGTGCACGCTGTCCTTGCAGTTCTGTTGTAGCGGGGAGGGGACCGACAAGGTTGTCGGTCGGATCAATACCTTCCCGTACCCCGTCAAACAGTGTTACGGTTGCCCCGCTCGGTGCAACGAGGTCTACCACGAGATCAGAGCGGAACGGGTGCGTGATATCAAGAGAGACATTAACAGACCCGACGATCACATCATTCGGTACGTCAATACGACCGACCACGACCTGTTGCTTGGTGTTGTCAGAGAGAGTTGCACGTGGTTTCTGAGAGAAGGAGACGGGATCACGGAAGAGTGCAATCGGTTGCACGTCCCGAACGGCAACAGCCGGCAGACCGCCTCTGTTTGATTGTCGGTTCACCCCGGCAGACGGTGCAACATGCAGCGGTACGTCAGGGAGCTGTGCACTCAGTTGCCGGTACAGATTCTTTCCCCCGTGGTTTTCCCAGTACTCGTACCCGATACCGAGGAAGACGTGATCTTCTCCCTGTATGGGAAAGATACCTGATATGGGAATGGTGACCTCATCAAGAATCTGCGAGAGTGCAGGATGTCCCTGTTCGTTGCCAAGAATAGATCCCCAGACCGTCTCCATGACCCGATCAATATCAGAAACATTCGGCACCGATGCAAAAGAGGTATCGGTGATGAGATTCGGCACCGCAATACCGCCTCCTTCTGGTACCTGACTTGCAGATACTGACGGAACAAAGAAGAGAGCTGCCAGAACGGTGCAAACGGCAATACTGATGGTGATGATGGGGTTTGTGTGGGTTTTCATATGGATGGGATGATTATACAATAAATGGGGGTATTTTGGCAATATATGGTATTTTGGGTATATATAATAAATGCCATTGACACTGTACCGTGTGTTCTGCCGTATTGGGTTGGTCGTGGGTATAACTGATGCTCCCCCTGTCTTCCTTCGGTTACACTGAAAGTAATGGAGGACGTGCGAGTGCTTTTAGAAGGTATCAAACCCTTCTTCTATCAAAAAAATTCGCCACAGGTTGCTCTCTACCATGGTGACTGTTTAAATTTTTTGAACAAATTACCGGATGAATCGGTAGATATGGTGTTTGCGGATCCACCGTACAACCTTTCTAACAACGGTTTCTCAGTTCATGCCGGTAAGCGTGTCAGTGTGAACAAAGGTGGGTGGGACAAGAGTAGGGGGGTTGCAGATGATTTTGCTTTTCATTGTAAGTGGATTGAAGCGTGCAAAAGAGTGCTCAAGCCGAACGGCACTATCTGGATTAGCGGCACCTATCACTCTATTTATCAGTGCGGGTTTGCACTGCAAACATGCGGCTATCATATTCTTAACGATGTCAGCTGGTACAAACCGAACGCCCCTCCGCACCTTGCGTGCAGAATGTTTGCCGCAAGTCACGAGACACTCCTTTGGGCCCGAAAGGACAAGAAGGCGAAACACTACTTTGATTATAAAAAGATGAAAGAAGGTGATTGGTCCGAGGACAAGATGAAACATTCTGGCAAGCAGATGCGGTCAGTGTGGTCTATCGCGACACCTCCGAAAGGTGAGAAGGAGTGCGGCAAGCACCCGACACAAAAGCCATTGCGTTTGCTTGAGCGAATCGTGTTGGCGAGTACGAGAAAAGGGGATCTCGTCCTCGATCCGTTCGCTGGCAGCTCTACCACAGGACTCGCCACCCTAAAACACGGGAGGAACTTTATCGGATTTGATTCTGAAAAGGAATACCTGACACTTTCAAAGAAGCGTATTACCAGTAATGCGGTGGTTGCATGAAGACACTAGACTTCTATGGCAAAACCTACGGTGCCACGGATGAAGATGCAATTGTAGACGTGTTTCTCAAGAACCTGAAACCCGGCAACCGATTGTGTAGTTACTTTGTTAACTGGAACAAGGTTTTGAAAAACGTGGAGGAGGTGGAAGACGATCTCAAGATACTCAATCAGCTCATCGGAAGAGAGGATTTTGACGATGCATTTCGGGATCTTGTGCAAAAGAACCCTGATGTTGTTACGGTGATACCGTTGCTTGCGGTACGGGTGGGAGACGGTCTTACCAAGTTTGAGATAGTGACTGATTATGAGAGCGGGGTTTTGGCGTTCAGAGAGTATGACTTCAGCGGGTACAATCCGGAACACCTTGATCGGTACCTGGAATTTCTTGATTGCATCGGCATTAAGGATCTGTTGCAAAGCGGGAGGATAGGAAATCTTGTTGACTACATGATTGGCGTGGAATCCGGGGTAGACAGCAACGCCCGAAAGAATCGGGTCGGCACCGCCATGGAAGAGATCGTTGAAATATTTATAAAGGATTTTTGCAAAAAGAAAGGATATGCATACCTCAAAGAGGCAAATGCCGCCACTGTCAAAAAAGAGTTTGGTTATGTTGTTCCTGCTGATCGGCAAAACAGACGGTATGATTTTGTCGTTGATGACGGCAGTGGTCCCGTCATCTTCGAAGTCAACTTCTACAACAGCAAAGGAGGATCAAAGCTAAAAGCGGTAGCGGGGGAATACATGGGTGTGCACAACATTCTCAAGGATCGGGGGATCAAGTTTGTTTGGATCACCGACGGTCCCGGGTGGCTCTCTGTCAAGGCAGGATTCAGCGAAGCATTCCATGAGGTGGACTACTTGTTTAACTTGCACATGCTGGAGAAAGGTGTGCTGATCGAGGAGTTTTAGTTTGTTTAGGTATTACCATCTTAAGTACTGTGATGCGGAATGCCAACCCATTCAACCCGGTTCACCACCACAGTAAGCTCTCCAAGGTTTGTACAGTGAGTGGAAGTGGGCGTATCTGGTAAGAGAATACCACATATCCAAACAACCTACCGCCCACCTTTAGTCATTCAATGCATACCAATCGTGCTTTGGTAACCGGCGTTACATGAGCAAAAACGTTTCGATTGGCACGTAGACCACCTTTCTTTCTTCGTCAATGGCTAAAGGTCGAGAAGAAATGACAATGCCAAATGACTCTTTATTAATTCGGTTCATTGTTTTGTACACCTGCCCGGCATTTTTACAACCCAAGCCGACCTCAAAGACAATGGCTTTTTCATTTTTTGTTATGACAAAATCAGCCGCACTCTCTACCGGATCATACGCTAGAGACCACGCGTTTTCATGAACGAATGCTCTGTGTAAATACAGTGCGACGACATCTTCAAGAAGCCTACTCTCAATTTGTTCCTCACGTAAAGGGGTTCCAAACACATGAAACAGTGTCGCCCGAACAGGGGGTGCCAGAAACGTGTATTTTGAAGACTTGCCAAGGCGACCGCTCACCGAACTTCGCGGGGGAATTTTTAACAACATTTCCGACCTCTCCATTGATTTTAAAACATCGGTAATAACAGATCGAGATAGCCCCATGTTCTTTGAGAGTGTGCTTACCGGAACGGTGTCTGAGTGAGCGACTGTATAGAGTATCTCAGGGATTCTGGCAACCGTCCCTTTTTCAAGGTCACTAAAGGTCATGATGTCACTCCCAACAACCTTTTCTATCACCTGATAGATGCGGTTATAGATTTGCTGTAAACGACTTCCTCTAAAAACAACGAATGGCAGACCTCCGTATTTAAGATAGTGCGAAGTCTCTGCAGAACTCACGTCTGACAGGTAATCTTTAATACGTGGGGTAAGTGATTTCATTTCTGCAAACAATTCTTCTGCATTTGCCGACCGGACAAACGCCTTCCGAATGTCATCGGCAAGACCTTCTTTCCCAAATGAACCACCTCTCTTTACCTTCATATATTCAGGAAAACTCATCGGAAAGAGTCGTTCATACTGTGCACGGCGTGCTATGTCAGTGCCAACTCGACCCCCTTGCAGTATGAGTGCGGCAGACCCTGTGGCAAAAACACAAACTTTACCATTGCCTGTTCTGTCGTAAATGGTTTTGAGGGTAAGTGCCCAATTTGAATCATATTGTACTTCGTCTAAGAATAAGAAGACGGGATCATCCAGCTTTTCAAAAGGGGAGTTGAGGATTTCTTTTTCATACACGTCAAGTACGTCAATAAGCGACAACCCTAACGCACGCACTTTATCTAATGACATAAAGATCTTGCGGTTGGGAGGGATGTCTGACAGATCAAAAAAAATCTGAGCAAAGAGAGTTGTCTTACCCGAACCACGGAGACCTGAGAGGATTATCAGTCTGTCTCGTATGTTACCACCTAAAAAATTACGAGCATGTTGCCGCAGACAGTCAAACATATCTCTTTTTGGATGTGGTTTTTTGCTTTCATAATCAGTAATATGATCGTTTACCACGTCAGATGACAGGGCTATGGTGTCTCGTAAGAAAGAAAGTGTTTTTTGTTTGGTCTCCTGGTTCATGCTTTACCTGTAAAGTACAGTTTACAGGTAAATACTTCTACCTGTCAACTCTAGTTTACAGGTAGCATTTCCGAAGAAAAGAGGCTGTAAAATAAGGGTGTTTACGATTTCTACCTGCTGGAGTTTGATAGGGGTAGATGTAAAAAACAAACATGCTGCCCCTACATCAGAAGCAGGAGGACCGGCGTGATACTAGGTGTGTTGATCGAGGAGTTTTAGTAGGTGGCATTTTCACAGCCTAAGTTCAAGAAACTAACCCGACAGTACAAAAGAGAATGCCTGTACCTCAGTATGCGGAGGGGGAGGGATTCGAACCCTCGATACGGTTGCCCGTATGCCGGTTTTCAAGACCGGTGCCTTCAACCACTCAGCCACCCCTCCACCTATACCATAGCAGAATATCAGGTACTACCGGGAAACATTTCGCTTATCGAATCATTCTTTGGACGAAATCTCATATTCTGCAAAAGAAGGCAACACTTATGCACAGAAGGGTGAGGGGGGGGGGATTTTATCGTCTACAATTAGGGATAAGCGTCGGTTATCAAGTGCATGCTCCCATAATTTATGATCACCATTCCTTTTCGTGACAAAGTGCGAGGCAGGCAATTGCTCATATCTCTCATTGCCGGTTTCCTCGTCTTCACTTCTCTCACCACCGTTTATGTCACGGTTTTTGCACAGACCGCAAGGACGGTGTCGGATACGGTGCTGTTGGGTAACGTGCATGAGGCAACGTCACCAAACACAAATCAGGATCTGCCCATGGGTTTTCGGGCGATTGGTCAGTATTTCCGCACCGGATCAAATGAGGTTAAATTGAGTAAAATCACCATGTATGTATCAACAAAGGGTGCTGCAAATGCTCGTGGTCAATTTAGGTTGCACCGAAAGAATGCCAGTGAAAACTATTCCTATGGTCATTCCTCTCGCGTTTCAGTTAACGTTGACGTAGATCTGAGCAATCTCGGAAGACTGGATGTGGTATTTAGCCCTGCATTGACACTCACTGCTAACACAGAGTACGTTCTCCTCATGACGAACCGATCGTCTGATGCACGCATAAGACTTCAACAAACACAATCAACAGATCTTGACACTTCCTCACAACCTGGGTGGGAATTCACCGGAATTAAGGAGGGTGGGGTTCTTGACGGTTTTGCAAGTATTACAGATCCTGAACTCTTTAAGATGGAACTGGTCGGAACGGTTCCGGAGGGTGTTGTGGTTAAGAATCCGCCTTCACCCGCATCCTCGCAAACATTTCGTGCTCTCCTCAACATGGACACGTCTGATTCCACCCACTTCGCCTACTACCGTATCAACAACTCAGGTACTTCTGCCTGCCCGCAAACGGATGATCCGACCAATAACGGTTTTTCGACGACATATACTTCCGGTACGGGAATCACCTTTAACAGTGAGTCTGACAACGGCAAGACGGTTTGTTTCATTGCACGATCAACAAGTTCTATCCCCGTCGCCCAGGGTGTCTATAACGTACTCTCAGAACAGGTCAATATTGATGCCACGGTACCGGTAGTAACCGTCACCGGTCCTGCTGACACCAGTGCCGCACAGAGTAAAACGGTCTCTGCGGTGGACGGTGATGACAATATCAACAGTCCGACTACCTGGCACTACGTGAGGGTGGCTGACACCAAGACCTCCTGTGTTGCTGCTGACTTCAGCGGCACACTAACGGAATACACCGAAGGACAAACTGTCACCCTTGATGCAGAGTCGTACAACGACGGTAAGATCTGTTTCCGGTCAGAAGACGCGGCAGGAAACTTCGGTTACGGTATTTCTGCACCCGTTGGTGGTATTGATGTCACCGCACCGCGCATGCATACAGCAATCACCACCAATCATCCCAATTCTATAGATGTACAAGATAACGATTTAGGTGCAACCACCATGCACTACGTCAAATATAGTACTTCTGACAGTACTAAATCTTGTGACAGCACCGCATTCACCGGATCAGAGAGTGCCTACACTGAAGGCGTGCGTATTAATTTCACTGAAGCAGACAACGGTATGACCGCCTGTTTTCGATCTGAGGATGCGGCAGGAAACAGAGGCTATCTGTCACATGCAATCAGCGGTATAGATACTATTGCACCAAGCGTTACCGTCACCCTTGAACTATCAAGTGCAAGAATTAAAGCCAATGATACTGAGACAAGCAGTACCATAGTGTATGTCAAACTAACGGATAGTCCGACGGTTGCCTGTGCGAGCTCCGTTGACTTTTCCGGAGCAACAACATATACCGAGGGAGAGTGGATTCCCTTAGTAGTAGCAGACAATGGTAAAAAGTTTTGTTTCCGATCGACTGATTCGAAGAATAATGTCGGATACGCCCTCTCCGGTGCAATCTCCGGCATTGTTGACGTGCCGACTGTCACTGTCACCAACCCTGCCGATACCAACCCGGCGAAAACAAAGACTCTCTCTGCCGTAGACGACTATCACAACACCAATCGACCGACTACCTGGCACCGTGCATTCGTTACCAATACTGAAGACTGTGAAGATGCAGACTTCTCCGGTACTCCGACGGCATACACCGAAGGACAGACAATTACCCTTAACGACGAAGCGAACAACAACAAACGAATCTGTTTTAGATCGGTAAACGGAAGCAATACCGGCTACGGTCTCTCTGATGTCATCAACGGTATTGATGTCACTGCACCGACGATCACCATCACCAACCCGAACACGAACCCTGCACAGAGCAAGGTCGTCTCCGCGGCAGACGGTGACAGCACCACTACCACCTGGCACTCTGCAAAAGTAAGTGACGCTAACTGTGATGCGACGGACTTCGCCGGATCAGAGAGCACCTACACGGAGGGACATGACATCACTCTCTCTGCAGAGGGAGACAACGGCAAACGAATCTGTTTCCGCTCCGTTGACCGTGCAGGCAACGCTGCCTTTGCGATATCAAACGCCATTGCAGGTATCGACACCACCGCACCGATCATCACCGTCACTAACCCTACCGGTACGGGTGGTGCACAGAATAGAGTTGTTTCAGCAGCGGACAACGATGGCGGTACCACCACTTGGCACTACATCAAAGTGGCGGACAGCAGTTGTGATGCGACGGACTTCGCCGGATCAGAGAGCACCTACACGGAGGGACATGACATCACTCTCTCTGCAGAGGGAGACAACGGCAAACGAATCTGTTTCCGCTCTGAAGATCAGGCAGGAAACATCGACTATGCGATATCAAATGAAATCGGTGGTATTGACACCACCGCACCGACGATCACCATCACCAACCCGAACACGAACCCTGCACAGAGCAAAATCGTTTCCGCAGTAGACGATGACGGCGGTACCACCACCTGGCACTACATCAAAGTGGCGGACAGCAGTTGTGATGCGACGGACTTCGCCGGATCAGAGAGCACCTACACGGAGGGACATGACATCACTCTCTCTGCAGAGGGAGACAACGGCAAACGAATCTGTTTCCGCTCTGAAGATCAGGCAGATAACACTACCTTTGCAATATCAAACGCCATTGCAGGTATCGACACCACCGCACCGACGATCACCATCACCAACCCGAACACGAACCCTGCGACAAGTAAAATTGTCACCGCAGCAGATG
>JAPPJI010000021.1 GCA_028820405.1 Candidatus Kaiserbacteria bacterium
TTGCACTGCATCGATGCATGTGCAAGGGTATCTCATACTTCTTTGGGGGTGTCAATGTAGTTCTGTTTTCAACCTTTTTTCTTCCATTGATCCTGAGAAATTCCAGATTTGTTTAATAATAGATTTCATTGTTCCGATAGGTATAGTTTTGTTTCCATGAAAAGGTATCACAACCAAAAAACTCTCCCTTCTGTTTTCTTTTGGTAATGAAAATGGCTCCCTCGTGTTTTGTGATGCCGAAAACCTCTGTTTTTTAGAAATGACTTTGCTGCCCTGAACGTCCAATTCTCAAAAGTGTTTTTTACACCATCGTCCATAACTTTTTAAGTATACCATATTTGAATCGTATACTTGCCAAACACCCTTACTTGTGACCTTTCTGGGTGCACGGCGTGCACTGCTAAACACCGTGGCATACTAATTGAGAATGGCGACAACGAGGTATAAGGGGATGCGGGTATTCCCGCCCGATGACTATCACCGACTCTCTCACATCCTCGAGAGTTGGCGAAAAACGGCACACTCCTACGGCTATCAGGAGTACCAAACTCCCCTCATTGACCCGGTTGACCTCTATACCGACAAAACGAGTGACGAAATTGTCCGGGAACAAACCTATACCTTTACGGATCGGGGCGGACGTGACGTGCTCCTGAGACCGGAGATAACACCGGGAGCGAGTGCTATGATCGCTGACCTGCAAGAGAAGCGAAAGGTGCAGACACCGCTCAAAACCTTTTCTATCGGATCGGTCTTCCGCTACGAGCGGACACAGCGCGGACGATCACGGGAACATATACAGTTCAACGCAGACATCTTCGGCGAATCGGATCCGTGGGCAGACGCTGAGGTCATCAGTGTCGCCTTCTCCGCCCTCACCGCTGCCGGTCTCTCCCCCGGCGACATCATTGTCCGCATCAATGACCGCCGTGCACTTGAGACGACGCTCACTGACCTCGGTGTCGCAGAAAAAGACCGGTCTGCCGTCACGAGACTGCTTGACCGGCGGGAAAAAACGGAGCCGGAAGATTTTGAAAAAGAAATGCAAAGATGCACCGACGTCTCACCGGCATCGATCGACAAAGCACTTACCGACGAACCGAAGACGGTCACAACAGTTCGGGAGCTCCTACACGCCGACATCAATGCAGTCTATGACCCGCTCATTGTCCGGGGTTTCGACTACTACACCGGCATCGTCTTTGAATTCTTCGCGGCAGACCAATCAATCATGCAGCGATCCCTCGTTGGCGGCGGTCGGTACGATCATCTTATCGAATCATATGGCGGCAGTGCACTCCCCGCTGTCGGATTTGGTATGGGAGACACCGTGCTCCTTGACTGCCTTGAGGCATACAACACGCAATCAGCACAGCACGCACCTTTTGTTGCACTCTATACCGACTCAGACACACACATTCCTGAAGCAAAACAAACCGCTGAACTCATTCGTGCAACGATACCGACAACCTTCCTCGGCACGGTCCCGAAGAATAAACAGTCGGCAATGCATAAACGGCACGCGGGACGCGGTGCATCCTTCATTGTCCGACACGACAGTAGCGGCTATACTGTCCGCAATGTCGGGGCAAAAACAGACCGAACCGTACGCACCCCGCACGAAGTCGCGGCAGCGGTGCAGGCAAAACAATCAATCATGACAAAATTGCGATCGATGATACAAGGATAGTATGCGAGGACTGGTATTTGACATTGAAACAGCTGACGTATTCTCAGGCGACAAGAAAAATCCGGAAGACCTCACCCTTGCGGTTGTCGCTGTCTACAGCTACCCGGACGATATCTACGAAGCGTATACCCAGGAAACACTTCCCGACCTGTGGAACCTCATGCGATCCGTTGACACGCTCATCGGATTCAACAACAACCATTTCGACACCCCCCTTCTCAACAAGTACGCACCGATGGATCTGACGAAGGAATATCGCAGCATTGATATCCTGGAGAGCGTTCGGCAGTCCCTCGGACGACGGATTCGCCTTGACTGGATTGCTGAAGGGACCCTGGGAGAGAAAAAGAGCGGTGACGGTCTCCAATCGGTAACCTGGTGGAACAATGGTGAGGTTGAGAAGGTGAAGCAGTACTGCATTGATGATGTGAAGATCACGAAACAGATATTTGACTATGCAAAAAAGCACGGTGCACTCAAGTATGCTGACCTCGGGTCAGTACACACTATCCCCGTTGACACCTCAACATGGGACAACACCCCGGACACGCCTGAGCAGGCGTCGGTCGGACTGTTCTAATCTTTCTTCCTGTATACTGCGTGTATATGAAGCTGGCACACCAAGACAGCGGTGACGGCATTCTTGCACTTGTCGTTGACATCGTTATCATCCTCATCGCTATTGTCGCAAGTGCGACTCTTTTCATACAACACTCGTCATCAAGCACCGTTACAACCGACACTCGAGAGGAACAGTACGTACGTCCGGTAGACCCGACCATTGACCTCATCTTCGGCAACCCGAACGCCGACCTTTTCATCGTTGAGTACGCCGACCTTGAGTGCCCGCACTGTCAGGAGTTCCATCCGACCATCCAGTCATTTATCAAGAGCAAGTGGGGCAAGTCGGGAAAAGTGGCTTGGGTGTGGAGAAACGGCTTCCATATCAACGAAACGTCAATTGAAAAAGCACGAACCCTTGAGTGCATCAGACGATACCCCGGTCCGTCCGGGCGAATGGCGGTGTGGCAGTTTATCGAAGAGTCACTCCGCGGCGGCGTCTACGAAGGGTCATATCCGACGGAACGATACCGGGAAATCATGGAACGATTCGACATACCGGCTGAGGAAGTGGAGGCGTGCCGGGAACAGGACAGCATCGCGGCACACATAGCCATTGCGGCAAAAGATGTTGTCGAGCTCGACATTGAAGAGACACCGCACATTCAATTCATCTCACGATCCGGCGAACTCCTCTTTGACGGTGTCGGTGTTCTCTCAGCAACCGAACTGGAGAGCTTCGTCGCACACATCATGCAAAGCAGGCGACAGGAAACGGAAGACTAATTGATCCTTTCGTTAACGTACGAGGCAAGGTCTTCGATAGCGACACGGTCCTGTTTCATGGAGTCACGGTCCCGAACCGTTACCGTCTCATTTTCCTCGGTCTCGTGGTCAACCGTCACGGCAAACGGAGTACCGATCTCATCAGCACGACGATATCGCTTCCCGACCGCTCCCGTGTCGTCATAGTATGCGGAGACGTGCTTCGCAAGGTCTTCAACGATGCGGTGAGCAATACGCTGCTGCCCTTCCCGACGGAAGAGCGGTAACACGGCAACCTGCATCGGTGCGATCGACGGTTTGAACCTGAGTACCGTTCGTTCGGTCCCGTCGTCAAGTGTTTCAACGGCATACGCGTCAGCAAGGAGGGCAAGGAACAGCCGACCCACGCCGATAGAGGTTTCAACAACTGCCGGCACGATATGTTCATTCCGGTCCTGATCAAAGTACGTTAAACGTTCTTTTGCGTGCAATGCATGCTGCGTCAGATCATACGTTCCCCGGTCATGCACTCCTTCAAGCTCCTTCCATCCGAAGGGATAGTGGTATTCAATGTCACTTGCTGCTGACGCGTAAAAAACAAGATTTTTGTGCTCAGTCACCCGCAGGTTCTCCTTCCGCAATCCCAGGGCAACCAGTGCCTCCTGCCGAGATGCAAGAAACGCAGCGAAGTGTTCACTACTCGTATCTTCGTGGCAGAAGTACTGCATTTCCATTTGTTCAAACTCCCGGGTACGGAACAGGAACTGTCGGGGAGATATTTCATTGCGAAACGCTTTTCCGATCTGTGCAATACCAAACGGCAGTTTCATATGCATGCTGTCGAGCACCTGCTTGAAATTCACATAGATACCCTGGCAGGTCTCTCCCCGCAGGTATACTTCTCCCTCACCGATACCGGCTGAGACGAGGAGGTTTTGAAACGTCGGTGTCCCGAGATCATCGGGATCGCACACCTGTATTTTTTCCTTGTGTTGTTCAAAAATGGCACAGAACTCCTCCTGACTCATCCGCTCATCTGCCGCAACGCCCGCATCCTCAAGCAAGTGGTCGGCCCGATACCGCTTCCCGGTCTTCTTGCAGACAACAACCGGATCGGTGAACCCGGTCGTATGCCCTGACGCCTCCCAGACGCTCGGGTGCATCACAATACCGGCATCAAGACCGACGATATCCTGTCGCTTTCGCACCATGGATGACCACCACTGCTGCTTAATGTTATTCGCCAACTCAACGCCGAGCGGACCGTAGTCATAGATACCGGCACAGCCGTCGTAGATCTCTGAGGACGGAAACACAAACCCTCGCTTCTTTGCTAACTGAACAATCTCTTCCAGTGATGCCATAACTTCATCAGTATACCGCTTTACCGCACAGAAGGCGATAACAGCATGCTTCGATACAGCTGAAAGAGTGTCTGCATGTCAATAAATCGCTCTTCCTTCGTCGAGTTGAGCACGACAAAAGCAATACGTCGTCCCTGAATCTCGAGAACCATGAGAAGTGTTCCTCCCGCAATGTTTGTAAATCCGGTCTTCGACAGAAGTACCGGATGCGGCAGATTCCCGAGCAACTCATTCGTGTTCTCCGCACGATACTCCCTCCCGTCAAGTGTGTAGAACAGCCGCTCACTTCTTGCTGTTGCATTCGCGAGTTCGGGTTCATTCCGTATGAGAATTGACGCGATGGCGGCAAGGTCACGGGCGGAACTCTCAGATCCGGCAAGGGTTCCGTGTGCATCAAGACCGGTCACGTTGACGAAGTGAGTCTGTACGAGACCGTGCTCCCTTGCAAAGGTATTCATCAGGTCAACGAGCGGTGTGCCGACCTTCTCCTCAACTGTCCTTGCAACGGCACTAATTCCGCCGTTTGAGGATGTCATAAGGGCATAGCGGATGAGGTCAAGGGTTCGCCACCGATCTCCCGGTTTAATCGGGGTAATTTGCAGGACAGAGAGGTCCTCTTCAGTGACGGTGGTGGTGTCAAAATCGTTGATCTTTCTCACGGCGATGAGTGCCGCGGTGAGCTTAGTGATGGAGGCGATTGACGTCGGTGTCATCGGGTTCTTTCCCGCAAGGATCCGGTTGGCATCAATATCGTAGATAACGGCTGATGTAGCAACCACTTCGTTGGTGATCGACGTGTACTGCTCCGGTTGGTATTCATAGACGGAAAAATCATCGACGATGCGAACCCCTCTCGGTGCCGCGACGAGGACAACACTGGCGATGATAAAGAGTACTGACACCAAAAAAAACGGTCTCCCCCTTTCTTTTCTCTCCCCGGTCCCCATGACTACCTCTCGTTACCACCCACCTCTTCCAGACCCTTCCTGAGCGATTCATGAATCTCTGCGTATTCCGGCAGATCTCCCTTCTTGCTCACACCAAGGTGTGACAGAAGGTCTGCAGTCACATCGAACGCCCGTGCCTTCCCCACCGACACCTCCTGGATGAGACCGCGAACCAGCAGTTGCCGGGTTGTGTACTGCGTGTTGACTCCACGGAGGAAATCAAGGTCAATCTTGGTAATCGGTCCTGCATATGCAATGAGTGAGAGTGTCTCTTGAGCTGCGTTTGAAAGCGGTGCGGTTTTCTCTTTCTGATGCACCTGTTGCATAAAGTGATCAAGACGCGGACTGCTGACGAGTGACAGTGAAGTGCCGTCATCAACGGGCACAACACCGCTTGCGAGCCGTTCCTTTGCGAGGGCGTCCGCAATTGAGTCAATTTCATCAACCTTGCATCCGAGAAAAGAAGCCGCACTCTTTTTCGTCAGCGGCGATCCGTGGGTAAAGAGGAGGGCTTCGAGTTTTGCAACGTGGTCCTGGTTCATACCGTCTGCTTTGAAATCATAATATCATCAAACTGTCGATCCTGATGTGCCTGCAGGAGGTTCTTTTTGATCAATTCAAGTACGGCGAGGAATGAGACAATACTCTCCGCCTTATCCTTCATTGCCATTGAACGAAACGATACCGACACCCGGTCTGACACTGCGGAGAGTACTTTGTCGATCACCTCTTCGATCATGACACGCTTCTCCACGTGTTTTTTCGGTATCTCCTGCAAAAACACCATGTGCCGTACGACTGCCCGTGCGTGGGCGTGGAGCCGCTTTGCACTGCAAGAGAGGTCCGGAGAAAATGAGACCTCCCGCTCACTCTTGTACACCTGAACGGTATACATCTGCCGTCGCCACGAATGCAATTTCGGCACGACGTGCTCTCGGATGTACTCAAACAGTCTCACCCGATCCTCAAGCTGCCGTACATCAACTTCCTCTTCCTCAGTGTATTCGAGCATATCCAGCAGTGATTTCGACTTGATGAGGATAAGGATTGAGGCAACGTGCATGAAATGTGCAATTTCCTCTGCCGTCACCGCATCCCCCTGCTTTGTGTGGCGGAGGTAGTCAGCGGTTACCTTTGCAAGTGACACGGTATTGATCTGCAGTTTCCGCTTGGTGATGAGCTGGTAGAGGAGGTCAATGGGTCCTTCAAACGATTCAACTGACACAACGTACTCTTTCGCACTATTCATCATACAGCTTGACGTCAATTCTGTTTCTATCCCGCGGGAACATAGATGCCTCTTTTGCGTTCTGCAGTCCGCAGAGTTTCGCCGTCAGCCGCTCAAGCCCCATTCCCATACCGCCGTGCGGCGGCATACCGTACCGAAACGCCTGGAGGTAGAAGGAGAACACGGTCTCAGGGTCGGCAATGCCGGTCTTTTTCGTGATCTTCTCAATAAGTGTGCTGTAGTCGTGGATACGCTGTCCGCCGGTGCTGATCTCAATCCCCCGGAACAGGAGATCAAATCCTTTGGTATATCCCGGATCATCTGCATCATCGTAGGTGTACATCGGTCGGGTTTCTGTCGGATAGTGGGTGATGAAAATGAAATCAGATCCCGTCTCTTTCTGTGCGTGCTCGCAGAGCACCCGCTCATGTTCCGGTGCAAGATCTTTCTCCCCTTCACACGATATGCCGTACTTCTCGGACAACAGGACCTGTGCCTCCGTCAGCTTCATGCTCGGAAACGGTGTCTCCGGAACGATCGGCAACGATGCCTCCAGCACTGTCAGATGGTTCTTGCACCGATCCGCAACCTGCCGCACGATGTGCCGGACACATCCTTCAAGCATCGCCTGCACATCAGTGTGATCGGTAATGTACCCCATCTCAAAGTCCATGCTGGTGTACTCGTTGAGGTGACGGGACGTGCTGTGCTTCTCTGCACGAAAGACGTTTCCGACAGAAAACACCCGTTCAAACGCACCGACGAGAATCTGCTTGTATAGCTGCGGACTTGTCGCAAGTGATGCCCGCTTGTCAAAGTAATCAACACCGAATACCTCGGCACCGCCTTCTGCGTCACCTCCGACGATAGCCGGTGCCTGAAACTCCATGAACCCTTCCCCGGAGAGGTACTCACGAAATGCCTGTGCAACCGACATCTGCACGCGAAAAACTGCCTGTTCACGACTTCTTCGCAGAGTCAGGGGACGATAGTCAAAGAGGGTATCGATATTGATGTCCGCATCGCGATCAAACGGAAGGGTTTGTGCTGCTGCTGATTGAGAGAAGGAGGAGACGAGAATCTCAAGAGCACCGTTGTCCCCGTCAGACCGGTTTTTCTCAGAACGATCCTGCACCGCCCCGGTCACCATGAGAATACTCTCCGGCGTCAGCTTTTGGGCTTCAGCAAATTGCGGGTGATCCCCCTTCAGGACACACTGCACTGATCCGGTCCTGTCGGCAAGGTCAATAAAAAGCACCTTGCCGTGGTCCCGGACAACGAGCACTTTCCCCCATACGGTCACTTCCGACCCATTGTGCTCCCGCACCTGCCGCAACAGACATCGCTCCATATGGGCGCAGTATATCACACCGAACACTCACCGCTGTCAATGCCTGAGAACGTACCGAAAACATCGCAACCCTGTATACTGCACAGAATGGATAACCGTGTCACACTACTGGAAGATGAAATTGTCACCCGGGTACAAACGGCCCGATATATGCTCGAAAAATTGGGAAAGCCGTGTGATTCACTGAAACTCATCAAGCTTATTGCCCTTGCTGATATCTACAAGCTACGGCTTGAGGGTGAAACGATAACGGGAGATGATTATGTTGCCATGAAAAACGGACCCGCACCGTCCAACACTTCTAACATCATCAGGTTTAACAGTGACTATGTGGACGGCGATACACTGACGTATGCAGGAAACTACATAGAAAAGCACAACACCACTATCTCAGCAAAAGAGGGTGACGTAGCATATGACTACCTGTCTGATTTCGATAAGAAGTGTATTGATTACGTGGTAGAGAAATATGGCAACTTATCTGCATCTGACCTCACAGACGGAAATGGCGGAGAAAACGTACATGCATTTGAGGCATGGAAGAAACATGATATTCGTGCCTTTGGTCCCGGACAGGTTGCACCGATACACATGGAAGACTTTTTTACAAATGACGGTCCGGTTCAGGTAGATGAGGCTGACATAGAACGGTCAAGAGAGAGATACCTTCATGGCAACCTTTGAAAAACGAGACATCGCATACTATCTCAGCTCCAAAATAAAAAAGAACAAAGAAGGGAGAAAAGAGAGGCATTACCACATTTTGTGTGCTCAATTTACGGACCGCTCCGGGTATGTCTGGTTGCAGATTATCGGAACGAGCAAGGAGATAGAAAATAACAATGAAAATGTTATTGTCATTGAACCGTCTATGTGTAACGCATTCACCAAAAGAACACGGTTCAACTGTGACTATGTTTATGCAATCCAAGAAGAGGAGTTGCAAGGTGCGAGCATACGAGGTAGGGTGCCAGAAAATGTATTTGAAACCCTAAAACAGGCGATCGGGAGATCGAACAAAGTGAAGCCGATTTACAAAAAAAGGATGAACATAGTGTGCCATGGGCACAGTACATCACGATAAGCATTCACTATCACCCATCGTTTATGCCAAGAGAAAGTACTCAATGCTTCATCCGGGTACTACGACACCAGTCCGAGCAATCGTTTTGCCTCATGCAATCGGTCAGAAAAAAGGGTATTCAGGGTATCACGATTCTTTTCCAGAATACGGTCAACATACTCCCCGTCGCCCTCTGTTTTCTGATATTGCTCACGTGCTTTTGCAAAGTACGCAAGATATGCATCTGCAAGCTGATCCTTCAATTCTTTATACGTCACACCCCCAGAGCGACATTGGTCTTCCCGTGCGAGGTACTCTTTTTCTGAGAGCATAAGTTTGAGGTACGTGCAAATAAGACAGGTGGCAGGATCTATCGGCTCACCGGCCGGTGTTGAGTCAGTTTTAATAGATTGTATCTGCTGCCGAATCACCTCCTCACTGCCAAAAATCGGAATAGTGTTTCGATATGACTTACTCATCTTTTCGCCGTCAATCCCCGGAACAGTCATTTGATCCTCTGCACGTTCTTCAGGTTCCGTAAAATAATCGGTGCCGGTCAGCCGATGAAATCTCCTCGCAAACTCTCGTGTAATCTCAATATGCTGCACCTGGTCTTTGCCGACCGGAACAACAGCGGCGTCAGGAAGCAGAATATCTGCGGCCATAAGAGCTGGGTAGAGGAACGTGCCGACTGACGGTTCACTTCCCTTTTGCACTGCATCTTTGTATGCATGACCAATGGTTAAAAACGGCATCTTCACCATACAGGCGAATATCCATGCAAGCTCGGTAATCTGAGGAAAGTCAGATTGTCGATAGATCATGACACGATTAGGATCAATGCCCAGAGCCGTAAACGATCGGACAAACGTGGAAAACAGCTGTTCCTGCTCGTCTCTGCGATGTACCTCACGGTCACTGAGCCCGGTCAACGCATGAAGGTCTGCAACGAAAAGAAACACCTCTTCCCCACCTTCTTGCATAGCAACAATCTGTTGAATTGCACCAAAATAGTTGCCGAGATGCAATTCGCCGGTCGGTTTCAGTCCTGTGAGAATCCGCTTTCCCATAGCCAACGCATTATACAACACCACCACTAAAGACCTACCCCCCCCCCTCATGTGTGTAAAAGTTATCTCTTCAACGTAGCCACTCTGTATCAATAAAAATAACCCGATGCAACCTACTGTTGCATCGGGTTTTGCTAAGGAAGCGATCACCCCCCTCTCTCCTATTTCCGTGCCGGAGCTGTCTCATTCGCCGGCGAACTCCATCCCTGCTGCAAGGTGGCGAGCATGTCAACGAGATCATGCATATCACCGCTTCGAACCAGCATGATGGCCGAGAAATGGTGTGGTTCTGCAGCCGTGTTTCCCAGCCCTCTCATGTCGGCATCAATGACCCGGCTCGATACCGGTCGGAGAACGGGAGGGTCAGGGTGTCGCCAATCGTCCCACTGGTCACGTGCAAACTCGCGCACGTCAAATCCGGTCGACTTGTTGACGACGATCACTGCTACAAAAACGACCACCACAACTGCCACGACGAGTGTGATACGCTCTAGCCACACTTCTAACATGGTACTACCTCCTTTGATGAGAGAAACGTCAGTTTTCTAAAACCGCCTCCGCATGCAGTATAGCAAGAACAAATACCTCCATCGCTTACCGCTTACTCCACTGCGGTGCCCGCCTCGCTTTTCGCAACCCAAACTTCTTCCGCTCCTTCTGCCTCGAATCTCGGGTCAGAAGACCGAGGTCCTTGAATAGTTTTCGTGCGCCTTCATCGCACGCAACCAATGCACGGGCAAGCCCGTGGCTGACTGCCTGTGCTTGTGCTGAAATACCCCCTCCCTTTACCGTAATAGATGCATGGAGACCGGCGAACTCCTCTTTCTCACCCCGCGGTCTCAGTGCTACCTGCGTCAGGTATCCTTTTGGAAAATATGCTTCGATATCCTTCCCGTTCACGGTTGTTTTTTTGAATATCTTGGAGACACGAACACGAGCAACCGCATGCTTTCTGCGGCCGACTGCCTCAATGTATCCTCCTCGTTCTACTTGATTCTCTGCCATAGGTTATTCGTTAATCTGCACCCGACGCATCTTGCGGTCACGGAGCCGATTACTCGGTAGCATGCCATAGATTGCCCGGCGAAGCACCTCACCATACCCCCGCTTCTCTATGAGCTGAGCGAGTGACTGCTCTTTCTTTCCGCCAAAGTACCCGGTGTATCGAACATACACCTTCTGCCGCTTCTTACGCTCATCAATTGCCATTTTTGACGCATTTTCAACGGTAACGAGCACATTCGGCACCTGATTCGGTGCGTAGGTCACGCTGTCCTTCCCGTTGAGTATGGTGGCAATCTTTGAGGCAGCCCGACCCAGTCGATCACCGGCAACATCTATGGTTATGTCTCGTCGTTTCTCTTCCATACCTATACAAATTCAATCACCGCTGACGTTCGCCCGCTCCCCGGTCGTGGCTCAACCTTCGCGATCCTCGTGTAGCCGCCGGAGTGCTCTTTGTACTTCGGTCCGAGAACTTCAATCAGCTTCTTCACAACGGTGCGATCGTTGTTAAACCGGGCGAGGAGGAGCCGTCTCGTTGCCACGTCATCCTTTCTTGCCGTTGTTACCAACTTTTCAACAAACGGTCGGACAGACTTTGCCCGAGCAACGGTGGTGTGCACCTTTTCTTCCAGAATAACGGAGCGAGCGAGCGAGCGAAGCAACTGCTTACGCTGCTGTCCGACCCGCCCAAATTTTCTCTGCTTTCTGTGGTACGCCATAGGTCTATCCCGCATCCTTGAAGGAGATGCCCCGACTCTCAAGGCTGGTAACAATCTCCTCCATCGCCTTGTCACCGATACCCGGCAGGTCACGAATACCGACAATACCCCGCTTGAGGATATCCATAACGGTCCGTATTTCATTTTTCTCCAAGATGGAAACCACACCTGCACTGAGACCGAGATCGTCAATCGTAATGGTATCTGACCCGGACGCACCCTCTTCTGCCACCTTCTTTTCTTTGCCTTCCTCCTGAAATCCGGTCATTGCCTCAAACTGTGCAATCATCGTACGAACCACTTTGTCAAGTGCCTGCCTGGGGGTAACGGTTCCGTCTGTTTCAATACTCACAACGAGACGATTGAAGTCGGTTCGATCACCGACCCGCATGTTGTGTACTTCATACGCTGACCGCCTGACGGGAGAAAACATGGCATCAACAAAGATAGAATCAACTGCATCTGAGCTGGCAAGATCTTCGCGGGGACGAAAACCAATCCCCTGCAACACGTCAGCTTCAATACTGAGCTCGGTCTTGCCGTCAGTGATCTCAGCAATGACCAAATCCTTGTTCACGATCTCAATCTGTGACGGTGTTTCAAAATCGCCGGCGGTTACCGGACCGACACCGCTCTTCTTGAGGGTAATAGTCTGTGGGAACACCTCGGTATTCGCCCGCACCCGAATGTTTTTCATGTTAACGACAACCGTGAGGGCATCCTCCTTGACTCCGTCGATAACGGAAAATTCATGCGGAACATTTTTAATCCGCACCGCAGTGACCGCCGTACCGGGAATAGATGAGAGGAGCATGCGACGGAGTGCATTTCCCAATGTGTTGCCATACCCCGGGTAGAGGTTTGATATTTCATAGGTTCCCCGGTCCCCCTCTTCACTAATCATTTCCGGCTTTGATGGAACGGCGATGTTAATGTATTCTGTCATACGCGTTGATTATGTATACGTTTATCGGGAATAATATTCAAAAATTGCCGGTAAGGAAAAAATGGTCTCACCGATAACCGGCTTGTCGGTAATGGATCCGGACTTTTTCTTCGCATCCCATGATGCCCACGCAACACGAGACGTAACTGCTTTGCCGGTGAGGATTGCCTGAAAGAGTGAGGTTCGCTCACTTCCTGCACGCACCTGGATAACATCAGCATCACGGACACGGTATGACGGAATGGTCATCTTCCGACCATTCACCGTAATGTGACCGTGGGAAACCAATTGTCGGGCCATCCGACGGGTTAACGCGAGACCGAGCTGGTACACAATGTTATCAAGCCGCCGCTCAAGCACCTGAACGAGTACATCCTCCGCTTCACCGCTCTTCACTGCTTCACGGGCATAGTTCTTGAGAACCTTCTCTGAAATACCGTAGAGGTATCGCACCTTCTGCTTCTCAACAAGCTGTCGACCGTACTCTGTCGGACGCCTCCCCCGACTCGGTCGTACGGACCGGTTCTGCTCACGATACACGAACTTCTGCGTTTGGCACTTCTCAAAGATTGGTGCCTGCAGTCGTCGACTGATTTTATACTTCTTAACTCTTTTCATAACTTCTTGCTACACGCGACGAGGCTTCCTTCGTCGCGGTCCGTTATGCGGTACCGGTGTCCGGTCACGTATTGAGTGAATGATAAAGCGACGATTCAGGAATGAACGAATAGCTGACTCCCGTCCGCCCCCAACCCCTTTCACAATGATGTCAATGTCTTTAACTCCAATAGCCGCAACCTTCTCTGCAACTGCCTCAGCTACCTTTGCCGCAGCATACGGCGTTGCTTTTTTCGCACTGTTGAAACCAAGCATACTGCTCGTCACCCACGTAACAACACTGCCGTTTTTCTCCGTGAAGAGAACCTTAGTGTTGTTAAACGTTGATTCGACAAACACAATTCCCGATCCCAACTTTTTCTTCGGTATCTTTGAGAGTACGCGGGCACGCTTTCCTGCATCACCCCGCCCTCGCTCCACCTTACTCGCTGTTCGCTTCTTTCCCATGGTATGTCTTTACTTCTTCTGCAGCTTCACGCGTCCTGATCCCATTGTCTTTCGACCACCCTGCCGTTTTGTTCGCGCATTTGTTTTTGTTCGCTGACCGCGAACCGGAAGTCCGACGCTGTGTCGGTACCCTCGAATAACCTGCAGATCTTTGAGTCGTTTAATATCACCGGCAACAGATCGACGGAGATCTCCTTCCACAACATACGATTCCACTTTTTTTCGTACAAGCGTCTCCTGCTCTTCTGAAAGATCTTTTGCCATCGTCATCGGTTCAATTGATGCCTCCTTCAAAATATCTTCCGCACGTGCACGTCCAATACCATACACTGCGGTCAGTGCAATATTGAGGTGTTTTTCCTCCGGTATGTTTATTCCAACGATACGCATAGATAGGTTACTTCTGTCGTCGTTTTCGACGCGGGTTTCTTTTGTTTATGAGATACAAACGACCTTTCCGACGAACAAGTTTATCTCCCTGCTGTTCATTTGCTCGTATTGAAGTACGTACTTTCATGGGTTTATTTGCTTTCACCCCTCTTTTTCTATAAACGCTTGACGATACGAGCCCGCTCTCCATGCTGGTCAACCACGAGCGTAACACGGTCACCAACCATGACTTTTATGCGGTTCATTCGCATGCGCCCTGAAAGGTATGAGAGGTAGACGATTTCTTCTTGGTCACCGTCTCCTTCCACTGCAACACGAAAGAGAGCACTTGGGAGAGCTTCTAAAACGCTCCCAACAACCTCATTTTCCTTGCTCGGTTGTGTTGTGTCCTTAGTCACAGCGGATAATTTATCGTACCATAGAAACTCCACGCCACGCAAGACACGTGGCGTGGATAACCTAACTCAATGATTCTACTGGCTTGTTCCCGCATCCCCACTCGGGTTGGTAGACATTTGCTCCTGAATCTGGTTTGTTATTTCTGCAATCTGTTGCTCGAGAGCCGCAAGATCAGCTTGCGTATCCTCTGCCGCAACAACAAATGGTGCAAGGAAGGTGGTGGTGTCAGTCTCACTGTCAATGTAGACAATTACCTCACCCGTCACCTCTTCCCCTCGTGCTTCCTGGAACCTTCGAACCGCAGCGTCGGTCGCATCACCAAAGATATTCGTTTCATTTCCTGGAGATCCGGGACCTTCACTCGCAACGAGGAAGTCACCGCCCTGACTGTTGAGGAATCGCTGCAGGTCTCGCACCGGCTCCATAACAACACCTTTTCGCAAGGTAACCGGGTCACCAGTCGGTGTTGCTAAGACGACTACATCTTGATCTGGGGTGCTGTCCTCCTCTTCAACTGCTGCTGTATCGTCTTGCACCGGCTCTTCAACGATAAGTTGCGGTGCTGTCGGCTTCGTTGGGTCAACAACCGGCTCACTGCTGCCTGCGTCTTCTTGATCAACGGGCTGGCTGACAACATCACTGTCCTCGCTATCAGAAACTACCAATTCCGGAGCTGTTGGTTTCACGTCTTCGCTATTCTGGTCAACACTTGACTCATCAGGAGTTTCTGAATCTCCGTCAGCCACAGGAATAACAATGGAACTTGCCTGGTCATCAGACGGAAGTTCCGGTGCCTGAATCCGCAGTACGTCTTCTACCTCACTTTCAATGGTGAAGTCCTTAATCGCAACAGGGTCTCCGCTGTTGATACTAAACGTACAGTCTTCGTAAACTCCGTCATCAAGTTTTGCCGTTCGTACCTCATGTTTCTCTGATACTGACAACTGGTCTCCGTCTCTCTTGACGACAAACTGACCGCTGCTCAGGAGGCGGTCATTGAAGTGCTTACACATGCCCGCACCGCCGATGGTAATCGTCGCGATACTCTCTGTCTCATCCCCTGAGAACCAGTGATCAACATCAATAGTAAATGACACCCGTCGCTTTCGTTCTTCGACAGAAACTTGCTCTATCGGATTACTCAGCAAAACTCCTTCCGGACTGTCAACCGTGAATGTCGGAATATCATGCACTTCTGAAACAGCACCTGTGTCATCACGAAGAGCAATACTGCAGTCATAGGAACCGTTGTTCAGCGACAACGCAATGGTAACCGGTCCTGCCGCCACAACCTGGTCTTCAATGGCACAGCCATCACCGCTCATGGTAAGTATGCCGGGTACGCTTGCGGTAACGGTGTATGAAGGATACTGGTAGGTCACCCCTTCTCCAGACTCCTTGGTGAGAGATCCTTCGGTGAGCAGCGGCTGTGGTGCAGCTGTCACCACGCCGTCGACAACAGGACCTGTTTCCTCAGCAGCACCCTCCCCTGCCACAGCAGTACTTACTGGATCTTCTTGTACAGCAATCGGTGCATCGCTTGCAACAGGAGTGCTGTCATCCTGAACGTCTGTTTCCTCTTCAACGGGACTCGCCTGTCCTTCCGGTACCACTACCGAATCTTCAACCGGTGCCGTTGGCGTGTCCTCCACAACAGGAACACTCTCATCCTGAGTATCCTCTGCTACCCCTTCAACATCTGGTGTCACCACTGGTTCAGATGCTACCCCCTCTTCAACAGGCACGACCGGAGTATCGCTCGTAACGGGAGCATCTTCACCTTGTGTGTCTGTTTCTTCTACGACAGCAGGGATTTCTGTGTCTACGACTGGTGCTGGTGGTGTGTCACTCACATCAGAAGCAGTGTCATCTTCAACTGGCGCGACAGGATCTGGCGTCTCTTCCGGTGCTGCTACCGGCTCCCCATCTACTGGTGCAGTCACGGGTACCTGCTCTTGTGCTTGCGGATCAGAGATCTGAGCAGCGTGTGTAACCTGCGTAAGTGATCCTGATCCAAGCGAGTTTCCGCTCGTGTCAACAATGTCAGTACCGTCACCCGGTGCAGTGTAGGAAATGGTTGTTGCAACACCTTCAGGGAGCGGCTGCGAGAGCAGCAGTGTCACCGTCTGAGCATGAACAATAACGTGGTTCACCGCAAGACCTTCCTGGTCAGTAGCAAATCCGCCATCCCCGTCAATGTTTCTTGGGATGAGGGCTTCACTAACGGTAAGCGTAATGATCGATCCGCTCGGATCAACAGCACTGTCGGTAACGGTTAGTCCCACTACTTCCGTCTCCGTTGGGGCAGGTTGTCCTGCTACGTCCTGTTGCTGTGCACCAACGGTTGCGGGGAAAAGAAATAATAGGGCGATAAGTGCTGGGACAATACCAACACGTGCATATAACTGCTTCATATAATTGAACATCGTACAAAAATAATAAATAAACGGGCGACACTTTCACACTTACAATGGTATCACACCGCTGTCATTGGTATGAGACTATGTGGAAATGTCGCCCGTCTATACTGTTTCTTCCCGATACGTATCTATGTCTTTATGATTGCCGGAGATAAGAACGTCAGGAACGGCATACTCTTTTCCCTCGTGCACGATGACTTGCGGACGGGTGTATACCGACCCGCCCGCAACCCGCGTTTCTTCACGAGATGATTCATTCCCGAGAACACCGGGAATATGCCGGGAAACTGCGTCAATAACGAGCAGTGCGGGGATCTCACCGCCGGTTAGCGTAAAAGAGCCGACGGAAATACGCTCTGCCTCGGCAATGAGGGCTACTCGTTCATCAATACCTTCATAGTGACCGCAGAGCAGCACGAGGTGGTCATAAGCTGCATAGGTTTGTGCCCGCTCCTGATTGAACAGATCGCCCCGCGGTGTGAAGAATAGTACTGTTTCACGACCAGACCCTTGCACTGCCTTTTCAAGACAGCGCAAAAACGGTTCAGCCCTGAGCACCATACCGGGACCGCCACCATACGGACGATCGTCAACCCGTTTTGCCGACTCAGCTTCATCAATCGGATTGAAGTAGTGAACATCAAGCAACCCTTGCTCGGTTGCACGTCCAAGAATAGATGTTTGAAGGTAGGTCTGACAGATATCCGGGAACAGTGATATGATGCTCACCCGCATAGTCCCCTACATTCCTGTTTCTGACTTGTCTGGCTCCTGAATAATAACGCTGATTTTTGCTTGATTTTGCCCGCCGTATGCGTGCATAACGGTACGAATAGCCGTTGCCATTCGTCCCTGGGATCCGACAACCTTACCCATGTCACCCGGGTCAACACTCAATGTGAGCTTTACCCCCTGCTTATCAACCTCCTGTTCAACATGTACCTTGTCGGGGTTGTCAACGATTTTTTGAATAATAGTGGTAAGAAATTGTGATTCCTCTTTCTCTTGTGTCATAGTTTGTGTAGTTCAGCAATAATATTTCATCCTTCCTGGGAAGGAGTGGTGGAATCATCAGTTGCAGATTCCTCTTGTGGCTTGTCGTCTGTGCCCTCTTCAGCGGTCTCAGCCGGTGCTTCTGTCGGCTGCTCACCTTCTGATGCTTCTTGAGACTCGGGAGCTTCTGTCGTTGCTTCACGTTCCTCCTCATTCTTGACAATCGGCTGCTTCTTAGGAAGTACATTCTGTTTTGTTCCCTCGATAATACCGTTTTGAATCAGAATGTTGTGGAGCGTATCTGACGGCTTTGCACCGTTTGCGATCCAGTGTTGCACCCGGTCTCCGTTGACTGACGTTTTCTTCCGAACGGTGTCATGAAAGCCGAGTATCTCAACAGGAACCCCCTTCTTCGCTGCAACAGCTGACTCAACAACAACAACCCGATACGAAGGATCGTTTCTTCTCCCGATACGCTGCAAACGAATTTTCAACATGCTTGTGGTTACGTATGTACCACTGTGCCACGATATCAGGCTGTCTGTCAATAGCACTCAAGTTTTTTGAGTCCCTGGTGTGCACGAAGCTTTTCCAGTGCCCGTGCTTCAATTTGACGAACCCGCTCACGCGTAACTCCCATCTTGTTACCGATTTGCTCAAGGGTATACCGAATACCATCGTCTTGCATGCCGTGTCGCATCTCAATGACCTCTCGCTCACGGGAAGAAAGGTCTTCGAGAATGTCTTGTATCTGCTCCCGCAAGATGTCGTGAGAGACAATTGTCTCCTGCGTGTCCTGATCAACATCCTCAATGGTATCAGATATCTTTGTGTTACTCTCCTCATCATCGGAACCGCCGAGAGGCTTCTCAAGCTGCACGACCTCCTGCGTAATACGACGAATAGTGTAGATTTTTTCAACCTCAACACCCAACTCATCAGCCACCTCCTGCACCGTCGGCACACGACCGAGGTCCTGTTCCAGTTGCACCATCGTTTTCTTATATCGCTGTGCGGTTTCAGACATGTGCACCGGGATTCGAATCGTTCTTGACTTATCCGCCAGTCCCCGCACAATTGACTGTTTGATCCACCACGTTGCGTAGGTGGAGAACTTGAATCCCCGCTGCGGCTCAAACTTGTCCACCGCTTTATACAGCCCTTCAACTCCCTCTTGCACGAGGTCAAGCAGGTTGAGATCACGACTTCGTCCCGCATAGTTCTTGGCAATAGAGACAACGAGACGGAGGTTTGCGGTCGCAAGCCGATGTCGTGCTTCAAGACCTTCTTCGACAACGGTTCGCTGTGCTTTCGACAGTGCAGTGGTTTTCTTTTTCTTTTCAAGCAGTTTTTGACGTGCCATGATCTTCTCCCCGAGTTCCTGCTCTTCTGCAGCACTCAACAGGGCGTACTTTCCGATGTCCCGCAGGTACATTTGAATGGAATCGTACGAAGAGAGGTCTGTTTCCGGGAACCGACTGTCGGTTTTTAGTTTCTCTTCATGCAAAATGCCGTCACGATGCACGAGATCAATGCAGTTGTTATTGAGTATTTTCTCAATGCAGTCCCACACTTCCTTCTCATTGTCACATTCACTCGGATTAACGTGTTCAAGGATGATGTCTGACGGAACATAGCCACTCCCCTGACACTGTTTAACAAGATCTTTGATTTTTTTGCGAAACTTGGTCGGAATCACTGCATACAACTCCTTCTCTCTCTGTGCCGCAAGAATCGCTTCATCAATGTTGTCGTCCTTTTCCGCCGTTTTCTTTTTTGCAACACGCACCGCTTTCTTTACCTTCTTTTTCATTGTTTTCTTTACCGCCTTCTTCGCCCGTGTCGTCTTCTTTTTTACAGACGTTTTTTTCCGTGCAGTTTTCTTCTTGGCTGGCATATGAGAGGTTTGTGCTCCCTACACAAAGTAGTGCAGAATATTGTAGCATGGTTTGAAAAACACGCAACTCGTCCTGGGGACAGGGGCAGATATACCCTGCTACTGCCTGCTCTCTTCCGTTACACCGCGGGTGCTCGGCTTTTTTTCACCTCCTGTCGCTTTCGAGCTTCTTGAAACAACGTACTGATTGATTTGCGCAGATCTTCTTGCACCCGAGCAGCCCGATCCTGCTTACTCAGATCAGGCATACCTTCCTCATACTTCACCACTGCCTCACTGCGAGAAACAGACGGCAAGCCCCACACAGCACATATCGTCCGCAGTGCATCCTTCTGATCTTTCTCAACTGATCCTGTCGTGCCGAGAAATGCTTGGGCACTGGCAACGATGCGCAGGTGTTTGTCGATCTTGCCGAGTTGATGTTTCGATGCAGCAGGAGTCTGGCAGACCGGAGCCGGCGTGTTCTGTATGTCAGATCGCAGTTGTTCAACCATTTCAGCCACCGCGGTGTCGGATACCCCGCAAAATGATGCCGCTTCTTTCTGCAGGTGGTCACGGGTCACGGGATTTTGCACCTTTGCAATGAGGGGAGCAAACTGCGTCAGCACACCGCGAACCCGGTCAGCGGTATCACCGCTTGCAACCTGTGTATCAATACAATCGGTGACAAATGAAGCGACTGATTTAGCACCCCGAAACCGTGTCCGAAACTCCTCGGGATCGGCAGCAATCATATCCGCCGGATCTTTCCCGTCCGGCAGCACGACCACCTTGATATTGGTTGCATCAACACCGATCGTAATTGCCATTTCAATCACCCGAAGTGTCGCCCGCTTCCCTGCACCGTCACCGTCGAGGGCAAGAATGAGACGGCCGCCCGAGAGTCGCTGCATTGTTTCGAGATGTTCGGTGGTAACGGCGGTTCCGGATGTTGCAACGGTCATCGGATACCCGGCCTGGTGCATGAGGATAGCATCAACCGGTCCTTCGGTGAGGACAACGACACTTTGGCGACGAATTTCCTGTTTTGCACGATGCAATCCGTACAGAAACGTTGATTTGTTGAACAGCGGCGGCTGCATGGTCTCCGGCGAGTTGATGTACTTCGCCGTTTCTTTTTCACCGTATGCCCGCCCGGAAAATCCGATGATACGATTATTATCATGGAACGGAAACAGAACCCGTCCCCGGAAAAAGTCAAAGTGACGACCTCTCCTTTGTACGCAAAGACCTGCTTTGACATACTGTTCAAGTTCCTTTTTCGTCCGATTCTCAGTCACAGTCCGCCACGAATCCGGTGCAAACCCGATGCCCCACGCAGTAATTGACGCTTCACTGATACCGCGCCCGGTGAGGTACGATCGAACGTCATCGGTGAGCAGTTCCTGATAGAGTGAGGCGGTTGACGCAAGGATGTCATACAGACTATCCGTGTCATTCCGGCGTCTCGTCGGATGATTACCAAGTTCAATGCCTGCCTGCTGCGCAAGGATAGCGAGAGCTCCCTTGAAATCAACCCCTTCAACTTCCTGCACAAAGGAAAAGATATCTCCCCCTTTTTGTGATGAGAAGCAGTAGTACACGCCGTCTTCCGGATCAACGTAAAAAGAGGGGGTTTTTTCGTTCGTAAAAGGAGAGAGCCCCTTCATTCGTTTACCAGAGGGAACGAGATTGGTGTATGGAGAAATGACGTCAACGATATCAATGACCTCCTTTATTTGTCGCACCTCGTCACCTCGAGCGGCGTGAGGGCGTTGTGAGGCACACATCAATTGCATCGTATCCCAAAGCAATCAAGAGATATATCCTGTCATATGTGCACTTTGTGGATAGTGTGGAAAACCTCAGACCTGCTCCCCTCACCCCCTAACACTTGGTATGCTATCACCATGAAATTCCTCAATGTATAAAAGCAATACATCCTTGAATGTTTTTAGAACCTCTCCTTCGTGTATTACATCACCTCCCTTTATGCTTAATTCTCCTTCACGAACGACCAACCCTTCAATGTGCCTACCTTTAAGCAAACGTGGCAGAAATGGTGCCTTGTGGGACAGGTTTACTGCTGACACAATGAACTTACAGTGGTCTCTCAAACCATCAAACATATCACTCTGACCATATTTATTATCAACTATGGGTTCACAATCGTTAGAAAGAGATTGCTTTATAGCGTCAACTAAAGCTTTCTTTGATCCGACAGTCTTTATTAAAAAAGACACAGTTCTTTTCATGGGTCTTCCGTATTCCCTCTCTTCAATCATAGAGAACCCTGAACTATTTCTTTTTTGTGAATACTGTAGCGTCCCCAACCCATTGAGGACCTGTCGCAAGTTTATGATATTTTTTCTGAAGAAGTTTTTCAAAAGGAATAATGACAACCAGACACTTATATATTGACCTGTTTTATCTGTCACTTGTTTATTTGGTTGTGGGCCAAAAACGGTACCCATATATTCAGCAATAATACCTTTCGGGTCATACTCAAAAACTTCCTTGCTGTAAAATTTATCAAGATACCCTTGTGAATCTGTGCCAGCACCATATTTGTGGTGAAAGATTGATCGTAGGTTATTATAGTCCGCTACAAAAATTACGTGATCAAAACCAAGCCTTTTAGCAACTGTCTTCTCCTCATCCTCGCCAACAAATAAAGAAAATACATTAAATAGTCTGAAAATATGTTCGGGATCAAGTCGATCCATATCATCAATAACCAAAACTTTCTTCTTTTCTTTCCCCGCAACTTTGCACAACATTTTTCTGATTTTTTCTTCAGTAATCGTCCCAAAAGATTCTTTTATCTCTTCAATCGCAGCAACTATGAAATTCGCAATTGGATTGACCCTCCCCAGCAAAGATGCGGTTTTCCACCCTATCTTTACCAACTTTTTCATTTTTGATTTTTCCTTGTGCCCTGACAAGGGTCCTTTTTCTCCACCTTGTTCCATAATAGATATCATCAAGTCTTCCTTCATGGTTTCTATCAGTACCTCACTTCCCACTATTTGATAAGCTGTGGGGCGAAGACGTACCCAAAAGTAATATTCCTCATACTGCTTAAAAAACCTCTCGATAAAAAACGTCTTCCCTATACCAAATTTGCCAGAAAACAAGATTCTACTGTTTCTCAACATCTCCAAATGATGTTTAAAATGATCAAACAAGGGATCTATCGGTATTATCATACCGCTTCCAACCAACCCGTCTTGGGATTCTTTAGGATCTTTTGTTACATCCATACACTAATCACATGATAGTGTAATAACGATATGGAGCACAAGTCAAGACATTGACCGACAGTTTCCGATCACTATTCATTTGTAGCCGTGCAAGGAGGTTATACTGAATATAAGCATGGTCACCAAAAGCCTAAACAAGGGATTGCATACTGCAAAGAGAGAAAAGAAAGATGAGTTCTATACCCAACTTACTGATATTGAAAAAGAGCTGAAACATTACAAAGATCAGTTTCGTAATAAAGTTGTGTATTGTAATTGCGATGACCCTTATGAAAGTAATTTTTTTAAATATTTTTCTCTCAGTTTCAACCACTTGGGGTTAAAAAAGCTTATCACCACGAGTTACAAACCATCACCAATTACTGGCAAACAATTGCCTTTGGTTGAAATTGAAGGATTAAAGCCAGAAGGCAAAGAACCTTTCAAACTTGAGATCAATGAAGTTTTAGACAATAACAAAGATGGTGCTGTTGACTTAACAGATGTTGAGTGGCTATTGAAGAATGATGCGAACACCGCCACACCACTTGATAGTGACGGTGATTTTCGCAGTGAAGAATGTGTAGAATTTCTCAAAGAAGCAGATGTTGTTGTAACGAACCCTCCTTTTTCACTTTTTCGCGAGTACCTTGCTCAGTTGATGGAGTATGATAAGAAGTTTTTAATCATTGGAAACATCAACGCCATCACGTACAAAGAGACATTTCCGTTAATCCAGAAAAACAAGGTATGGCTTGGAGTAAGCATCCATAGCGGAGATCGTGAATTCAGAGTTCCTGACCACTACCCTCTAGAGGCTGCCGGGTATCGTGTTGATGACGAAGGCAACAAATACATTCGCATAAAAGGTGTTCGATGGTTTACAAATCTTGACACAGAAAAGCGGCACGAAAGTCTTGTTTTGTACAAGAAGTACACCCCCGAGGAGTTTCCAAAATATGACAACTATGATGCCATAAATGTAAATAAAACCTCTGACATCCCGATGGATTATGCTGATGCAATGGGTGTGCCGATCACTTTTTTGGACAAACACAACCCCGATCAATTTGAGATAGTAAATTCAAATAATGTAAGGTTAAGCGAAAAAGTTCCGACCAAAGACTCGGGACTTATCAAAGACAAAGAAAGTGCAATAAACGGCAAGCCGACCTATGTTCGAGTTGTCATAAAAAACAAGGAGGTGACAAAATAACATGAAAATAGAACTCAAAAGAATTCCTGTTCGTGAGGCAGTTAATGGCTACAAAGATAATGCCGAGGAGGGTGTTACGGCATACGGCGGCAAACTTGATGTTCGCCCAAAATACCAACGCGAGTTTGTTTATGACGACAGACAGCGTGATGCGGTAATTGAAACAATCAAACAAGATTTTCCGCTTAATGTGATGTACTGGATGACAAAAGATGACGGAATTAATTACGAAATGATTGACGGTCAACAGCGAACTATCAGTATTGGTCAGTATGTGAGTGGTAATTTTGCACTTGCTAATCGTTTTTTCTATAACCTCACAAAAGAAGAGCAGAATCAGATCCTTGACTACGAGCTCATGATTTACTTCTGCGAAGGAACAGACAAAGAACGTTTAGATTGGTTTAAGGTTATCAACATCGCCGGTGAAAAACTGACCGATCAAGAAATACGGAATGCGGTATATACCGGACCATGGCTTTCTGATGCAAAATTGAAATTCAGTAAAACGAGCTGTGCAGCGTACAAATTAGCAAACGACGGAGGAACACTTTTGAACGGTGAATTAAACAGACAGCACTACCTAGAAACCGCCCTCTCTTGGATTAATCATGGAGAAATAGATGGTTACATGGCAAAGCATCAGCACGAACCAAACGCAAACAACCTATGGAGTTACTTTCAAGATGTGATCATGTGGGTTCGCAAGACATTCCCAAAATATCGAAAAGAAATGAGAGGTGTGAATTGGGGCGGGCTGCACAACGAATCTAAAGACAAAAAATTGGATGCTGAGAAACTAGAAACTGAGGTTGCTCAATTAATGCAAGATGAAGATGTAACAAGAAGGTCGGGCATTTACCCTTATGTCCTCACAAGAGATGAGAGACACCTCCAAATACGTGCGTTTACCGACAACATGAAACGAGAAGTATATGAGGAACAAGAGGGAATCTGCAAAAAATGTGAAGAACAATTCCCATTCGAAGAAATGGAGGCTGACCACATTAAGCCGTGGCACGAAGGCGGCAAAACGACCTCAGAAAATTGTCAGATGTTGTGCAAGGATTGCAATCGGAGAAAATCCGGAAAATAACAACTCACCCCCCTACTCCGCCTCTTTCTCTGCTTCCGCTTCTTCAAGACGGCGTTGCACGTCTTCACTTATCTTCCGAACAATATCATGCTTCTTGCTCCCTTCAAAACCGCTGCCAACCGGCACCAGGCGACCGATGATCACGTTTTCTTTCACACCGTCAAGGGTATCCTTTGATCCGCTGATAGCAGCCCTGATGAGAACACTGGTTGTGTTCTGGAACGACGCTGAAGAGAGAAAATTACTCCGGGACACCGACACGTTGGTGATACCGGTCACAATATGCTCCGCCTCCATGACATGTTTCTTTGCCGTTTTCAGCTCTTCATTTGCTTCAATAAATTCACTCAAATCAATAACCTCACCGGCAGTATAGATACCGTCACCGGAATCAGTGATCCGAAGCCGGCTGAACATTTGACGGATGATAATTTCAAAATGTATTGATGCGGTACCCACTCCCTGCAGTTCGTAGACCTTTGAAACCTCGCTCAAAATGTACTCCTGTGTCGCCTCCTTCCCGCAGTACTGCAGCATCTCCTCAAGGTCCGCTGATCCGTCAGTGAGAAACTGTCCTTTCGTTACTTCATCGCCGACTGCAACCGAAAGCGTTCGAATCGGAGAAACAGAATAACTCTTGTCCGCAGCTGCAACCCGTTTCGCACCGACGTTGAGATAAATTGTTCGACTTCCGTCGCTGTGTTCTTCAATCTGCTCAATCGTCCCGTCAGCGTGAGCGATAACTGCCGGCACTTTCGGTGCCCGTCGTTCAAAGAGCTCGGTCACCCGCGGCAGTCCTGAGGTAATGTCACCGCCGGCCTGAGCGACACCGCCGGCGTGGAAGGTTCGAAGCGTTAGCTGCGTACCCGGCTCTCCGACCGACTGTGCGGCAATGGTTCCGACCGCTTCACCGAGATCAACAATCTCACCCGTTGTTCGGTCTTCGCCGTAGCACTTCGCACACACGCCGCGTGCATGCAGGCAGGTAATCGGTGATCGCACCCGTATCTTGTCAACAGACTCATGCTTTTCAATAGTTCGTGCCAGGTCGCGATCGATAAAGTCCCCTTTCTTTGCAACCGCTTTCCCCTTGTCACCAACAACGTCTTCGGAGAGGAATCGTCCCCGAATACGGTCACTGAACGAGTCTCCCGCTCCCGATTCTGTTTCCCGGTAGAGGTTGAACCCTTTTGTCGTACCGCAGTCGTCTCCGTCAATCCGAATCTCCTGTGCAACGCTGAAGAGCTTTCGTGAGAGGAACCCCGCATCCGCCGTCTTAAGAGCGGTGTCAGCGGCACCCTTTCTCGCACCGAATGACGCATTGAAGTACTCAATAGACTTCATACCGTCTTTCAGTGACGAAATAACCGGCTGCTCAATCGGCTCACCTGATGCCGAGTCAACGACACCGAACATCGCCGTCATGTCACCGAGGTCATCAAAGGAGCCACGGGCACCGGATTGGATCATTTTTCCGACCGGGGAATCTGTCAGCACCTCATCCCGTGCCCGCTGACTGAGATCGCCTTTCACGTCAAGCCACAGGTCAATGTTCTTTCGCTTTCTCTCCTGGAGAGAGATGGTCCCCTCGTTATACGCATCCATAACCTCCTGTGATTTCTTGAACCCTTCCTGGATGATCGAATCACGATTGCCCGGGCAACGAAGGTCTTCCCATGAAAAGGTCACGCCGGATGCCATTGCATATTTGAAACCGAAGTCCTTGATGAGGTCAAGGTGGTCAACAAGCACCTGGCGACCGAGGGTATCAAAAATGTCTCTCGTAACCTGTTTGAGCATCTTCTTGTCAATAGCGTCGTTAATGTACGGATACTCCTTCGGCAGTGTCATATTGAACAGCAGGCGGCCTACCGTTGTCTCAAACATCGTTCCCCGATGCTCACCGTACTTCTCTTTGTCAGAAGCGAGCACTTTTATCTTCGATCGAATCCCGACAATGCCGTAGTCACTCGCGCTAATCGCTTCATTTATGTTTGCAAAATACTTCCCTTCCCCGTGACCGCCTTCTTCAATCTCTGTTGCCCAGTAACAGCCGAGAACGATGTCCTGCTCCGCCGGCGTTATGTTAATCTCACCCGATGCCGGTGAGACAACATTCATAGAAGATGCAAGGATGTTCTTTGCCTCTGCCTGTGCCTCCTCAGAAAGCGGCAGGTGCACCACAACCGCATCACCGTCGAAGTCTGCGTTGTACGGCGTACACACGAGCGGGTGAAACTCAATGGCAAGTCCTTCGGTGAGGATCGGCCGAAACGCCTGAATACTCTGCCGGTGCAGTGTCGGTGCCCGATTCAGGAGCATATACTTTCCGACAATAACTTTTTCTAATATCTCCCACACAACGGGCTCACGTGAATCAATGAGCCGCTGTGCGCCCCGAATATTGAAGGCAAGGTCACGATCAAAAATCTCCCCGATAATGAACGGCTTGAATATTTCCAGTGCCATTGTCTTCGGCAGACCGAACTCATCGAGTTTCAGGTGCTGACCGACGACAATAACTGAACGGCCGACAAAGTCAACGCGTTTTCCGAGCAGGTTCAGTCGGAAGTACCCGGTCTTTCCGCCGAGGTACTCTGATATCGGCTTCAGCTGCCGTGACTGACCGCGACCGCCGGTTGACGGTGCACCGCGACCCGTGCTCTTCTCAAAGAGCGCGTCAACTGATTCCTGTAAAAGTCGTTTTTGCGTGTTGACAAAGATTGCCGGTGCCTTTGACTCACGAAACTCTTTCAGACGGTTGTTTCGAACAATGATGTGGCGATAGAGGTCATTGAGGTCGGAACTTGCGTAGCGACCGCCGTCAAGCTGCACAATCGGTCGTATACCCGGAGGAATAACCGGAAGCACGGTCACGAACATCCACTCCGGTCTGTTTCCCGACTGGATAAATGATCGGATAATGAGCAGCTGCCGCTGCAGCCGTTCCTGCTGCCCTTTGTTCGCTGTCTCAAGGTCACGGAGCACCTCCCGTTCTTTCTTCTCAAGATCAATGTCCTTCAGCAAGTTGTAGATAACCTCTCCGCCTTTCTCCGCTTTGAAAAGATCGGGAAATGACCGCTTCAGCTGATCATGCCGAACGCCGTCAATAATTATTCCGGGCTGCACCGAGTCAAGGTCATTGACACGGGTCTCGTACAGGATATTCAGCATCTCACGCGTCTCCTCCTGACCGGCTTTTTGCAGTTTTTCATCAAACTCTTTCTTAATACTCTTGTGCAACTTTTTCCGATCACCCTCATCAACGTCAAGCACGTAGTACGAAGAGTAGTAGACAACGTTTTGCACCTGCTGAGCGGGGAGACCGAGGAGCATTGCAACCCGTGACGGCACCTTACGGAGATACCACGGGTGTGCAACCGGCGTCGCAAGCTCAATGTGTCCCATCCGCTCACGCCGCACCAGTGCCCGTGTCACCTCAACGCCACAGTTTGAGCACGTGATGCCCTGGTATTGATTCCCCTTATACTTCCCACAGCTACACTGAAAGTCATGCTCGGGACCGAAGATTTTTTCGCAAAAGAGTCCGTCACGCTCTGACCGTTGGGTACGGTAATTGATGGTTTCTGACTTCGTCACTTCGCCAAATGACCACGACTGGATCTCATCAGGCGACGCGAGCCGCAAGTTGAGGTGATCAAAGTTTTGTGTCTTTCGTATTGTTTTTTTACTATCCTGCATACGCTATGTGTACTGTATTTTATCAACCGGACCCGGCTCCTTCTGATCATCCGCCGTGTCAAGCGTCACGTTCAAGCCGAGACCGCGAAGGTAGTAGAGGAGAACGTTGAATGCTGCCGGCGTCCCCGTCTGCACGATCGGCTTCTTTCTGATAATGGCGTTGTACGCTATGTTTCGCCCATGCATGTCGTCTGACTTGATAGTCAGCATCTCACGCAGCGTGTGTGCTGCACCGTGACCGAGCAGGGCCCACACTTCCATCTCTCCGAGCCGGCCTCCGCCGAACCGAGACCGCCCGCCCGGCGGCTGTTGTGTGATGAGGGAGTACCGACCGGTTGATCGGGCGTGCACCTTGTCTTGCACCATGTGCTCCAGCTTCAGTGTGTACACCCAACCGATCGAAACGTCACCGGCAAACCGATCTCCCGTCTTGCCGTCGTAGAGGTCAACTTGACCGCTCTCCGGATATCCCGCCTCAACGAGCTCGTTCCGAAGTTCATCCTCGGTGATAGAGGTCATCGGCGGTACAATCGCCTGGTATCCCTGTGCATGTGCGGCAAGACCGAGGTGCATCTCAAGCACCTGTCCGATGTTCTTTCGGGACGGCACACCAAGTGATGACAGGATAATGTCAATCGGCTCACCGTCACTGGTAAACGGCATGTCTTCAATCGGTGCAATACGGGAAATGACCCCCTTGTTTCCATACCGATTTGCCAGCTTGTCACCCACCTTCACACGACGCAAATCAGCGACAATAATGTGCACCTGTTTCAGAACACCCATGTCAATCATGTGATCACTTTCGCGGTCACGAACCTGAACAGACACCACCTTCCCCTGCTCTCCCGGCGGAAGTGTCTTTGAGGTGTCCCGCATATCCTTCGCCTTGTCACCAAAGATGGAGAGGAGCAGGTGCTCTTCGGCTGACATCTGCATCTCACCGCGCGGGGTGAGCTTTCCGACAAGGATATCGCCGGGAACGACCTCCGATCCGACGCGAATCACGCCGTCAAGACCCAGGTTGCGGAGTTTGCGTTCGGGAACATTCGGAATATCAGCTGTCATCACGTCAGGACCGAGCTTGGTCTCCCGAACATCAACAACATGCTCCTTCACCTGTATGGAGGTAAGCACGTCATCGTGTACCAGCCGCTCAGAGACAATGATCGCATCGTTGAAAGTGCTGTCATACGGCAGAAAGGCGACCCGAAGGTTTTTCCCGACAGCAATACTCCCGTCAACCGTTGATGCTATGTCAGCAAGCACATCACCTTTCTTCACCTTGTCACCGAGAGAAACAGACGGTCGCTGGTGATTTGCAAAGGTGTACGCGGATCCTGCAAGTTTGAACACCTCAAGATCGTAGCGCTTGGTATCGTTCCTTGACTTCACTGCGATATGCTTCGCGTCAACAGAGACAACCTCACCGTCTTCCTCGGCAACCATGAGCCGACCGGATGACCGTGCAAACGCTTCCTCGTAGCCGGTTGCAATCAACGGCTTCTCCGGCCGAAGACAAGGAATTGCCTGTTGTTGCATGCGGGTACCGGTTGCAGAACGATACGGAATGGTGTTACTTGCAAACGGCACAAGTGCGGATGCGATGGAGAGGATCTGACCGGTCGCCGCGTCAACATAGTCAACTTCCTGCGGTGACACCCGATCATACTGACCGTCATGCCGAACAAGGACCGTTTCCTGCGTGATGCTTCCCTTTCCGTCAGTCTCCACGTCAGCCCCTGCAATTTTGTACCGCTCATCTTCTGCCGCGGTCATGAATGCAATCTCATCAGTCACCTTTCCTCCTTTCACCACGTTGTACGGACACTCAAGCAACCCATACTCATTAATACGGGCATACAGAGCAAGGTGCAGTACGAGACCGATGTTTCCCCGTTCCGGCGTGTTGATCGGACAGATGCGCCCGTAATGGGTGCGGTGTACGTCACGGACTGAGACATTTGCGTGCTCACGGGTCACACCACCGGCACCAAGTGCGGAAATTGTTCTGAGGTGCTCCAACTGGTCAAGGACGTTCTGCTGTTTGAGTGTCTGCGAGAGCTGATCAGTATTGAAAAATCCGTGAATAGTCGACTGAAAGGTCCTGAGGTTGATAACGTTTGTCGGCAGCTCAAGCAGTTTCGGATCCTGCGTCAACATCTTATCACGCACATTCTTACGTACCCGAATAAATCCGGTGCGTGCATGCTCGTAGACCAGCTCACCGACAGACCGAATGCGACGAAATCCGAGATGGTCAATATCATCCCCCTCAGCACCCGGCGTGTTGTTCAGCCGCACGATCTCTTTCACGATGACAACGATGTCCTCAAGGTTGAGCACAAGGTTATCCTTCGTCTCTTCGGTAATGGGCAGGCTAAACCGTTTATTAAAATTAATACGGCCAATCTCACTGATGTTGTACCACTCCGGTGAGAACCGTGACTGCACCATCTCCTTCGCCCGCTCAGGACTCACGACACTGCCTGACCGGAGCACCTTGTAAAAGGCGAGCCACACCTCATCCATCGTCGTTGCAGTGTCATCGGCAAAACTCTGCTCTATTGATTTGTGTGCCGCCGGATCGTCTGCAAAAAGTTTCAGCACATCAGCCTGCGTCTCCGGACCGAACGCACGGATAAAGGTGGTGATCGGCAGCCGTCGTGAACTCTGGTCAACACGGACTGAGACGAGACCGTTTACATCACTCTCAAACACGAGCCAGATACCCTTCCCTTTCTGCGGCACAACCTGTGCACCGAAGGTGTCACGGGTTTTCCGCTTCGTCTCTTTGAAAAATCGGATTCCCTGAGAACGAATCAGCTGTGATACGATGGTTCGCTCAACACCGTTGATGATGAACGATCGCTGCGGTGTCATCATAGGGATGTCTCCGAAGAGCACCTCCTCTTCGACAACCCGCTTTGTCACCGTATTATTGAGGTGCAGCACAACACGGAGGGGGGCGGTGTAACTGGTAAAGGATTCTTTTGCTTTCTGCGGCGAGAGACGGGGTTCCTCAAGGCGGTGGGAGACAAAGGAAATCTTGTACCGATTGTTTGAATCCTCAATCGGAAAAAACTCTTCAAACAGGCTCTTCAAACCTGCATCAAGAAACGTGCCGTACGACTCTTCCTGAAATGCAAGAATGTCGTTCAGCGGAAATGACGGCTCTTTGTATCGCGAAAATGTCTTTTTTGGTCTGGCGGTATCCATTTGTGCTCCTCAACTAACGGAAACAGCACGCCAAAACCAGACCAAACGATTGACAACCCCTCTCTTTGTGCTTGTCCCTCATCGTACCAACCCGCACGCAGTCCGTCAAGATGCTGTCGTGGATATCACGGCGGCATCAATCAGCAGGTATTCGAGCGGGAGGGTCTTGACCGGTGACCCGGGGATGGCAAGTGATGCCGCAATGAGGCTTTTGAGCAGCTGACACGATACCGCCCCCTGATCGGCAACCTCCTGAATACACACCCGATCTTCATCGGTATACTCGTCCAGCACGTCAGTAATGCCGGACTGAACCAGGAGGGCGGCACGGATTTTTCGTATACAGAGCCTCGCAAACAGCGTCATGTCAACACTGTCCTTCGCCGCCGCAGCGACAGCGTGTATACCGCCTTGCACATCCTGCTTTGTCAGTGCCCGCACGTAGTCATTCACGAGACGATGTTTCGGTGCCCCGAGAATTGTTTCAACCGTATCGTGCGACACATTCTTTCCGTCAACTGTGAAGAGGATCTTTTGTATAACGGTCACCATGTCACGAAATGACCCGTCCGCCATGAGGGCGATGAGGGCGGCAGACTGTTCTTCAAGGACGTACCCTTCTTTCCCGGCAAGTGCCAGTGCACCCTCTTGCAAGAGAGCGAGAGACGGCTGTCGAAATGACAGCGGAATGCATCGGGAAACAATGGTGTCGGGCACTTTGTCAGATTCTGTCGTCACGAGAATGAAGATGGCATACGCCGGCGGCTCCTCAAGTGTTTTGAGAAATGCATTAAACGCCGCCTTGGAGAGCATGTGCACTTCATCAAGAATGTACACCTTGTACGAAGACTCAACCGGCTGCGTGTATACCGAAGCGGTCAGTTCACGAATGTGCTCAACGCTTGTGTGTGACGCCGCATCAATCTCAAACACGTCAATCGGTGCACAGTCAAGACGGGTTGCAAAGATACGTGCCGCACTGGTCTTTCCGATACCGCGCGGACCGGTCAGAAGGTAGGCATGAGCCGGCTCACCGTTCTCAACCGCCTTCTCAAGCACGGAGACAACCTGCGGCTGTCCGGCAATATCATCAAATGTTGCCGGACGGTGTTTTTGGTAGAGGGATTGCTTCATGGACACTGAGAGTCGTTGCAAGTATACCTCATGACCGTGAGGAGAGAAATGATCGGGCAATTCGGACAGCATGCCCGGCATGCTCCGTCTCCATCAGAGCAATCCTCAGATCTTTTGCACCGGGAAATCCCTGTGCATATGCTTTGTAGTGTTTTCGCATAATGGCGAAATGTTTCCGGGGCAGGAGCGAAGAGAACAGGTTCGTGTGCTCAATGAGTGCGTTAATCTTTTGCTCAACCGACACCGTGTCAACGGATGCATTAAAGAACCACGGGTTGCCGAACGCACCGCGACCGACCATGATGCCGTCGCACCCGGTTTCGTGCACTCGCCGCAACCCGTCTTGTAAAGAAACGACATCTCCGTTGCCAATAACCAACGTCTCGGGTGCCGTCGCATCCCGCAGTGCAACGATGCGCTGCATGAGGTCCCACCGCGCAGGTACCTTTGAGAGGTCATTCCTGGTCCGAAGGTGCACCGAGAGGGCTTCAATACCTGCAAGGAGGAGCGTGCGAATCCATGTGTCAATTTCTTCCTGCCGATACCCGAGCCGTGTCTTTACTGAAACCGGCAAACCGGTTTTTTTCGCGGCAGCAATCAGTGACACCGCCCGGTCAGGGTCCCGCATCAGTGCGGCACCGCACCCCTGTTTCTCAACACTTCGATCGGGACATCCCATATTGATATCGAGACCGTCAAATCCCATATCCCGCACCAGCACACCCGCCTCGTACATATGATCAGGATTACTCGTGAAGAGCTGTGCGACAATCGGTCGCTGATTGTCCTCAAAGAGGAGGTCAACAGCAAGTGCTTCCCGACCGGGCGAGAGGAGACCGTCCGCTGAAACAAATTCCGTCCAGAGTACGTCCGGTTTTCCGTACGTCGCAAACATGGTCCGAAACGCGACATCAGTCACATCAGCCATCGGAGCGAGTGAGAAAAATGGTTTCGGCACCGTTTTCCAAAATGATCTACTGCTGTTTTTCATACAGAATACTGAGCGGATTGCGGACATCGACAGAGACAACCCCCTGTCGACGCGGATGAGAAAAAACTTCTCTAAAGACGACGTAGAGGGCGCGGGTCGTGTCATACAGCGATTCACTCGCATCAATAACAACGCCGATACCGCCGGCAAGCCGGATGCGAACGACCCTGCTGTCACGCTTGAGTGCAACCTCATCGACAGCAACATCGATGCTATCAAGGAACTGCACCGTTCCGACCACCTTGCTGAAATCAGCCTTCTCATCACCGCTTTTGCCGAACAGAGTTTCCCCGACCCGTATGTCACCGTCAATTGTAATCGCCGTTCCGGCCGGCAGCGTTGTTTGATCAAAAACAATTCCGTACGGATCAATCAGATAGCAGTCACCGCGAGAACAGACCGTCCCGAATGTCGTTCGTCCGGATGAGGTAATGACCCAGCGGTTGAAAAATTTGCGGGTAATGGTGACGGATCCGATGCCGGGAAACCGCTCTGCAACCATTGCTGCAACTTCATCTCGTTTGAAAAAATAGCGCGTTGACCCTTTCACCCCGTATGCGTACCCCTCCAGCAAATCCGTTACAAAAGAGAACACTTCAGAACGAAGATCCTGATCTGTCAGCGTGCGGTCATCAATATGCACTGAATTGACCGAGATAACCGGCAGATGCACCGTTCCCCAGAGCACTGCAACGGAGAGAAAAAACCAACCGGCACCGCGAAGAGCAGTGACAACAAGCCGGCGGTTCTCGTGCCGCGAGAACCAGAGTCGTGTCTTTGTTGCCGCATTCTTTCTCCTCACACGCACTCCTGATTGCCGAGGTACGGACGCAGCACTTCAGGAACGGTAACAGACCCGTCACTTCGCTGGTTGTTCTCAATGATCGCAATGAGGGTCCGTCCCATTGCAAAGACGGTCGCATCATTCATATGCACAAACTCTTTTTTTCCCCCCTCCCGCTTCACCCGTATCCCCAACCGACGTGCCTGGTATGCACCCATGAGGTCAGCTGAGTGGGTTTCCCGATACGTGTTCTGTCCCGGCATCCATGTTTCAATATCAATCTGCCGAACATCCGGCTTCCCCATGTCCCCGGTACATACCATCACAACCTGATACGGCAAATTCAGCTGTTGCATGAGGTGCTCTTGCAGTGCAACGAGAAAGTCCTGCTCAGCACGGGACCGTTCGCCGACGGTAAACGATTCAAATTCCAACTTATCAAACTGATGCTGACGAAGGATACCCTTCGTATCTTTACCGTATGACCCTGCTTCACGACGAAACGCCGTTGAGTACCCGACGTACCGAATCGGCAGTGCATCCTCTTCAAATACCTCCCCCGCGTGCATTGCCCCGAGTGTGTGCTCTGCACTCCCGGCCAGAAAAAGATTGTCTTCTTGCAAATAGTACTTATCCTCCTTCGGATCGAGGCGTGCCATGCCGAACAGCATCTCAGGAGTGATCATCACCGGAGGGAGCACCGGCACAAACGGTTTTGACGGAACGTTGATCTCATGCTGCTTTGCGACCTCCGTGAGCACGGTCTCGTTCGACACGGTGTCAAACACCCACTGCACGAGTGCGACCTGCAGGCGAACGATACCGCCTTTGAGATAGGTGAAGCGGGAGCCGGCAACGTTTGCGGCACGCTCACTGTCGATAAAGTCACGTTCCGCACCGATGTCCCAATGTGCCTTCACCTTAAAATCAAACGTCGGTTTCTCGCCCCATTGCCGGATAACAACATTGTCATCTTCACTCGCACCCACCGGAACATCCGGTGACGGAATATTCGGAACCTTCGCGAGCAGATCCGTGAGTTCCTTCGTCACCTCACGAACTGCTTCTTCCGCTTCCGCCGCTTTCTTTTTCAAATCAGATCCCGTTGCATCGTCACGTGACGCAGCCGCCTCTTTCCGCTCCCGATTTATCTCACCGAGATCTTTGATGAGCCCGACCCGCTTTACATGTAACGCCTGCAACGCGTCAATATCAACCGGATCCCCCTTTTTGTTCTGCACTGCGGCAATGACCAGGTCACGATTTTCCAAAATAAACCCGATGTCAAGCATATCCCCACTATACCACGACAACCCCCCTGTTTTTATGAAAAAACGGCACCGTGATACCGTTGCACAGCACTTGCAAGACCGCTGAGCACAATCGTTACACAAACAAGGATGAGAATGACACCTATCGTTTTGCCCATTGCTCTGCAGTATACCGCGGCACTACAACTCCTTTGTCAAACCGAGCATCGCAGCGACGTCTTCTCCGGAACGGACAACCTGTGCACCCCGGGCAATGAGACTGTTCGTCCCCGCACCGGTTGCGGAAAAGATATCATGCGGCACCGCCCCGAGCTCCCGGTTGTATTCAACTGCAAGGTGAGCCGTTATCTGCGTGCCTGCACGCTCTGCACATTCAACGGCAACAACTGCACTTGAGATGCCGACGATAATACGGTTTCTTGCAGGGAATGCCGACTTCGTCGCCGGCGTGTCCGGTGAAAGTTCTGAGAGGAGCGTGCCTCCTGCCGCAAGCATTCGCTCTGTGAGTGCACGGTTCCGTTTCGGATACAGAACGGTATCAGCAAGACCGGATCCGGGAATTGCAATGGTCGGAATATCTGCTTGCAGGGCCGCCTCGTGCGCAACCGTATCAAGACCGATGGCGAGACCGGAGACGATCGTCACCCGGTACGGCGTGAGACCGGAGACAATGTGTTCACAAACCCGCTTTCCGTACGGAGAGTGCACCCTTGCACCGACAACGGCAATCAGATGGCGGGACCAGTCCGGCTCTCTGCCCCGGAGGTACAGCTGCTGTGGCGGATGCGGAATCTCTCGCAGCGGCAGCGGATACGCATGCCTCGGTATCGTCTGAATCGGATGTTCCATGTCGGACTGCCGGGAATCGAACCCGGACCACACGCACCCCATGCGTGCACACTACCACTATGCTACAGTCCGATACATGGTCAGTATACCGATACGAACAGGACAACACATGGTATCTTGAGGATATAGGTATGGTTCCAAAAAGAAAAGGTCATGAAATGCGGGGGCTCGGCAAGCAAGAACAGAAACTGCTCAAAGAACACGAGGATCGAATATCCCTCAAACAGGGGCCTGAGAACTTACGCTTGCAGTGGGAGTGCGAAGTTAACGGTGAACGGTTAGCACTGAAGAGAGGGTGGCACTACAAGGTACTCGGCGGAAATCTCGTTGAGCGACAGAGTAAAAAAGATTCGTGGAAGCTGGTGCTTCCGTCTGACACTGACACCCGCTTCATCAAAACGTTTACCAAAGAAATCGAATCATCTGCTCATCCTGACAAAGACGAGGTCCACAATGCCTGGAGCGAGACGGATCATGTCATAGAAGAAGCATTGGAAGGCATGTCGGAAGATGATACTGAACAGAGAGAGAATCTGTCATTTCAGCGAGAGGTGATACTCAAACACGCTAATGCACTGTTGGGAATCGGTGACACGAAAACACCGATTCAAATCGAAAACAAAAGTCGTGAAGAAGATCCTGATCTGCTGCAGCACGTTGACAACCATCACTACGAATACGCATTCAACCGGTGGCGCCTGGTGCACGATGAAAAGGAATCGGAGGGAAAGGTCACGGAAGAAGCGTATATCAAAGCGGCACAGGAAGATATTGATTGGGTGCTCGAAAATCTGGTGATACAGTCAGACATCAATGGCGTGTCACTTGATGAAGAAGCACGGCTTGACACAAGAGACACAAGAACAGGGCAAACCGCAGCCCTCAGACAGACGAACCAGGAAATGGATGACGGGGAATTTCAAGAACGCAGGAAAAAGTACGACGAAGGAAAAACAGAGAAAGACCGGGTCAATAAGCAGTATGCTGAGATGTCTGAGATATACTTTCCCCTCCTCTTTCAGAAGGCAAAGGCATGGCTTCCCAACTGCCCCTTCTCCCTTGTGCGGTCAACCCCTTTGGATGATGTCGATAATAAAACTGACTTTCTTGTTATTGATCAGAAACACGGTGATGTTGTTGCCCGTATTGACGCAAATGTCCGTGATCAGGAGACGGGCGGCGCAACCGTTGCACTTGCAGAACTCGTTGTCAGCGGACCAAAACAGGAAGCACTGGACATCATCAATCAAACCGGCAACGCAAATTTTTCTAACAAGGGAAAAGATACTTTCCATCTCGTCGGCGGACTTGCACGGGACGGAGACGATGAGGACGGTGTATTTTCCTTTGCTTCATACGAAAATCTGAGCGTCCCTGCTATCGGTCTTTCAATTGATCAAAAAAGATTGTTGGGAAACATTGTCAACATGAGAAAATCGGGGGAGAATCTCGACATTCAAGAGAAAGGAGCTTTCTTGGAAATTGTCAATCAACTTAAAAGTGAGTCGAATCGGGTACTGCGAAGAAAAAAGAGGTATCAGGATGAATCGGGGGGGGTCGGGTCAGTCAAAGAACGATCGAGGGCGATCGAGAATGATGCCGCTTTCGTAGATCGGCTGGAGCGTTTCGGAACATTCATGAGGCTGGCAGTGAATACCGCCTCCAAAAAAATAGACGAAGAAAAAGAAGCGAAAGCACTCGGGCATCACGAGCGATCGTTCCAACGGTATAGGACACCGGAAGAGCGGCAGCGGGAAGGACAACGGCGTTAACGATGCCGCTTCACCAAATCACGAAGGTACGGAGAAATATTTTTCACTGACGACCGACGCAGCCGACCCCGCCCTGTTTTGAGAGCTTGGTATTGACGCTTTGCCTTCTCTGCCGGAGCGGTCAGCGGATCGATGAGGTCTTTTTCAACGGTCTCCTCTCCCCGGCGAAACACCGTCGATGCACGTCTCCCCGCCTGACTCACTCGTTTCACCATTGCTATTGCAACGCGATCAAGGTAGCCGCGCATGCCTGACATAAGCCGCTTTCCGGATCGAGCTTCAACGGCAACGATACTCACATACAGGAGGCTGACCAGTGCCGTGGTGAGAAAAGAATATGCAACAGTCTCAGGACTCATGTACGCAGTATACCCTCCTGAGCAATAGGGCTACACACTCCAGACATCAAACCGACCGACCTCAATTCGTTCGCCAAACTTTTGTACCATCTCATCGACAACATTTTTCACCGACCTGCTGTCGTCAAGAATGAATGACTGCTCAAGCAGTACTGCTTCCTGTAGTTTTGTATCAATCTTTCCTTCAATGATCTTCTCCTGCACTTCTTTCGGCTTATCCGCATCAACATCAGACTGAAGCTCCTCCCGCATCGTTGCAAGTACCTCTTCAGGCACCCGTTCTCTCGATACATACTGCGGCTGAAATGCCGTGCAGTGCATTGCGAGATCCTGGGCAAGCTTGATAAATGTTTCATTGCGGGCGACAAAATCCGTTTCGCACAGGAGCTCAAGCATCGCACCAACCTGATTTGTCGTGTGGATGTAGGATTGCACGACACCTGACCCGAGGTCCCTATCTGCCTTTTTCTCAGCGGCAAGTGCACCACGCTCACGAAGTAAGTCCTGTGCCTTGTCCATGTCACCGCCGGCCTCTTCCAATGCCTCTTTACACTTGGTGATTGAGTGACCGGTCACGTCACGAAGTTTTTTGATGAGTGCAATGTCTGTCATACTACCCCTCCTTTCCTTTGGTATACGCTTCCTTCACCAGCCCAAGAAGATATGCAACTGCCTCACGTGAATAAATATTCATCGGCACCGGGTACTGAGCAGCCCGAAGATCTGCATTCGCATTTGAAAAACCAATGACCGGAATCTTTGATCGTATCGCCTCACTCACCGCGATTTTCTCACGCTTGGTGTCAAAGACAATAAGTGCTGCGGGTCGCTCGGTCATTGAAGCAATACCGGAAAACTTTCCCTGCAGCTTTCCAAGTTCCCGTGTCATGAGCACCTTCTCTTTCTTGGTGTAGTGGGTCCATCGACCCTCTTCCCGCTCCTTGACAAGTTTTTCCATCCTCTCAACCCGACTACGAACATTTTTGAAATTTGAAATGGTACCGCCAACCCATCGATTTACCATATACGGCTGCGAAAGCTCTTCCGCAGTTTTCTGCACCATGTCGGCGGTCTCCCGCCGGGTTGAAACAAAAAAGAGTGATCCTTCCTTCTTTGCAACCGCTTCAATAAAGGTGAGTGCCTTGGTGAGCATCTCAACTGTTTTTTCTAAATCAAAACAGAGACCGCCGCTCGCTTTCTGCCGGACAATAGCCTGCATAGACGGATGACGATACCGCTTTGTCAGGGCATACTGCCCGCCAACTTTTTCCATTTCCTGCACTATATCCCGTGCTGACTGCATGCCCTCCATACTATCACATCGCTGTCTCATCAGGCAACGTACGCTGTTCCTCCTCATATGCTTCCTGCAACGCCTTGACAATACCGGCAATATCACCGCCCAGAATCTTTTCAATACCCGACCAGCTCTTTTGTATGCGATGATCCGTTACCCGATCTTGTAAGACATTGTACGTTCGTATCTTCTCAGATCGATCAGCCCGACCGATCTGGGATCGGCGGAGTGAGTCATACGCCTGATCTTCCTGCTCCTGCCGCAATTGCTCCACCTTCGACTCAAGAATTTCCATTGCCCGTTCCCGATTCTTGACCTGTGTTCGCTCCTCAGTGCAACGCACCTCAATACCGGTCGGCACGTGCACGAGGTGTACTGCGGACTCAACTTTATTCACGTTCTGACCGCCCGCACCGCCGGAGCGGGAAAATTTCATCGTTATGTCACTCGAATCGATGGTACTAACCCGCTTTTTTCGAATCGGCAATACAGCGACAGAAGCGGTCGAGGTATGAATACGACCGGATTTTTCTGTTGCCGGCACCCGCTGCACCCGATGCACCCCGGTCTCAAAGCGAAAAGTGTCGTACGCACCGGATCCGCGAATCCGTACAACGATTTCCTTGTATCCGTCGATGTCATTCCGTGCAATAGAGACCGGAGCGAAAGAGCAGTCAATGGTTCCCGCGTACTTCTCATACATGTCAGCGAGGTCCCGTGCAAAAATGGACGCCTCATCACCGCCGGCACCGGCACGAATCTCCAGCACAATCTCGTTTGCCCCCTTTCCTTCAGGTGAACCTTCATCGGTAATGGTTTGCATCTGCTGTAAAAGAGCCGCCATACTCTTTTCAAGATCCTCCTTCTCCTTTGCAACGAGATCGTCCATCCCGTCACCGGAGAGGTCCTGCAGTGAATCACGTTCGCGACAGAGTCGGTCATACTCCTTTGCAAGGTACGCAGTACGCGGATCTGTACGATACGGTTCTATATCCATACGTGTAGCAGGCAGCAACGCCAGTTACTGCCCATCCCCGCCCTTCTTTGCGGATGCACGCTTGCTTGCCCGTGTGCGAAACTTTTCAACCCTGCCGGCAGTGTCAACGATGTTCTCCTCACCGGTGTAGAACGGATGGCTTGCCGAACTGATCTCAACGGGGATAACGTAGTACTCGACACCATCAACCGTCTCCTTCTGTTCAGAGACCGCGGTTGACTCGCCAAAGAAATCCGCACCCACACCAGTGTCGCGAAAGATGACCGGATGCATTGGTGGATGAATATCCTTTTTCATAGTATTGGTAGTATATAGAGTGAGCACGATTAGGACAAGAAACGACTATCGACGCAGAAATGCGATGTCTTTTTCAAAGTCCCTCGCCTTGGCCAGCACGCCGTCACAGTACAGCCGTGCAACCCGGGACTGCCAGTTTGATCCTGCGTAGTATCGCCGCGATGCGGTGCACTCATTTTTCAGGGCACCGAGTTCGGTAAGGTAGATGCCGGAGACAAAGAATGCATCACGCGGGTTCCACGGATTTGACGGCCGGTTGCCGCCGGTGTGCCTGCGGACAATATCTTTGTCTCTGCGATACTCCCATGAGCCGTCATAGAAATTGATCTGATTGACTGCTGACCGGGTTGACGGCCCGACCTGACCGGTTCCGCGTGTCAGGTTGTACGGTCGCAAGATGCGTGACGCATAGCGTTCTTGAAACCTCGTGACTGCCTGTGCCACCGCGCTGCCGTACGTGCCCGTCTCATTTCCCGGACTCCCCGGACCGATCGAAGCAACGGTGAACCCTTGCCTGTTGAGAAATCGCTGCAGCCGCTTCACATCAGACCCGGAGCTCCCTATCTGCAGCGTGGTGTTCCCGCGGATAACCCTGCTGGTACTGGTCATGGAACACGTTCCCGTTTCCCGATTCACCATACCGCCGTAGCAGACCCACGTTGACGGGATGAACTGTGCGGGACCCATCGCACCGCCCCAACCAAACCCGGGTCGTGCTGAGACGCGAAGTTCGTTCGGATCGTCATACCCGAGCAGTTTCACAATCTTCGGGAACAGCGGCTGGTCTCGTGTCGGGTGCATGTCTTTTTGATAGGTGCCGGTTCCGACATTCTTTCCGAGATCTGATTCGTGCTTAATGACGCCGAGGAGAAATGCCGGGCGGATACCTGTCGCCGCATGCACCTCATTTGCATACGTCAGTGCCTGCTCAAACGAGATGGCACCCCCGCCGAAGAGGTCAAAGAGCCGGTTTCGTATCTTCGCGGCCCGTTCCCGATATTCCTCAAGATACTCTTTGGTATCGTTCTCTTCTGCAATCTGTCCTTTGAGTACCTGGTCTTTCTCTTCACGCTTCTCCTGCACCCGTTGTGCCGAGACTTCCTGGTGCTGGCGGATACGGCCCTGCTCATCTTTCTTCTCACGCAACTCTTCAATGCTTGCGGCAATGCGATGACGGAGACCGTTGATATCATTAACGGATTCTTCGGTCACCTTTCGCAGTGACCGATACTCATTTTCTTCAAAAAAATACGAAGAGAGGGTTGTGTTTGAAAGCAGCAGGCTCACAAAGCCCCGCTGTTCGGTTTCATTAAGATTGCGAAAGAGGGTTGTGAGGAACAGTTTCCGGTCCTCCACCTTCTCGCCAAGCCCTTCCACCGCCGTCTCTTTATCAATAATCTCTTCACCGAGATCCCCAATGATATCGTCAATTGTCTGTATGTTTGAGAGGACCCGGTTAATCTCTTTGTCAATTACCGCAATCTCCTGCTCGGTATTCAAACGATCAGCCTGCTGCTGATTCAATTTTTCTTCACCAACTTTAACGCGATGTTCCATGTATTCCTGACATTTCTCCATCTCCCGCTTCAGCTCCCCCGGCCGCGTGGTTTCATCAGCAAGGATCTCCGCACACTTCGCTTCCATAGAGGTGTCAGCCTCAATATACGGAACGGTGTGCACTGCCAACGCAACAAACAAAACAGTTACGTATAGCATAATGACGGTACGTATTCTTATTTCTCTTTGATACACACGCATCTCCCCCACTCCACGCCTGAACTACTCCTGTTCTCCGGCGTCCTCTTCTGCCACCTCTTCATCTTCCGGCTTCTTCCCTCCTTTTCCGGTTACTTCGATATTCTCAAGGTAATTTTCATCCTCTTGCACCGGCTCTTCTTCCTCCTGAGACTGCTCAACAATTGATATAACGGTGTCCTCAGGATTCGATACCAGTGTAACATTGTCTGGTAACGGTATGTTAGAGACCGAAAGATGGGACCCGATATCCTCAAGACCGCTCACGTCAGCGGTTACAAAACCGGGGATGTTCTGCGGCAACGCCCGCACAATCAATTTATCCAAAGCAACAACCATCTGCCCTTCGTGCACCTTCACCCCCGGCGCTTCGCCTTCAACACGAATCGGCACTTCGTGCTCAACCTCACGTGATGCATCAACAAAGAGAAAGTCAGCATGTATCGGATCCCCGGTCACCGGATGAAAATCAATGTCCTGCAACAGCACCTGCTTCCCTTGCAAATCACCGTCTGCCTCAACAACCACAACATCGGATGTGAGAAGGTCTGTCAACTGCTTCACCGGCACGGTATATGCGGTACTTTTTTGCTCAGCACCGTAGCAGACAACCGGCACCGACCCCGCTTTGCGGAGTCCCGCCACCTGCTTGCCAAATATCGTCCGGGACGTAAATGGGAGTTTCATGTACTGGGTATGGTATCGCAAGAAGCGATCTCTTGCAACTGAGGAACGCCGTCTATGACAATAGCACTGGGTTTTTTGCCTCGCTGCCGTGGAGCACGGCGATAACATCCTCAGCTACCATCGTCGCCATATTATTTCTCGTCGCAATACTTGCCGATGCAGTATGTGGTGTGAGCACAACATTTTCCAACGATCGAAGGTCTCTGCCGATATGCGGCTCTCGTTCAAACACGTCAAGACCGGCACCGAATATGCGATCTTCCTTGAGCACGTCGGTGAGTGCCTGCTCATCAATGACCGGACCGCGGGAAGTGTTGATAACAATTGCATCGTGTCGCAGGAGAGCAAGTCGACGATCATTGAGAAAGTGGTGCGTCTCTTTTGTCAACGGAAGGTGCACAGACACCACATCGGCCTGTCGCAGGAGATCCTCCGGGCTCTCACACAATTTGCCGCCGGTACTCTTTTCAAACAGATCGTTTCGCTTGGTGTCGTAGTAGACAACCTGCATGCCGATCCCTGTCGCCATTTCTCCGACACGAGACCCGATTCTCCCTGCACCGATAACGCCGAGTGTTTTCCCCTTCAGGTCAACACCGAGAAGCAGTTCCGGCTCCCAGCCACGAAACCTGTTCTTCCTGACATACCGATCAGCCTCCGGCGTTCTTGTTGCAACCGCAAACATGAGTGCAATGGTGTGCTCTGCAACGGTATCAGTGAGGACACCCGGCGTGTTTGTCACCACGATACCCCGTTCATTCGCCGCAGCAACGTCAATATTGTTGTACCCTACCGCATAGTTTGCGATGATCTTGATCCCCGACCCCATCGCATCAATCACCTCACGGTCAATGTCATCAGTGAGGAGGGTGATGACACCGTCATATGCATCTTTTTTCAGAGCACGAAGCAGGTGTCTCTTCCCCGGCGGCCGTTCACCGAGAACCGTTAACGACACATCATGTGCTTTGAGCAGATCAAAACACACTGACGGTATGCGTTGGGTGACAAGGACCTTCATGTTGCAGGTAGTGTATCACGGCTATGTGGCATACTTGGGAGTAGTGAACAGTCTGACCTTTCTTGCACTTGGCGACATTACCGCTGACAGCTTCATCACTTTGCAAGACGCGTCAGTGCACTGTGCGGTTGAAACGGAAGCGTGCACGATATCAATGCGATGGGGTGACAAGATACCGTACAAAGATGTCGTAACGATTCCCGCCGTCGGCAACAGTCCGAACGCCGCTGTCTGTGCCGCACGGCTCGGCATACCGACCGGGTTGATTTCGTTTGTCGGGAACGATCGGGGTGGTGATGAATGTGTCGCATCTCTTGAAAAAGAAGGTATTGACACCTCACTCATCAACCGGGAATCGGGCAAGACAACGAATCATCACTATGTTCTCTCCTTTGATGCCGAGCGAACTATCCTTGTTCGGCATGAATCATTCACCTACACCCTCCCGACAATACCGGAAACGGTCACCTGGCTCTACGTCTCTTCCGTCGGGTCAGCAGCAGAAGACCTGCATGACGACATTGCTGAGTGGGCTCAGCAACACCCGAATGTGAAGATCGTCTTTCAGCCGGGGACATTTCAGATGTCACTCGGCTACGATCGTCTCCGGAAACTGTACGAAGCAGCTCACCTCTTCGTTTGTAACAAGCAGGAGGCACAGCGTATTCTTGCATCGAATGAGAACAGTGTTCGGGAACTCCTTATTGCACTGCAAAAGAGAGGACCGGCCGTTGTCTCCATCACCGACGGTCCGGCAGGCGCCTATGCATATGACGGCAATGCCATGCACAAGATTCCTCAATATCCGGACAGCAGCCCGCCGAAAGAGCGAACCGGTGCAGGAGATGCATACACTGCGACACTCGCAGCATTTCTTGCAAAAGGGCTTCCTTTGACTGAGGCACTCCTTCGCGCACCCATCAATGCAATGTCCGTTGTTCAACATGTCGGAGCACAAAAAGGGCTTCTCACTGAGGGAGACGTGGAACGATACCTCGCCAAGGCACCGGATAGCTACACGGTCTCATCGCTTTGATTGATCAAGGCGTTGAACGATTTTTTGCATGAGGTACGTCAACCCCCGCTGTATGTGTTTGCCGAACAGTACGATAGCAACAAACAAGGCAACTGCATAGAGAATGGTGTTGGATATCTCCAAACCGGCTTCACGGGTCAGGATGTCTCGACCGACAAAGTAGCCGGGAACGAAGAGAAAGAGGGTCCATATGACGGTAACGACGGTATCACGGATGAAAAACGACCACGTGGACATGTTACTGCGGAGTGCAAGGAGAAACACTAACCCTTTTGTCATAGGTGCTATCTTCATGGCAACAATGAGAAAATATATGTGGTGCTGAAACTGCCGTTCGTAGGTTTTTAAAACAGCGTCAAGTTTTTTGAAAAATGGTCGGCTTGTAACACGATTTGACAGTACACCCGTTCGCTTCAATGCTTGGGTAACGGCGTAGACGGCAGTCTCAAACGTTATGATACTGATAACACCGACGAGAAACGGATAAATGGTTGTCTTGCCCGATCCGTAGAGAACACCGAACGCATGCAGCGTCACCTCTCCGATCGTCAGCGGGGTGGTAACTGCAATGAGGTACTGATACTGTGCAATCGTTGCGGTAACCTGTTCAATGAGGTTGACGGAGAGCATATCATCGTGCACCCCGACCGCCTGCCGCAACCCGAACAATTTCAGCAAGATGCTCTTTTGAGAGACCGTAGTGGTCGATAAGTTCTTCGGGTGTTCCTGACTGACCGAACCGGTCATCAACACCGACACGGTGCACCGGCATCGGGCAGCTCTCAGAGATCATCTCGGCAACGGCAGATCCGAGACCGCCAATACGCTGATGTTCTTCGATCGTAACCGTGCAGCCTGATGCTTCTGCATAGGTGCACACCGTGGGGTCAAGCGGTTTGACGGTCGGCACATTTACAACAATGACACCGATGTCACCTGCAAGTTCTTCGGCAACGGTAAGGGCTGTCCGAACAGCAGCCCCGCAGGCAAAGATGGTAACGCTCGGATTGCTCGATCGGTATAAACACTGCGCTTTTCCGATCTCAAACGGCGAAACATCTGTTGTCATCAGCGGCGTTTCCTCCCGCTGCAATCGAATGTAGACCGGTCCGTCATGATCAGCTGCAGCAATCGTTGCTTTCCGTGCTTCCTCCGCATCACACGGAACAATCACCGTCATACGGGGAATGACCCGGGTAATGGCAATGTCCTCAAGTGCCTGGTGGGTGCCGCCGTCCGGTCCGACGGAGACACCTGCGTGCGACCCCACAATTTTTACATTCACATCGTTGTAGCAGATTGTGGTTCGAATCTGCTCCCAGTTTCTTCCCGGAGAAAACATGGCGTACGAGGTAAAGAAAGGGATTTTTCCCATTGCCGCCATACCGGAGGCAACTGATGCCATCGACTGTTCGGCAATCCCCATCTCCACAAACCGACCGGGAAACCGATCACGGAACAGGTGTGTCTGTGTCGACTCAGTCAAATCCGCACAGAGTGCAACCACACGTCGATCCTTTTCCCCGGCTTCAAGCAGACCCTGACCGTACCCTTTCCTGATCGGGACCTTCTCTTCGTCCGATGTTCCTAGTTTAGGGTGAAAATGTATTCCTTGTTCCAACATACTACTCACACTCTGACACAATAGTGCCTTTCAGGTTGCGCAACTGTTTGAGTGCACAGATGCCCTGCTTGTCTTTTGTAACGATGTCTTCCGGACCTTTTCCGGGAGGTGTCCCGTGCCATCGATAGTCCCGTTCAAACTGCGGCACCCCTTTTCCGGGCACGGTGTGTGCAATGATAACGGTCGGTCGGTGTGCTGACTGTGCTTCACCAAAGGCGCTGTGGATCTCCTGTACGTTATGACCGTCCGTGTTTATCACATGCCAATTAAATGATTCAAACTTTTCCTGCAGTGGCTCAAGCGGCATAATGTCCCGCGTGAACCCGTCAATCTGGATACCGTTCCGATCAATAACCGCGATGAGATTGTACGGCTGGTCGCGACCTGCAAGCATCACCGATTCCCACACCTGACCGCAGTTAAGTTCGCCGTCGCTCATGAAGCAGTAGAAAAAAACCGGTGATTGCGGTCGATCGATACGATCGGCCAGTGCCATACCGACCGCCTGCGAGAGCCCGGATCCGAGCGGTCCGGAACTGGTCTCAATACCGGGGAGAAACTCACGGTGCGGATGTCCCTGCAGGCGAGATCCGAACTGACGGAGGGTTTTGAGCTCCTTGGTCGGGAAAAATCCTGCATGCGCCATAGTCGCGTACAGTACCGGACAGATATGACCGTTTGAGAGAATGACCCGATCACGATCATCGGCAAGCGGATTCTTCGGATCATACCGAAGGACAGAAAAATAGAGTGTCGCGAATACATCCGCCATGCCGAGCGGTCCCGCGGTGTGACCTGAACCGGCTTCAATGAGTGATTCAATGAGCGAAATGCGAATTTTATTTGCTTTTCGTTCAATAATTGCAACCTCCCTATCTTTCAAATGTTCCATTTTTTTAGTGTAGCACGGCTCTGCGGTAATGATTGTACAAAAAGATCAAAATGGTGCACCTTCTCACGGTATACTGGTACTGTTTGTACCTATGTTTTTACGTGCTCAACGATTTGCAATTTCTGCCACCTACTCACGTATCTTCCATATTGTGTCGGTCGTCTTTGACGTAACGAGCATTACCTATTTTATCTGGTCGTTTTTCTTCCTTGACGCACCGCTCGTTCACTTTGAGATTACGCTCGGTGTCTATTTTGCTGTTGAGTACCTGCTCATGTTTCTCGCGAGCGAAAACGGCTGGCGGTACGTCAAGCATCCGTTGGCGGTATCAAATGCCCTCATCATTATCGGCTACCTCGCCGTGCCGTTCTCCAACTTCGGATTCCTCCGTATCCTCCGGGCATTTCGTATCATTCACCTCTACCAACTCATCCCCGACTTCCGCCTCCTCACCAACCGGATTATTCTCTGGGAAAAATTTCTCGCCATTATCGTACACGTCTTTGTTCTCGTCTTCATCATCACCGAAGCGGTCTTTGTTCTCCAGGCACCGATCAACCCGGAGATCAACATGCGCTTTGACGCCTTCTACTACACCGTGAACGCGATAACAAAGGTGGGTGACGGTGATACCATTGCGCTCGTCGGCGTTCAGGGGAAAATCATCACCCTTATCATTGCACTGATCAGCCTCTCTATCTTTGTGCAGCTGCTTGACATGGCACGATCCGTGCAAACGATTCAGCTGCGAAAGCGGCGAAGACTCCCGAAAGAAATTTACTCCGAACACCTCTGCACGTACTGTGATATAAAAAATCGGGAAAAAATGGCAACGGCACCGAAACGAAAGAAACGGAAAAAGGGTCGTCGCGGTGTATGATGCATCTATGACGCTCTCTGTCATCTCCGCACTTATCATCGTCTCCGCCATCCTCTATTTCGCCCTCCCCATTGACACGATCAGAGAGCGGGCAAGCCGAGAAATTAGCGGTGCAGAAAAAGACGGCTGGACATCTTTTTCCAGCCTCTCTGAGAGCGTGCAACAGGCCTTTGACGATGACCCGGACAGCTCCGTTATGCAAGACATGTTTTCGCTTCCCGTCAGCGGAACCGTTGTCTCAGATATCACCAGCGAAGCATTGGCGGACGACAAAACCGTGCTTCGATGGCAAGAACCGGAAAGCGAAGAAACGGTACGACAATATCGTATCTTTCTCTATGAAAAAAGTAATTGCAACGGATCACCCCTTTCAACATCTGAGACAGAAACGAACTCAATAACCCTGCCGATCCCACAGAGCGTACGGTCACTGAGTGTCCAGGCACGCTACGAAGATGCGGTAAGTATCCCTACCTGCTCGCCGAGACAGACATCGCCGATTCAATAGCGTCGGTATTGCCGGACACATCCCCCCGGAAAAGTGCTGACCCGACAGCCAGACAGGAAGCTCCTGCTTCAATCAGTTCCGGAATCGTCTTTGGCGAAACACCGCCATCTACGGCAACAGGAACTCCCGGGCAGAGATCCTGAACAGCCTGCATGAGGTTGAGAACACGACGATCATACGGCTCCCCCTGTCTGCCGATGTCTTTGATTCCCATACACTGTATACCGTCAAGGTGATCTGAAACGGTTTCCAGAGTGCTGATGTCATCGTCAATAACAACACCGACATATGCTTCTGATCCCGCATCCCGCACCTGCTGTAGGCATCGCTTGATATGCCGTGTTGATGAGAGGTGTACAGAGACTCGACGGGCACCGGAGAGGAGCCATTGATCCAGCACCTCTTCCGGACGGTCAATCATGAGGTCAAGGTCATGAGAGAGGGTGATGTTGTGCAGTCGCTGCACTGCCGCATCAACTGTCTCGCCGGATGCATACGGCCACGTCTGCCCCGGTGCATGAACCCCGTCAACGATGTCAATGTGCACTCGGGAAAACAGGTCATCAACCCGATAAACACTTTGGGCAATGTCATCAAATGACTCAGCAAGAATTGCGGGAATAATCTCCGGCTTCATACGCATCTTTACCCCTCATCAATCTGTTGCACCCGACGTTCGTGCCGATCTTCATATGAAAAAGGTGTCGTGAGAAACAGGCGTATCGCTTCTTCTGCCTCACTGTTTGAAACCAGCCGTGCACCGATTGAGAGAACATTCGCATCATTGTGCTGCCGACCAAGCAGAACGATCTCGGTGTTGTGTGCAGGATAGACGATGGCACGAACCCCTTTATACCGATTCGCCACAATAGCCTCACCCTGACCGGACCCGCCAAAGAGAATGCCGAAAGCGTTTGGTGTTTTTGTCAGACGGTCGGCGGCGTCTTTCATGTACCGGGGATAATGATCTGTCGGGTAGAATTGCGTTGCACCGACATCCTCTATTCGTTTATACCCCTCATCTTCAAGGAACGATTTAATATGTTCCTTCATTTCAAACCCTGCATGGTCGGCTGAAAGAATAATTGTCATGTCATCTTTAAACATACTTTGTGTGATATATCAGCGACTGTGCATACCCGTACTCGTTATCGTACCAGAGAAATACCTTCACCAACGTACCGTTCACCACACGGGTCAGCGAAAGATCGGCAATCGCAACAAAGGGTCTGCCGATAACGTCTGATGAAACAATCTGCTCAGTTGTTGTTGTAAAGAGAGCATTTTCGCCGGATTGCAGTGCATCATTAACCTCCTTGATAGTTGTCGGCCTCTTTGCAATGAAGGTGAGATCAACGAGGGACCCTGACACCGTCGGAACACGAAGTGACATTCCGTCAAATCGATGTTTCAGATCAGGGAGTGCTTCCGTTGTTGCAACAGCCGCACCTGTCGTTGACGGAATAATATTTTGAGCCGCTGCACGACCAAGCCGGTAGTTACTCTTCTTTTCAGAAGGACCGTCAACGACATTCTGTGTTGCGGTGTAGCTGTGAACGGTGGTGAGGATTGCACTTGCAACACCGATGTCCTCGTCAAGAATGCTCAATGGCAAACCGACTGCGTTAGTGGTACATGACGCATTTGACGTAATGAGGCATTTTTTTGCATGCTTCTCGTTGATACCGACAAGCACCACCCCGGCAGTGACATTCTCAGGCGGCGGATCTTTAACCGGTGCGGTGACAATAACGTGCTTCGCTCCGGCAATAATATGGGTATATGCTTTTTCGTACGATGCGAAGACACCGGTCGCCTCAATGACAACGTCAACTCCCATCGTTCGCCACGGCAACTCGGACGGATTCTTCATCGAAAACCAAGAAATCTCTTTTTTTCCGATACGAAGTGCACCGTCCGATGCGGTCACCGATGCATCTATCGGTCCATACACGGTGTCGTGGGTGAGAAGGTATGCGCCCATTTCACTGTCCGAAAGGTCATTGATAGCGACGATATTAATATCTTTGCACCCCTGTGCAAGACGAACATATGCTCGACCAATCCTCCCGAACCCGTTAATGGCCACCTTCTTCATGCCTGTTGGTAGTATACCAGCAAAACATGTTACAACTCCTGAAAAAATTCTATGATTACCTCCGCCATCCTGTTACACGCCTCGTATGACAAATTATTTTCCTTGATGCACTGCACCGTTATCGACCTTTTCAAATCACCATGAAACTGCTCAATGCACCAGGAAGCATCAAACACCTCCTCCCCGTGTTTTGCCACTTCCTTTTGACAGAAATCATCAATGAACCGTTTAATGTTTTCAAACATCCGCTTCGTATCAGCATCCTGATCAATGCCGTCCCGAAATACTTCTTTCGTCGGTTCAGCCGAATCGTGATCAGTATCCTGCGAGACAAATGAACTGATACCTCCAACGGCAACTGCACCGGTGACAAGCAGTATGATACTTTTTGTCTTTCTGCTTCTTGGCACCTCCGTCATACTACTTCATCATCCGTCACTGAGTTTCTGATGCATGATCTCTTGCACCCGAACCGGATTTGCAGATCCTTTCGTCTCCTTCATAACCTGACCGACCAAAAACTGCAACACCTGTTCCTTGCCGGATCGATACTCGTCAACAACAGCAGGGTTTTGTTCCAGAACGGCGAGCACAGCTGTGGTGAGTGCATCGTCATCTGAAGTTTGAAAGAGACCCTCCTGCTCGGCAACAGCTTTCGGAGAACCGCCTTGCTTTGCGATAACGGCAATGGTATCTTTCGCACCCCGTGACGACAGCTCGCCGGCACGAATCATCTGCACCAACTCAGCCATCACCTCACCCGTTATTCGTTCGTATACGGCATCACCAACTGTTTCTTCGTACTGCAACACATCAGAGGTGAGATAGTTTGCTATGGTTTTCGCGTCATCGCCGTCAACACGCTGCAGAGCTTCATCAAATATTTCCCCGAGCTTTTGATTTTTCACCAACAGCGCAGCATGTTTTTCCTGAATGCCGACAGTGTCAGCGTATCGATGCATTCTCTGCACCGGCAGCTCCGGTATTGTCTTGAGCAGCTCATCACGCTGCCAACCTGAAACATCCCCAAGCACAAGCGACGGTATGTCAGGATCCGGCATATACCGGTACTCCTCTGATGTTTCCTTAAGCCGCTGTGACACAGTCTTACCCGTATTCTCGTTCCACCCTCTCGTCTCTTGCACCACAGATTCCCCTTTCTCAAGCAGCGACGTCTGCCGCTCTATTTCATATGCAATAGACCCCGCAACCGCCTTGAATGAATTCAGGTTCTTCACCTCAACTTTGGTACCGAGATCATCGGTATTGCTTACCGATATGTTCGCCTCAACCCGCATCTCTCCCCATTCCATTCTTGCACTTGCCGCACCGAGATACTGCAAGGTCATCTGTAACATCGTGGCAAACGCCGCTGCTTTTTCTGGTGAATGTATAACCGGCTCAGTCACCAGCTCCATAAGCGGCACCCCCGACCGATTGAAATCAATCGCAGAACCCTGCGTGCAAACATCATGCGAACTTTTTGCCGTGTCTTCTTCAAGGTGAATTCGCTGAATGCCGACATCAAGAAGCATGGCATGTTTGACTAACGGGTGTTCGTACTGACTGATCTGATACCCTTTCGGAATGTCGGGATAGAAGTAGTGTTTTCGATCGAACTTGGTGTCCGATGCAAGGTCTCCCCCCAATGCGGCACCGATCCTGAGCACATGCTCAATAGCTTTCTTATTGATATACGGCAGTGCACCGGGATAGCCGATGCAGACCGGACAGACATGCATGTTCGTCTCCGCACTGCTCGGATCATTCTTGCAGCCGCAAAAAAGCTTGCTCTCCGTCAAAAGCTCAACGTGCACCTCAAGTCCGATCGTCGGTTTATACATGCTCACCAGTATAGCAGAGCACACTCTACCGCCGCTTTGAGCCGGAAACTCTTCGAATGATTTCTTTTCCCACCTTCATGACTGAATCGTCATCAAGCACTGTCAGGGTTAACGTGCCCGGCGGCAGTGCACGCAATTTTTCCTGCACCGCAGACTCGCTCACGGTATCAGTCTTTGAGAGCACAACCATCTCTTCCTTTTTTCCAAGATCGCGGCGATATGCACTGAGCTCACCCCGAACGGTCTGGTACGCACCCGCAACATCTTCTTCCGCTGACACAAGATGGACGAGTACCTTCGTGCGTGAGATATGTTTCAAAAATGAATGACCCAGCCCTTTCCCTTCAGAGGCATGCTCAATGATACCGGGGATGTCGGCAAGCGTGTAACCGTTGTAGACACCGAGGTTCGGGTCCAGCGTGGTAAACGGGTACGCACCGACACCTGCACGTGCATTGGTGAGGGCGTTGAGGAACGATGACTTCCCTGCATTTGGCAAACCGATGATGCCTGCTTCCGCAATCATGTTCAGTTCGATGAAAAACGTATACGATTGGGGCTCCTGTCCGCTCGTTGCCGTCATCGGCGTTGTGTTCCGAGAACTCTTAAAATGTGCATTGCCGAGACCGCCGGCTCCGCCGGATGCCACCAGCACCTTTTCTCCTTCCTCAAGGAGTTCAAACGTCTCGCGAGTCACCGTATTTGTAACAATGGATCCGATCGGCACGGATACAACGAGATCAGAACCATTTTTCCCGGACTGCAGATTGCCGCTGCCGTCCGTACCGTTCTCTGCCTGCATTACCTTTCTTTCTGCATATCGACCCAGGGCAAAAATATCACGAACCGTCTGAACATAGACGTCGCCGCCACGACCGCCATTCCCGCCGTCCGGTCCTCCTTTGGGAACGTACTTTCTTCTCAGCCAGTGGACACTCCCGTCGCCGCCACGACCGCCCGACAGTGTCAATGTTCTCTCGTCAACCAACATACCGTTATCGCATTACTTTTCGTAATATCCCAAGCATGCCACCGAGAAGAACTCCGTGCAACCACGAGGTAACTATGAATGGATCAAAGAAATGTGCAATGGTGTAGACAATACCGACAGAGAGAGCGATGGAGGTGAGACCGAAGGTGATGAGACGAAGCGGTGTGAGGAGTACCTTGAGAACAGGATGAATGGCAATATCAATGATAACAACAATAATGGTGAGGAAAAGAAATGAGGCAACATAGTCGTATCCGTCTCCGGTCAATGAAATACCGCTGAGGTAGTGCAAACCTGCATACAGAACCGCACCGGTTAAAAGGAGGCGGAACAGAATTCTTTGCACGAGACCACCAAGCATAGGTGCAGTATATCGCACCTATCGCCTCACCTTGTTTGTTTCAAGGTGATTTTCAGTGATGGCAACGACATAGAACACCCTCTTACTCTCAATACTAAAATGAAAAATCCGTGACTTTCCTTGCAGTTTGATCTCTTTCAAGTCAACATCATCAGGAAGTCCGCTGAAGAGCTTTTTATACTCACCATCCCGCCTCACCGGCTTATACTGCAATGAGTATTTTTGATAATCAGCCGGCGATCGAATTTCTGTCCCAACCTTTTTGAGAACCTCAAGAGTTTTTTTTGCCTTGTTCCCTTTCAAAACGGAGAGGTTGCCCACCTTATCGTTATACGTCGCAAATGAAATAACATACGGCATTGCCTCCGGTGCTTCCGTTTCCTGAGAGACCTCGTTAACTTTTTGAGGAATCTTTATACGTCCACCAGCCGTTTTCGTTACCGGTCTCGGAATACTTGACATTGACCGTTATTTTACTGCCAACCCTTCCATCTTTGCGGTATAGAAAGCTTTCATGTCTCTGCGAGGTATCTCCCTGTCCGAGATCTCATGCTCATTAAGACCGTTTCTTGCATCCTGCCACGGCTTCTCTGAGTGGGTAAGGAATTCCAGGTACGCAGCATCAAACGAACCGTACACATCCCACACCTCGTCGATAACGTGCTTGCCTTTGGGAGGAATGCTGATACTTTTTTCATCAACTACTTCATCTATCGGATCAAACCCATACCGCTTATACCGCAAATACAAACTTCGCACCGCCGGACCATGAACCCACGCCTCGATAGGATCATTGAAAAGTTTTTTCCCGTTCAATACGAGAGACCACGCCTGAGAATAGTACACGAGCTTTTGCAGCTTCTTGTTCGTTAATGGTTTCTTCTCTGCTCCCGCACGATAGATAAGGTATCGTCCAACATCAAGAGCGGTGACTGTTTTTCTTTGCGTACCCATACTTAGATACACTCTGCCTGATTCGTAAGGAAAAAGAAAGGATCGATGCAGAACTTACTCCTCCGCCACTTTCGCAACACTTTGCAATGACTCCTTCACCTTCTCTTTCACGTGATCCCAGAATCCCTGGAACAGACGGGCACCTTCCCGCTTGTACTCCATCAACGGTTCACGCTGTCCGTACGATCGCAAGTTTGCACTGCTCCGTGCGTAGTCCATCAATTCCAAGTGTTCCATCCATGCAACGTCAATACTGCGAAGCACCGCACGACGAAGCGTCTCTGTCGGCACTGCTTCTCCGTTTTCTCCGACAAGATCGTCACGAGAAAAAAAGTCAGCGAGCACACCTTGGTCATCAGTGAGAAGCATTGATCGGCGTTTTTTGTATACCTCAGACCGATGTTTATCGAGCACCGTATCATACTCAAGACTGAACCGACGCGAATCAAAGTGGTGCCCTTCAATACGTTTCTGTGCACTTTCAATCGACTTTGATATCATCTTATTCTGTATCGCCTGGTCTTCCGGAAGACCCATCTTCTGTGCAACAGAACGAATCCTGTCAGATCCGAAGATGCGTGCCAGGTCATCCTCAAGAGAAATGAAGAACTGTGTCTCACCCTCATCACCCTGCCGTCCGCAGCGACCGCGAAGCTGATCATCAATACGACGTGACTCATGCCGTTCGGTACCGAGCACAAAGAGTCCGCCCAACTTTTTGATATCTTCAGGACGATCAGCACCGTCCGCACCGCCAAGCTTAATGTCCACACCACGACCGGCGAGGTTCGTTGCAATCGTCACCATCCCGCGACGGCCCGCCTGTGCGATAACCTCTCCTTCCTGTTCATGATTTTTTGCATTCAGCACTTCATGCGGCACTTTCTTCTTTTTGAGCCGCTTTGAGATCTCTTCACTGTGATCAATAGATGTTGTCCCGACCAGCACCGGCTGCCCTTTTTCGTGGAGCTCCTGTATTTTTTTCACCGCCGCACGGAGTTTCGCCGGTCTCGTCGAATAAATAACATCGGAGTGATCAACCCGCTGCACCGGTTTGTTTGTCGGAATTGAGAGCACCGGCACTTTGTACACTTTGTAGAACTCTTCTTCTGAAGAGAGGGCGGTTCCGGTCATCCCTGCGAGCTTATCGTACATGCGAAAGTAGTTTTGAAAGGTTATTGACGCATAGGTTCGTGTCTCCTGCTGCACCTTGACCCCCTCTTTCGCCTCAATAGCCTGGTGCAACCCTTCACTCCATTGCCGTCCCGGCTGCAGCCGTCCCGTGAACTCGTCGACGATAACGATGGATCCGTCCCGAACAACGTACTGTCGATCTTTGGTAAAGAGAGATTTTGCCTTGAGGGCATTCTGAAGGTAGTGAACCGCACGCTGCGATCCTTCAACGTATACGTTCTCTACCTTGAGAATACGCTCAAACTTTTGTATACCGTCCGGTGTCAATGATACCGCACGCTGTTTCTCATCAATGGTATAGTCTTTTTCTTCCTCAAGTGTGTCCGCAAATGTCGCAAACTGTGTGTAGTGGGAAGCGGGTATCTCAACCGGACTTGATATGATAAGCGGGCTTCGTGCTTCGTCAATGAGAATGGAGTCCACTTCGTCAACAATTGCAAAGTGAAACCCCCGATGACGAATGTTATCTTTCTCGTACTCAATGTTGTCTCTGAGGTAGTCAAAGACAAACTCGTTGTTCGTACCGTACACAATGTCTGATGCATACACATCCTTTCGGGGTACGTCCCGCAAAAACTCATGCACCACTTTATACGCTCCTTCTTCATCACGCTCTTTGTCGTGGTCACGGTGGTCCGGGTCATATCGATACGACTGGTTCTGACTGTTCACGACACCGACGGTCATGCCGAGAAAGGAAAATACCTGCCCCATCCATACCGCATCACGACGGGCAAGGTAGTCATTAACGGTCACGATGTGCACAGAATTGCCGGACAGTGCATTGAGGTACGCAGGAAGCACTGCAACGAGTGTTTTTCCCTCACCGGTCCGCATTTCTGCAATTGATCCGTTGTGAATTGCCATGCCGCCAATGACTTGCACATTAAACGGATCCATGCCCGTTGTTCGCCGAGCGGCCTCACAGACAACTGCAAATGCCTCTTCGAGAATACTATCAAGCGTTGCACCGCCTTTTACTGCCACACGAAAATCATCAGTTTTCTTCCGTAGTGCGTCATCCGACTCTTTAGCGAGTTCTTTCCGGCGAGATTCAATAGCTGCAACGGATGCTTTCACCCGACGCACGTACCGTTTTGATTCCGTTCCGAGGATGAAATCAAGGAGAGCCATATACGAGATATATAGTATATGCGGTACACGCTCCTGTACACCCCTGCAAGACAAAAACACCCGCACATGGGTGTTTTTGCCAACCGTCGCATGCGACGATTTGTAAAAGAACGTCCTACACTTATCCTCGAGAACGACGTTTGGTTGTCCTCCTCTTCTTTGCCGGGGCCTTCTTGGCTGAGCGCTTTGTGCTCCTCCTCTTCATGCTTCTCTTTTTTGTCGAAGACTTTTTAGCGGTCTTTCTTCGTGTCGTTCGCTTCTTCATCGAACGCTTTTTCATTGAGCGTTTCTTTGTCGCTGTCTTCTTCATTGATCGCCTTCTTTTCATCATTGTGCTTTGTTTATATTTTTAATGGACCTAGCTAGGCAGGTCTACTGTCATTATCGTAACTTTGTGCACTGTTTTATAAAACAACGTAACAATATGTGGAAAACTTTTTTATCTGCTGCATTTATGTTTCTTCTTTTTTATCTGCAAGAAAAAGTGGTGATGCAAGTAACGCACTCACACCGAGAAGAACAGAAAACCACAACAGCAGTGTTGTGTGTGCGTTTCGTTTTGTTTCTTTTTGCTGTACCGGCACGGTTTTTTCTTTCTCTGTTGTAAATAACGCTGCGGCAACTGCATCTTTTTTCTCTTCCTCACTCGGCAACGGTGACAGTGACGGCTGTTTTGAGATAAAGGTATCTTCTCTTGTCACATGCAACGCATTGCCGTCACCTCGTGCACCGTCACTATTGGCATATGAAACCGTGTGCACCGGCACCCTTTCTCGAATAATTGATATCGTTGCACCGTTATTGAGCAGTGAGAAATTCCCCGAATCAATCAGCATTCCTTGATATGCATAGTTCTGCAGAAACTGCTCAGGGCGGGAGACAATCACCGCAGTGCTACCCGGTCGGAGCACTGCTGAACCGACACTTTCGCGGAGCCGGTGATCTTTTTTGTCAGAACGTGATGAAAAACGGAAGTCGGTCAGAGAGATTGCGGATGAACCGACATTTTGCACCACAACATACTCCCGACCGTCATCACCTCCCGGAGCGTTGTACATAATCTCAGTAATGCGAACCGATGCAAACACTGCGGTCGGAATAAGTGCAAAAAACAAGGCGACAAACAACGCGGCTCTGCTCCCTCCCCTGGCTATCATGTGGTGCGAATGGTAGGATTTGAACCTACGACCTCTCCATTATCAGTGGAGTGCTCTAACCAACTGAGCTACATTCGCCTGCCTAAGACACGTACATAATATCACTCTTTTGAAAAAAGGGACAAGACTGTTTTGTGAGCCACCTGTCGGACTTGAACCGACGACCTGTGCGTTACGAATGCACTGCTCTACCAACTGAGCTAAGGTGGCATTGTCCTTTTCCCATCATATCATTTATACACTTTCTTTCGAACGGTCCTCCTCTTGCAGGTCACCAAGTGACACCCAGCCGTCCTCGTAGCGGATCGGCGGCGCTTCTTTTTCCTCTTCCTTCTTCGGCACCTGCAGCGGCTTCGGCATACCGCTCATCTTTGCCTCCTGAATACTGTTTCGCAATTCAGATGCGTCCTCCTTCCTGTCATCAGACCGCTGCTGCTTCTGATCAGGTTTCTGCTTATCAGCACGATCATCTCTTCGTTCCCTGCCGCCCAGTGCATCTCGAACCGCTTTTGTAACTCCTCTTTGCGGTGCCTTCCCTTTCTGCCCCGGCTTCTTGAACGCTCCTCTACCACCCGGTTTTTCTTTCTTCTCTTTCCAATCCTGCTCAATATTCTTTCGCACCTGGTCTTCAATCTCTTCCCGATCAACACCGTACTGCTGCATTGACTGTTTGATAACCTGGTCAGCGATAGAAACGGGTGGTGGTGCCGGCTTCATGTATGTCCGGGCAGAAAATGGCGTTGATCCTGCACCGCCAATATTGAGTGTGAGGAACATGTGGAACCGCGGGAGTGCGACGAGATCTTCCTCCGTTACCGCCGGTGCAAATTGTTTTGCAATGACCTCGGCATCAACGGGACCGACGCGGAACGAAATAAAGGTGCCGACGTTACCGAACACTGCATCACGAATCGCATTCCCGTCACCTGAATCACCGCTGTATATTTGACCGATGTACTGGTGTGCAAGGATGAGGTTGAGTTTGTATTTTCTCGCCTCAGACAAAATGCTGCTGAATGTCGAGTTTGCAAATGACTGAAACTCGTCGACGTAAAAGTTGCAGGCAGGCGTCGCATCAAGTTGTTGTGGTGAGAGGTCACTTCGCGAGAGTGCGGAGAGGTAGATCTTGGTGGTAAAAAGGATACCGAGCATGCGTGCATTGTTGTCTCCGATCCGCCCCTTTGAAAGATTCACTAAAAGCACTTTCCCCTCATCCATCACCTGCCGAAAGTTAAACGCTGATTTCTTTTGACCGATAATGTTTCGCATCAGCGGGTTTGAGGTAAACTGTCCGAGTTTGTTTTGAATGGCCGGCGTTGCATCCTGTACGTACCGTTCAGAATAGTTCGCATACTCATCAACCCAGTACCGACGAACCTGCGGATCTTTCACATTCTCAACAACTTTTGTTCGAAAATCTTTACTCGAGTACATACGACCGACGTCAAGCAGTGTCGTACCCGGATACTCAAGCAGTGCGAGGAGCGTATTTTGTAAAATGTAGGCCATGCGATCAGACCACGACGTCTCTCCCCAGATTTTTTCAAACGATGCCATGAGACTGCTGACAACATGGTGCCGATGATCATACCCGACGTCTTCCATAATATTGAGACCAATCGGCCGATCCTGCAGGTGAGGGGCAAAATAAATGACCCGATCCAAACTGTTCGGCGTGACATACTCCAAAAGACTGTCGACAGACTGACCGTGCGGGTCCATAAAGATGAGTCCTTCGCCGTTCTCCATGTCCTGCATGGCAAGCATCTCAAGAAACGTTGACTTTCCCGTTCCCGTCTGACCGATAACGTAGATGTGTCGGGAGCGATCCTCTTCCCGAATACCGAATCGAATCACCTCACCACGTTTCTCCGTTTCTCCGATAAATACTTTTCTGTCAGGATCGTAGGTCATATTACTTCTTCACCACCCCACCTCGTAGTGCACGGAAGAGAACGGAAAAGAGTACGACGATACCGATACCGAACGCCAGCCACATCTTCCATACGGTAAATACGGAAACAAACGGAAACAGAACGAGAACAACACCAATGACGGTGAGGAAACGATCAGACATACAGGTATAGTATACCCTGCATCCGCTGCAACGAGAAAAAGGGGCTGAGACAGCCCCTTTTCCCGACCATCGTTGTACGAGTGCAAAAAATATGCACAGAATATTCGCACAAACAAATGGCACCCCAAGTATACTATTCCCCGACAGGGAGTTCAACAAGATATGCACATCTACCCTGAGCGACGCGAGAGTTGCGAGACGATAACCACCACCTCGCCACGGACCTCATCGGGGTGATTCTGGTAGTGGGCAAAGACCTCTTTTGCGGTGCCGGCAATGCTCTGCTCATACACCTTTGTCATCTCCCGAACAACAATCACCTCCCGATCCTCCGGTATGTGTACTGTGAGAGACTCCAGTGCCCGCACCAGGCGGTGCGGTGCTTCATAGAAAACAACGGTACGATCTTCGTTTGCAATTGATTGAAACGCTTTCTCCCTCCCCTTCTTCCTCGGAAGGAAGCCGAGAAACACAAAAGAAGATGCCGGTGCACCGGATACGGAGAGTGCCGCGGTGACTGCTGACGGACCCGGTATTGAGACAATAGCGGCATCAGGGATAGTATCCCGAACATACCGAACAAGCTTCACGCCGGGATCGGCAATCGTCGGTGTTCCTGCATCAGAGATGAGTGCAATGTCACGACCACCTTGCATGAGTCGCACTGCTTTTGCCGTCTTGCCAAACCCGCTATACGAATGGTATGCCGTGCACGGCGTGTGAATGTCGTAGTGTGCAAGCAGTTTTTTTGAGACACGAGTATCCTCGCAAAATATAGTATCAACCGATCGAAGCACATCTCTTGCTCGATCTGACACATCCCCCAAATTTCCAATCGGGAGACCGATGACATACAGTATTCCGGTCATTAGCGGCAGTATAGCAAAGATGCACTGATCTGTTGTCGACAAAAAGTGATATTAAAAAAGAAAGAAATCTCTTATTATTATAAACATCAACACAGCAAAAGCGAAGAAAAAATATCTCTACCCGTCCCACCGACCTTCTTTTACCAATTTTTTCAACTGCCGAACACCTGCTTCTCCCGACTCAGTTATACCAGATCGCTGCAACTCACTCGGCACCGTTTTCTGCTCCATAAGGGTTATTACATACCGATGTAAATCCATCGTCGCTTCATCACCAAAGAGATCACCCGTTTTCCTAATATCCCGATCAAATACCCGACGGAACCGCCTTGAAAGATACCGCTCCGTGTCTGCAAGACTGGAAAATGAATAGATATCATCCCCCCGATCCTTCAACGCCTCAAAGAGGTCGGATGCTTCTTTTCGCGAAGAAAATGCAATGTTTGAGACGTAGTCTACCACACCCTGCACCTCACCTGCTGCAATAACTTTGTGAGCGGTTTCTACGTGATCGATTCCTTCAAATGATGACAGATTCCGCATCACAGCCCACCCTTCTTTTTCTTGTATGAGCCGTTCAGCCAATGCGACATGATCAACACCTTCAAGTAGTGAGAGGTGTTCGGCAATCTCAGCGGTCCTGCCGACCCTCAGTGCCCTATCTATAATTGCGTCACTGTCAAGATGCGTAAACGCACTGCGATGCTCCTCAAGATACCAAAGACCGCAAAACTCAACGAACGAAAGAATAACCTCTTGAGGATCCATGCCATCGAGATCGAGCATGTATTCAACAACCGCCTTGGCTTGACCGTCTTTCATGAGCTCAGCAGCATACTGCATGCGATCAATTTGAAATCCTTTGATGTGCTTTGCAACATGATCACCCAGATCATGCTGCAAGAGACGCCATGCAATATTTTTATGGTCGGCAGCAATAAATCGCTGTATGTTTTCGGCAACACGATTGCCGTACCCTGCGGTAATCAATGTGTTAGCCGTGTCCGCATTGAGGTCATCAAATCTCTCCATATGCTCGGCGATCACGCGCTCCCGATCATCTCGTGCTAACCCGCGTGCAACGTCATTACTTAAACCAGAGAAGTGTGTTATGTACTCAGCGAGAGATCTTCCCTGACCTTTCTCAAGAAGCATGAGAGCAACGTCCGTATGATCCACCCCCTTAAAACTCGGAAAGAATTCAGCAACAGACTGTGCATCCATTCCGCCTTTGTCCATAAGTGCACGGACAACGGTATCGTGAGAAACAGCATCAAATTTTGAAATATGCGGAACAATACGCCACCCGGATCCTTTTTGTATGAGGATGTCCACCACTTTCTGCTGATCAACCGCAAGACGCTTCAGGTATTGAGGGATGACGGCACTATCGACCTTGTACACCAGTTTCAAAAATATGTTTTCCGGGTCAACATCAAACTGATCAGCGTACGTGACAACACTCTCACTTCCGTACGACCCCTGCTGCAAAAGATCATCTATAACTGATTCGTGATCAACACCGTGCATTTTTGAAAGATGTTTTGCAACGGATTCACCCTGCTGATTTTGTATGAGGCTTCGAACAAGCACTCTTTGATCAATGGTGAAGTTTTGTACAAACAATGCAACAACATCTCCCTTCCCTCGTGCAATAAACTCTTGTGCGAGACGATCATGGTCAAGGTTGTTAAAGTTTGGAAGATGTTTTGCAAGTGATTCAAGTGAACCGGCAGCCAGTAATCGATCCGCAACCGCTTTGTGATCAATATTGGACATTTCCGGAAGATGTTTTGCAACCGCCTCACCTTCCCCAACGTTAATCAGTTGATAGACAACAAACCTATCAAGACCTTCAAAATCAAATGCGGCTATGTTTTCGGCAACGAGAGATCCTTCGCCGGAGTCAATAATCTCATATGCAATCCACGAATGGTTAAGATGAAAATTAGTAAGATGTTCAATCACGACGCTTCCTTCGCCGGACTGAATAAACAGAGATGCTGTCTCAACATGGTCAATGTCCGGAAATTGGCTAAGATGCCGGGCGATAAGCGGTGCTTTCCCTTGTTCTATTGCAAAGCGAATTGCCCCGGAAATATCTTGCTCACGTTGCAAGGATTCAAGCATCTCCTCGTCGGTTCCCTGCTCAAGCACTGATGCAAGATCGTTCTTTGGCGCCTCTTGCTCTTTTCTTTTCCCCCGCCCCAAGGTAAACATCATTCGCTTCTTCATGTAATCAGTATGGCACGAAAACAGCACGGACACTTGCATGCAAAAAGAAAACCTGGGACAGTGTCCCAGGTCTTTCTATGTAATCAGAGGAGAAATACTTGTACAAATTCTTCTTCATCAAACAGGTATTGCATACGCCTCACCGTGTCGGCAAAGACCTTAATTATCACAACAACATGCATGAAAAAATGCCTGGGACAAACGTGCCCCAGGCATAGAACTAAAATAGCGTCTCTTTTATTCGCAGTGCACCGTGGTACAAAACCTGTCCGATGCTATGTGCCTGCTGACGAAACGACCGCATCGAAAGACTGCAGACCCGCTCCTTAACGGATGCTGCCTGTCCGCGCAATGAAATATCACGCCAGTTATCAGGCTGTCTGATGTCGGTCACTGCCTCTCTGAGATCACCGAACATTTCCCGGGACTCACCGGCAATGGTACGACTTCCCTCTCGAACCCCTTGACGGACAAACCGCCAGGCACAACTGGCATTGTGTTGTGTCCATTTCTTTGTTCGTTGCCACACCACCTTCAGCATTGCTACCGTTACCGGATCTTCTGCACCAAGCACATAGAGTAACGCCAGCATGGCAACAACAAAAATGGGGAAACAAAGAAATGTCGCGATGAATTCCGTGGCACGGATGCCAAGACCAATCATCAAAAACAGTTCGTACACGCCGAAAGCAGCCAGTATTGCGGCACCAAGCGGCACGGCAAAAAGTGCCGAAAGGTATATCCCAAAGGCAATCCCGATCAGCCACCACTCTGTTTTGGGTCGTAGTGGTGACAACCACCACACAAGACCTATGAGACCTGGTACCAGGAGACTTATTCCGAGCGGAAAGGCTCCGACTCCTTGTTCAAACAGAGTAGAGACAGAGACTGCATGTACTGCAAAGAGCAGAGCAAGTAATGTTCCGAAAAACGTCACAACCGCGACCAATCCTTGGGCCGTTTCTTGTCCAAGAGCCCTCATGTGACCCTCCTTTCTAGTGCGAGACAGAGATGTATGACACCAAATAGACTATACAATATATAGATATTTTTGTAAATATCGTGCTTTTTCGTCCTTTTGGACTCATCAGATACGGCACACACCGCATGAAAGCTGGTTTTTGAGGAAAAACCTGTCTAAAACCTGGGGAGAAATCTACGAAACCGACCAGAAAAACGCTGCCGATTCCGCCAAAAAGAGGGCTTCGTTGAGGGCTTCTACAGCACTCGACAGGAGTGCGGTAACGCTGAATCCAACCGCACAACCAACCAGAAACACTCCAACAACTTTCAAATAGCTCATCGTCTGCTCCTTTGTAAGGTGAATTGATTCCTACCCCAGATTATACAATATATGAGTTTTTTGTCAAATACTCCTTTGATAGCATCTTTCTCTTGCTCCGACCATCCCCGGTTTCGCTGTCTCCGGGGAGAGCGAGTACAGTTTACGGACACGGTACCATTGTCCTGAATCCAACGGATTCAATTGACGATCCTTCTTTCGAAGGTGATTTCACTTGAATTATTCCACGAACAGCTTCCGCTACCCGTGCCTTGTTACGCCTTAGCCCTTGTTATTGAATTTACCTTAGATCCGTACGAGACGGAGCGTCGGGCACCCTCAACTTCCTTGACTTGGCGGGCGGTGAGTACAAGACTCGAGAACGTATTCACCGCAGCATTCTGATCCGCGATTACTAGCGATTTCAACTTCATGAGGTCGAATTGCAGACCTCAATCCGGACTGAGACTGCTTTTATTAGGATTTGCTCCGGCTTACACCTTGGCTTCCCGTTGTAGCAGCCATTGTATCATGTGTGCAGCCCGAGGCGTCAAGGGACATGCGGACCTGGCGTCATCCTCTCCTTCCTCCCTCGTGAGAGGGCAGTCTCGTCTGACAACGTGTAACAGACGACGAGGGTTGCGTTCGTTACCCCACTTAAGGGAACAGCTCAAGCCACGAACTGACGACGGCCATGCATCACCTGCCTACCCGCCCGAAGGAAGCACTTCTTTCGAAATGCCGTCGTGTAGGTTTCTAGCCTTGGTAAGGTTTGTCGCTTATCGTCGAATTAAGCCACATGATCCACCGCTTGTGCGAGTCCCCGTCTATTCCTTTGAGTTTTAAGCTTGCGCTCGTACTACCCAGGCGGCTTGCTTAACGCGTTAGCTTCGCCTCTTAGAGGTCAATGCTCCAAAAAGCCAGCAAGCAACGTTTAGGGCGTGGACTACTGGGGTATCTAATCCCATTCGCTACCCACGCTTTCGTCTCTGAGTGTCAGGGTCAGGCCAGTGTGCTGCCTTCGCTTTTGGTGTTCCCCACAGTATCAACGGATTTCACCCCTACTCTGTGAGTTCCACACACCTCTCCTGCCCTCTAGTGCTGCCGTTTCGTGCGCGGTTTTCTGGTTGAGCCAGAAGATTTAACGCACGACTAACAGAACCACCTGCAGACGCTTTACGCCCAGTGATTCCGGGTAACGCTCGGGGCTTCTGTATTACCGCTCCTGCTGGCACAGAATTAGGAGCCCCTTATTCATAAGGTAACGTCAATAAACTTCCTCCCTTATAAAAGGTGTTTACGTACCGAAGTACTTCATCCACCACGCGGCGTCGCTCCGTCAGGCTTTCGCCCATTGCGGAATATTCTCGACTGCGGCCTCCCGTAGGAGTATGGGCCGTGTCTCAGTCCCATCGGTGGGGGTCAGGCTCTCACCTCCCCTACGCGTCATAGCCTTGGTACGCCGTTACCGCACCAACAAGCTGATACGAAGCAGGTCCCTCCCTCAGCGAAAAAACTTTACTCCTGAGAGACTATCGGGGATTAGCTCACCTTTCGATGAGTTGTACCCGACTGAGGGGTAGGTCCCTACCTGTTACTACCTCGTTTGCCACTCGGTCCGAAGACCTCGTTCGACTTGCATGCCCTATCCACGCCGCCAGCGTTCACCCTGAGCTAGGATCAAACTCTGAAAAAAGACGGTCGGAGCAAGAGAAAAAAGCCATCTTCTTTCTCTTGCAATCTTATATGTGTATGTGACAAAATTGTGCAAAGAACCCACGCAAAACCGTATACACACTCCTGTGTTTTCCACCCATTGCGCGTGCCTCCAGTATACGCACACTTATTGCAAGCGGTCAATTGCTTTTTTGTGCATTGTCTGTCTCCACATGCACCGTTGCAATGCCGCTACCCGGCACATGAACAATCTATTGCAACCACAAACGACATCGGGGGCATCGGCACCATGCTGTTGACAAACTATACTTGATACATTGTTATGTGCACCCGCCTGCACCGGGCAGAATTGCTTTGACAGGCATCCCATACTCTGGCATGGTATCTGTAGGCTTTTCTAACGGACAACCCATTTCCATAAAGGAGATACTCATGAATGGACGTTGGTTTGCTGTTGGTGTTCTTTCCCTCTTCTTTGCCGTTTTCGTGTCCGGCATCGCCGAAAGCAGTCCAGATATCTTGCCGCAGGCATTGGTCGTCTGGGTTTTCGCTGTGGTTGCAGTCCTCTACTGGGAAAACCGCAACGTGCTAACCGGTGCAATTGTTGGTGCGGTGATACTTCTCCTCGCACTCTCGTCGGACATACCACTACCGTGGTCCGAGATTTCCATTGCAGCAATCGTTGCCGCACTCGTTTGGCTGGTTGCGATGACCCCTGCCGGAAAGCAGGTGCTGCAAAGGCTCGGGATCGGCAGCAAGAAGGACGGTTAATAAGCCGAGGCCCCGTATTCTAACTGAGTACGGGGCTTTTTGTTTACACACACCCCTACATTCAACCTCCTAACGCAACACCGGTCATTTTTGAGTATGCCACGGGT